>DAOTVV010000179.1:0-35439 GCA_034436255.1 Anaerolineae bacterium
ATAGTCATCGGGGACCAGTTGCCCATCAACCTCGGCAAGCAGTCCCTTGCTGCCCCCATCCGGATATGTCCTTTCGGCGATGTAGCCCGTGGTCCATACGCCAGGGACCACTTCAACCGCCTTCTCCTCGGGCCTGACATCGAGGGCTGCCTCCAGAGCCTCACGGCTGATGGGCATGCCGATGTCCTCGAGTTTGCTCGTCAGGTGCTTTCTCGGGCGAAAAGCCGCCGGGTGCAGGTACAGGGGCACCCGGCGCAGCTTAGGCAATGCTGCGGCCAGGCCTCCAGTGTGGTCGAAGTGCCCGTGACTGAGCACAAGGGCATCCACGCCGCTCAGGTCCAGGCCGAGCGCCTTGACATTGTGCATGAACACTTCGGGTGTCTGCGCTGTGTCAAAAAGCACCTGCCGCCCCTGGCTTTCAACCAGGAACGACAAACCCCACTCTCCCCAGAAACCCACTTCCTCCACGTAGTTGTCAACAATGCAAGTCAGTTTCATTGGTACTCGCCTCCAACCGAAGCTATTCAGCCAAGCCGCCTTGCCGGCAATGCCGGCAACTTCGCCGCAAGAGATGCGGAAGCCTCAACAAATGCGAGGCAGCAGCTCGCCTGCCGGCATCTGTATGAACCGTCCCGTGCCAAGAGTAGTGCGCTGCACCACGTGCCGCGGGTGGGCGCCCACAACCCTGCCCACTATCGCCGCCTCTTCGCCAAGGGGGGAGCCCCGCCAGGCCTGTAAGGCACGCTCAGCGTCCTTCTGCGCCACCAAGGCCACCATCTTGCCCTCGTTGGCCACGAACAGCGGGTCAAGCCCTAGCATCTCGGCAGCCGCCGCAACTTCCTTGCGGACAGGAACGGCTGACTCCTGGATCTCGATGCCGCAACCCGAAGCTTCGGCCAACTCGACCAGGACTCCGGCCATGCCCCCTCGCGTAGCATCCCGCAGGCAATGGACCTCCACGCCGGCGTTGAACAGGCTTTCCACCAGCCCCGAAAGAGGGGCACAGTCGCTACGCAGGTCGCTGGCCATGTTGATCCCTTGACGCTGCAGCATCACGGCCATTCCATGGTCGCCCAGCGGCCCGTTGACGAGCACCGCGTCGCCTTCACGGATGCGCTCCGGTCCGACTTGCCTGCCCGCAGGAACGACACCAATGCCCGCGGTGCTGCAGTAGGCTCCGTCCGCTTGTCCGCGCGGCACAACTTTCGTGTCTCCCGTGACGATACGCACGCCTGCCTCGGCTGCGGCGGACGCCATGGAAGCGACCAGGCGGTCGAGCAAAGCCATGGGCAAGCCTTCCTCCAGCACCCAGGCAGCACTTAGCCAGAGCGGCTGGGCGCCACCAGCGGCCAAGTCATTCACGGTGCCGCACACCGCCAGCTTGCCTATGTCCCCGCCCGGGAACTCGAGTGGCGTGATCACGAATGAGTCGGTGGTGAAAGCGAGGCGCCCGCCCTGGCAAGCCTGAGCTGGCAGGTCCAACAAGGCGCTGTCATTCAGGCGGGCCAACTCCGAGTCGCGCAGGTGCTTGAGAAAGACATCCGAGATCAGTCGGTGAGTCAGGACACTGCCGCTGCCATGCGCCAGACGGACGAGGTCAGACACCTTCTCCCCCGAACTCGTAGTAGGCCGCGCAGGCGCCTTCTGACGAGACCATGCAGGGGCCCAACGGTGAGTCTGGAGTGCAGGCAGAGCCGAACATCGGGCAGCCCGGCGGCTCGAGAACGCCGCGCAATACCTCTCCGCACCTGCAGCCAGTCGGCTCCCTCGCAGCTAGGCGCTCCAGGCAGTATTGGCGCTCGGCGTCGAATGCCTCGTATTCTGGCCTGAGCTTGAGGCCACTGTCCGGCACCGGCCCCAACCCTCGCCAATCGGCGACCGCCGGTTCGAACACACGTGCCATGGTGGCTTGCGCTGCACGATTCCCCGCAGCGGTGGCAGCGCGCGGATACATGTTTCGGACCTCAGGCTCGCGGCTGCTGGCCATGCGCACCAGTTCGCTCACGGCGAGCAAAATGTCGGCCGGCTCGAAGCCAGCGATGGCGCAGCCGATACCATATTCGCTTGGCAGGAAAGACCAGGCATCCGCACCAATGACCGTGGTCACGTGCCCGGGCCCCAGAATGCCCGACAGGCGGGTCTCGCCCGCCTCAATGATCGCACGCATCGCAGGTGGCGTTAGCTTATGCAGGCAGTACACCTGGAAGTTGCTCAGGCCAGCCGCTTGCGCCTGCAGCACGGCTGCAGCTGTGCCAGGAGCAGTCGTCTCGAAGCCTACGGCCAGGAAGACGACTGTGCGGTCCGGTTCATCCGCGGCCAGCTTCAACGCGTCCAGCACCGAATAGACCACACGCACATCGGCGCCCTGGGCGTTGGCTTCTAGGAGACTGCCTCGGCTGCCAGGCACGCGCATCATGTCTCCGAAGCTAGCGATGGTCACCCCGCCGCGCCCCGCGAGAGCAATGGCGGCGTCTATGTCCTGTTGCGCCGTCACACAAACTGGACACCCTGGCCCCGATGACATGCGCACTCCCTGAGGGAGGCTTTGGCGAATGCCGTAGCGCATGATGGCATGAGTGTGGCCGCCGCAGAACTCCATGAAGTTATACTCTGTGCCAGGCCGCACAAGCTCGCGCATGCGGGCCGCGATCGCCCGGCAGGCAGGGGCATTCCGGAACTCGCTGATATAAGGCAGCATCAGGGTTCTTGCGCGGCCTCCGCCAGTTCGTTCAGCAGCGCCAGGGTGGCGCCTGCCTCCTCCTCGTCCATCACATTGATGGCGAAGCCGGCGTGCACAATGAGGTACTGCCCAACCTCGGCCTCAGGTGTGAGCATGAGGCTTACTTCGCGCTCCACACCCCCTAGCTCGACCAGGCCAAGGTCATCACGCTTCGATATCAGCTTGGCTGGGACTGCCAGACACATGCGGCCTACTCCTACCTATCGGCTGCTCACTGCATACTATATCAGGTTCTCGACGGGCCGCCACAGCTAAAGCGAACGCCGGAGCTATGAGCGGCTCTGCCCTGGCTCGCGCCTTCTCGCGGCACGCGTCAGGCAGACACGATGAGTTCGAGAACCGTGCTCGCTGCCATTGGGAGCAGAGCCTCCAGACCCGGGCTCAACCCAACCCCGAAGTCGAAATCCGAGCCAAGCGCCGAGACGACGAAAACCTCCGGTGAGCGACCGTACAGAGCAGCCGTCATCGCGACCAGTTCGGCCGGGAACATGTCGTGCGATAGTAGCCGTGCTCCCGATTCCGAGTCAACCGTCACCCGCTCGCAGAGCAGGCCTGGTGGACCAGAATAGCGCGCATCAATAATCACGACACGCTCGTAGCCCGCGGCCAGTTCGGCCAGTTCCGGCGCCAAGAGGGGCACGAAAATGCTGTCCAACCCATGCCCAAGGTCATCGAGACCATCCTCGTAGGCATCGAGTTGGGGCAGGCCCAGGGACTGGCGAACGTGGTTAAGGGCAAACCAACCCAAACCGTCGTCCCGGCGGTCCAGATTACCAAGGCCAATGAGCAGCGTGCGCTCAGCCACGAACCCTGTAGTCCAGTTCCTGGCCGCCAGGGCCGAGAAGCGACACGGCCAGTGGCATCTGGCCCACGGCGTGGGTCGAGCAAGACAGGCACGGGTCATAGGCGCGAATAGCAGCCTCTACTCTGTTGAGCATCCCCTCCGTAAGGTGGTTACCATCAACGTACCCTTTCGCAACCTCTTCAACTGCCTTGTTCATCGCCCAGTTGTTGTGGCCGGTCGCGATGATGAAATTGACTCTGGTCAGCTTGCCGTCGCCATCCGTATGGTAGTCGTGGAACAGCGTTCCACGCGGCGCCTCTATGGCACCCACGGCATGCCCCGTGACCTCGTTCGAGTTAACCACGATGTCGTTGGAAAGGATGTCCGGGTCATCGAGCAGTTGCTGCACACGCTCCAGGGCGTAGATGACCTCGATCATGCGGGCGTAGTGGTAATAGAGCGTTCCCTCCACCGGCTTGCCACCATTGAGAGCCTTCCAGCGTTTGTGCTCCTCGTTGGCAAGCGGGGTGCTGATGTGGCTGGCGACGTTGAGGCGCGCCAATGGCCCGACACGGTAGCTGCCATCCGGCCAGCCGAAGGGAAGATAGTAGGGGAACTTCAGATACGACCAGGGCTCGACGTGTTCACCCACGTGGTCCAGGTACTGCGCCCCGGCAAAGCGCACTAGCTCACGTCCGTTGCAGTCCGTCAGGCGGATCTTGCCTTCGAAAAGCTCTAGAGCACCGTCGTCCTGAACCATGCCCATGTAGCCGCACGGGAAAGATGCGAAATGCGTGGCATAGTCGCCGTGATCTTCCAGCCACGAGCGCGCGAGGTTCACGCCCAGCTTCGCATCGGCCAGGCTCTGGTCAATGCCTGCGAGGATTGCGTCCCGGCCAGCAGGCGTCAGCGCCGCATTCACGCCACCGACGACAGCGAACCTCGGGTGCACCTTCTTTTCGCCCAAGGTGCGGATTATCTCTTGCCCATACCTGCGCAGGCCGACACCCTTCAGCGCAAGCTCAGGCTGCTGCTGGATCAGGCCGGCGACGTTGCGCACCGCCGGGCTGGCGTCGAAGCCCAAGATCAGGTCCGGCCCAGCCAACTCAAAGAAATGCAGTGCATGGGACTGGATGATCTGGCCCATGTGCATAAGCTCGCGCAAGAGGTTGGCTGTACGCGTCGGGGCAACCCCGGCTATGCCATCGGCCGTCTTCGCCGCCGCCAGATGGTGGCTGACCGGGCAGATGCCGCAGATGCGTGGCGTGATCCAGGGCATCTCGTAGAACATGCGGCCTTCGCAGAACTTCTCGAAACCGCGGAACTCGTTCACGTGGAAGAACGCCCTCTCGACCTGGCCATCGTCGTCCACATATATCGAGATCTTTGCGTGACCCTCGATCCGGGTCACCGGCTCAATCATGATCTTACGCGACATTGATCTCATTCTCCTGTGAAAGCTGCGAACCGACAGCGCGAAACTGGCTGCCAGCCACAGGCCCGTCCCTATTCGTACTTCAGTTCCTCGCCCACTATCTTGGGAATGCGGCCCTCGGCCAGCTCAGACAGCACGTAGAGTATTTGCTCCGCCGTAGGTGGGCAGCCCGGCAGGTAGACGTCAACCTTGACGACCTTGTCCACCGCCCGCGCCGCTATCGGCCTCATTATGTCCTCACTGCCCGGGATCACCCCATCAACCGTGCTTTCGTTTGCGACATAGGCGCGACGCAACGACTCACTGATCGGAAAGTAGTTGCGCATGTTGACAATGCCGCCGAACACAGCGCAATCGCCCAGTGCCACCAGCACTCGGCAGCGTTCGCGCATGCGCTTGGCAGTGTGAACGTGTTCATCGTTGTTGACAGCCCCCTCGAGGATGCCCACATCCACGCCGCTCGCCGGAGGCACTTTCAGGTCGGTTATCGGGCTGGAAGTGAGTTCGACCTTATCCAGCAGCGCCACAAGGCGTTCGTCAATATCGAGAAGCGACATGTGGCAGCCGGCGCACCCGCCGAGCCAGTCCGTCGCGATTTTCGGCTTTGCCATTTTATCCTCCTGATTGGGCCAGCAAGCCTAGGCTTGAACCCTGACGGAACGAAGGCTGGCGAATACGTCCCTGTCCTCTCGCAGCGCCGCCGGTATCGCCACAGCGCGCCTGGCCTCCACGGTCCTGCCTTCAATGTTAGTCAGGTGCCCCAGCTTCTCCGTCCAGTGCAGCGCCGGCAGTACGAGGTCAGCCGACTCTGTCAGGGCTGAGTGGTAGGTGGCATGGGCCACGACGAAGCCAGCTTTGATCGCTGGCACACTGGCAGCCGGGTCATCCGCGGCATAGACATAGAGCGTATCCGCCTCTGAGGGCGCCTGACACGGGACTCCCCTGGCGAGAGCCGCGGCCGTGTTGGTGCCCGAGTGCAAAGGCAAGAAACGCGCATTGCTCAGCCCGGCCAGGGTTTCCAGCGAGGCAGCCGTAGCTGCCGGCCCGAAAAGCACCACCACCGAGGATTCTCCCGTGAGTGCTTCCGTCAACCCGGACGCGGCAGACAGGTCGCCTTCTTGCGTCGCGAGCCCACTGAGCTTGGCGGCATGGCTGCCCAGCAAGAACAGGTTCGCGCCCCTATCCAAAGCCCGGCGCACAAACGAGGCTACCACCTCGTGCTCGTCATCCAACTCGACACCAAGGGCCACTATGGCCGAAGCGCGCTCGACGTCGCCCAGGCCACAGCTGCGCCCTGGAATTGCCGGCGCCGCCGCCCCGCCGTACAAGGCAACCCTGCCAAAGGCGAATGTCTCCAGAAAGGCGGCGATTTCCTCGTCGGTTGCCCGGCTCGAGACCAAAGCAACTGTATTGCCGGCCAGCCTGGGCGCGATCGCCGCGAACGCTTCCTCCCAGGAGCAAGGGAGAAGCCTGCCGCCGACCCGCCGCATAGGCGAGTGCACTCGCCTGGCCGTGACCCGCAAAGGTTCGAAACGTCCCATCTTGCACAGCAGACCATGGTTGGGCTCGGCGTCCCAGTCGCCCTCTATGCGCACCAGGCGATCGGAGCGGACGCGTGCTACCGGTCCACAGCCCACTCCGCACTCGAAGCATGCCGTCTTGACCGAAGCCAACTCCTCGTCGCGCCCCATGTACGCGCTCTTTCGGTCCACGAGCGCCCCTACAGGACACAGCTGCAGGCAGGTGCCACAGGAGATGCAGCTTGACTGGCCGAAAGGCGCGTCGAGATCAGCCACAACAATGGACTTGGCGCCTCTCTGGCCGATGCCGAGCACGTGCACCGCTGATATCTCGTCGCAGCCACGGATACAGCGCCGACACAGTATGCAGCGGTTATGATCCATCGTGAAATAGGGCCGGCTCGCATCCACCTCTCGAGCTTCGTTTGGCCGGCCATAAAGCCAGTGGTCCAGGCCGTACTCGTAGGCGAGGTTCTGCAACTCGCAGCTGCCACTCGCTGCGCAATACATGCAGTAATGGCCACGCTCCGAAAATAGCAGGTTGAGCACGAATTTCCTGGAACGCACCACCTTTTCCGAATCTGTCTGTACCCTAAGGCCCTGGGACACAGGGAAGGTGCAGGACGGCTGCAATTGGCCGCGTGGTTCCACCTCGATCAAACACATGCGGCAACCGCCCCAGTTCGCTACGGCGGCATGGTGGCACAGAGTCGGAATGTGCACACCAGCCGCCTGGGCAGCCTGCAACACCGTCTGCCCATCCTCCGCCTGTATCTCCTGGCCATTTATGTAAATCGTGACGGCCGCCATCGGACCTCCATAGACACGCTCAATGCTTCACGATGCCGTTTCATCATAGCTCGAATCACAGGGCCGGCTCAGGTTGCTGATCGGCCTCGCGCGCTTTCATGAATGCCACCCAGTCGAGGTCGCAGCGAAGGCAACGCTTGCACTCTTCCTGAGTAGTCCTCTCATCCCATGCCCGCTCGGATTTCACCAGGTTGCCCTTCGCACCTGGCACCAACTCGGAAGCCGCAGCCGGCCTTCTGGCCTGGGCGTAGTCCTCCGCTTGCCAGGCGGCTGCCGGGAACTCGTATTCAGTCTCGAACACCATACGCTTCAATTCGCCGGTGGTCAGGAAATGGTCCACTGTGGCCGCAACCTGGTTGCCCTGCCCCACCGCTTCCACCACGGACGAGTGGCCGATGACGCCATCGCCAGCGGCGAACACGCGCTCCAGATTCGTCTCGAAAGCGAACCCCACTTTGATGCAGCCATCCTCGTCGTGAGCAATCCCGGCCTCATCCAGCAGTTCCACACCTGGCAGATCCAGGCCACGCTTCTTGCGCGTGCCGATAGCCAGAATGACGGCCTCGTAGCCTTCGCGCTTCAAATCATCGAGCGTGAAATCCCTGCCCCAGCGCACGTTGTTGCGCACCTCAACGCCGGCGCGCAGGATGTTGGCCACTTCAGCGCGGACCAGATCCCGCGGCAAGCGCTGTTCAGGGATGCCAACCATCATCATGCCGCCAGGTTCAGGGAGCGCATCGAAGACGACCGTCTTATAGCCTTGCTGAGCCAGGCGCAGAGCCGCTGTCAGTCCCGCCGGGCCACCGCCGATGATGGCGACGCGCTTATCCTTGGGCTCGGCCAGTATCTCGGGCGTCCATTCCTTAACGATGGCATTCTCAGTGATGTAGCGCTTGATCAGCCGAATGGCCACTGGATCGTCTATTTCTCCCCGCTTGCAGCGCTTCTCGCAGAATGCTATGCAAGCGCGGCCACATACTGAAGCGAACGGGTTGGTGCGGCGATGCACGGCCAGGGCTTCATCGTACCGCCCCTGAGCAGCCAGGGTGATGTAAGCAGGGACGTCCACCCCCGCGGGGCAGGCGCTGATGCACGGCGCTTTCGTCAGCACCTGGCACTTGCCGTTCGGGCAGCGCTTGTCCAGGATATGAGTCAGGTACTCCTCCCGGAAGAAACGCAGGGTGCTCATCACGGGCGATGGCGTTAGCTGCCCCAGAGCACACAGAGAAGCATCGCGCATTCCCTGAGCGATGACAGGCAGATCCTCCAGATCCTTCATCGTGCCATTGCCAGTGGTTATGCGCTTGAAAATGTCCAGCATGCGCTGGCCACCAACTCGACAGGGCACGCACTTGCCACAGGATTCGGCCGAGGCGAAAGTGAGAAAGTAGCGGGCGAACTCGACCATGCAGGTGTCCTCATCCAGCACGATCATGCCGCCTGAGCCCATCACCGCCCCTGCTGCCACCAGCGAGTCGTAGTCAATAGGCGTATCAAGAAGCGACGCTGGTAAGCACCCTCCGAGCGGTCCTCCAGTCTGGACAGCCTTGAACTTCTTGCCCCGTGGTATACCCCCACCGATGTCGAAGATAATGTCGCGGAGCGTGATCCCCATCGGCACTTCTACCAGCCCGGTGTTATTCACCTTGCCCGTCAGTGCGAACACCTTAGTGCCCTTGCTCTTTTCCGTGCCGATGCTCTGGAACCAGGAAGCGCCGCGCAGGATGATGGGAGCGACGTTCACCCACGTCTCTACGTTGTTGATGTTGGTGGGGCAGCCCCACAACCCGGAGACAGCCGGGAAGGGCGGGCGCGGTCTCGGCTCGCCACGGCGGCCTTCGATGGAGGCCATCATGGCCGTCTCCTCGCCGCACACGAAGGCTCCCGCCCCTTCCTTGATATGCAGGTGGAAACTGAAATCGCTGCCGAGGATATTGTCCCCGATGAAACCGTACTCCTCGGCCTGAGCGATAGCCTGGCGCAGGCGCTTGATCGCCAGAGGGTACTCGGCTCGGCAATAGATATAGCCTTCGTCGCTGCCAATGGAGTAGGCCCCGATCAGCATGCCCTCGATCACGCCGTGCGGATCGCCTTCGAGGATTGACCGGTCCATGAAAGCGCCCGGGTCACCCTCATCTGCATTGCAGATGACGTACTTCTTACTCCCCTTCGCCTTACGGCAGAACTCCCACTTGAGTCCGGCCGGGAAGCCAGCACCGCCCCGGCCACGCAGCCCGGCCGCTTTCACCTCTTCCGATACCTGCTCTGGGGTCATGCTGTTGAGCACCTTAGCCAGAGCCTGGTAACCGTCCCGAGCTATGTACTCCTCTATGGACTCAGGGTTGATGATGCCGCAGTTACGCAGGGCAATGCGCATCTGTTTGCGGTAGAAAGGGATGTCAGTGTAGTTCGGTAGGGCTTTCTGGCTCTCCGGCACGTGGTAGGCCAGTCTCTCCACCACGCGCCCTTTGACCAGCGTTTCCTCCACCAGCTCAGGGACATCCTCAACTTTGACCTGGCAGTAGAAATGCCCTTCAGGATAAATGGTGATCACCGGGCCCATAGCGCAGAAGCCGCGGCAACCCGTCTCCATAATCTGCACTTCTCCGGAGAGGCCGCGTCGCTCCACCTCGCTCTTGAGCGCCTCAGCAACTGCTAGCGAGTTCGCTGATCTGCAGCCCGTACCACCGCACACCAGCACTTGGGACCGATAAGCATCGGTCATCAGTTCCCTCCTACTTCCAGACGGCCAACTACCCATTCCTCGACGACACGGCCGTTAATCAGGTGTTCCTCGATGATCCGGGGCACCCGGTCAGCCGTCACCTTGCCGTATGTCACTCGTGGCTTGCCGGCCTGCTCGATATCTACAAGCGGTTCGTTGTAGCACATGCCGATGCAGCCGACTGTGTTTACCGTCGCATCAATGCCCCGCTTGTTCAGTTCCTGCACGATGGCGCGCATCGTCTCGCGAGCACCAGCGGCGATCCCACAGGTGCCCAGACCCACGGTTATGCGGGTCCCAGTGCTCAGGCGCACCTGCAGGTCCTTAGCCGCCTTCTCGCGCAGCGCCTTCAACTCTTCCAGAGAGCCGATCTTAGGCATGGTCTTTCACCTCACTGGTCAGTCATGGCGCCAGACCCTGGCGCACAGTCCGGATGCCCTCCTCCAGGTATGACCGGAGCCAGGCGTACGCCTCGGTCTGCCTGATCGGCATGCCGTCGAGTAAGCGCCGGATCTCAGCACTATCAACTTCGAACCGGTTCCCATTAGCGACATGGCGGTAACGTAGCCGCGGCGCCGTGTCGTCCAGCATCATGGCCAATAGTGTGTCAGCCACATCGCCGAGCGGCGCTCTGTCGAGATGCGAGTGCACGAAGCGAGCCTCGACAGTGGTGCGGCCCGGGGCCGAAGCCACGGTGGCCGTTCCTCCGGCGCGTTCAGCGGCTGCCTTCAGCAGGGGCAACCCCAGGCCGACATGGCGCGTGTTTCTCGTGGTGTAGAACGGGTCGAACAGGTGCGGCAGTTGTTCGACCGGGACGCCCCTGCCGTTGTCCGTCACCCGCAAGACCATTTCGTCTCGCCTGGTGTCTTCGATCACCTCCGCTATGACGTCCGTGGCACCCGCCTCACGGGAGTTCTGCAGCATGTCCAGCAGATGCAGCGATAGCTCGCGCATGCTAGGCCACACTCTCTCCCTTTGCCAGCCGGTCTATGATGCTGTTCATGTTCTCGGTAGTCAGGTGCCCGACGACCCGATCGTTGACAATCGCAACGGGAGCCAGGGCACACGACCCGAGACAGTAGACAACCTCTAGCGTGAAGTTGTAATCAGGTGTCGTCTGGCCGGCCTTCACGCCCAGCCGCTCCTCCATGGCGCGGATGATGGACGGCATGCCTTTCACGTGGCAGGCCGTGCCGTCACAACAACGAATGACGTTCTTGCCCCGTCTGCTGAGGTAGAACTGGCTGTAGAAAGTGACCACACCATAGACGCGACTGAGAGGCACACGCAGGCGTCTCGCTATCTCCTCCAAGACGTCGCGGGGCAGGTAGCCGTAGATGTCTTGGGCAGCTTGCAGCACAGGGATGAGGGCGCCCCTTTCCTCACCATACTGGGCAAACACGCCCTCGAGTTTGCTCAGATCAATCGTTTCTTGAGCGGACATTGCATCTCCTAGACCATCGAGTTGATCAGGCACAGCCGCTGGGCTCCAGAATACGAACCGAACGCCCATGGCGCTGTGCAAGTGCGAGCCGCAATTCGGCGACACTGGCTGCCTCTACCATGTAGTGGGTCCTGGCAGTCATTTCCTGCAGGCGGTGCGCGTCCCCTGAGCAGGTCACACCGAACCCGGCCAGGTCCTGATGGCGGCTGACGAACCTTGCCGGCAGGCAAGTACGAGATAGTTCCACCCCATCCAGGGCGAGGCCTGCTGGGACGAAGCCCAGATTGGCAATCAGGCTGAAGGCCGGCCGGTCCACATGGGCAGCCAGGCAGATACCACCCCTCTCGTGCACCAACTCAATCGCCGTCTCCACTGAGAAGTGAGTCGAGGTCTGCAAGAGGCGCGTGTTCTGGCGTAGCGGCTCGCCTTCCGGACTGACGACCCACTGCTCACCAAAAAACTCAGGCCGGTTGCTCTCCTGCGGCAGCGAAGCATAGACAGCCCCCTGCAGCAAGAGAGCCTGCTCCACCTCATCGAAGATCGCCAGCAAATGCACCTCTTCCCGTGTCTGCACTTCCATCCCGGGCAAGACGACGAGCGAACTGCCCCAGGCAGCCGACCGTACGGCAGAGACGTTCTCCGCCGAGTTGTGGTCGGTCACTGCGATCGCGGCCAGCCCCAATTCCAGCGCTCGCTGTACGATCAGCGGCGGCAGCATCTCAGCCTCGGCACAGGCTGAGAGCACCGTGTGCACGTGAAGGTCCATAGCCAGATCCTGCATGCCCTTTCAGGCCTCAACGCCGAGCCTCGCCAGGCCAGCGATCGTGGCGAAGCTATCGTCAGGCGTGAGCAGGATTACGACTCTCTCTCGCTCGGCCTTGGCCAGAGTGTCAGCATCGGGCCGCGCCCCTTCGGTGATAACTACACAGGCAACATCCACAAGGCTGGCAACTGCGACGACATTCTGGTGCGCCTGAAGCGTCACCCATACATCACCAGCGGCAGCGCCCGCCAGAGCACAACTGAGCAGGTCGCTGGCATAGCCACCGGTCACTTCGCGCCCCAGCCCCTGGCGCCAGCCTTGCACTTCCAGGCCCAATCGCTCCGCGAGTTCAGCTACTGTCATTGCCCACCGACCTGCCAGGCCCGGCCTAGCTGCTCCTTCCTTGTTGGGTAGATAACGACGCGAAGCCGTGTGCCCACGCCCGGTTCAGAGTGCAGACGGAACTCGTCCGCACAGCGCTCGATGTTGGTCAACCCCATCCCGGCTCCGAAACCCAACTCGCGAATCCAATCCGGCGCCGTGCTGAAACCTGGCCGCCGTGCCGCATTTATGTCGGCAATGCCAGGACCGTCGTCAGTCGCGGTTATGAGAATCCGGTCAGGCCGTATCTCAGCTACGATCTCGCCTCCGCGCAGCGTATGGATGACGATGTTCATCTCTGCCTCATATGTGGCGACAGCCACGCGGCGGACGACTTCAGGCGTTCCGCCCAGATGCTGCAACGCCCGCTTCAGCTTGCTCGATGCCTCACCGCCGGCTTTGAGATCGCGCGCCGCGATGTGATAGCGCAAAGTCAAGCTTGATTCGTCCGACACAATATCTTGGAAAATGTGGCTGGCGCGGTAGCGGCTGATCTCTTCCTGACGCAAGCCCATGTCTAGCGCCCGTAGCAGACCACGCGTGATATCGCCGCCGGTGAGTATGCCTACCAACCGGCCGTCTTCTGTAACAACTGGCAAGCGCCCGACTGAACGCTGGGCGAATGCCTTGACCGCCTCGATTACGGACTCATCCTCGCGCACGGTCAGCAACTCAGTGGTCATCCAGGCGCTGACAGGTGCGTCTATCTGGCCCTGCTCCAGCGCCCTGATCAGGTCCTGCAGGCTGACGATGCCCACCAGTCGCTCGTCCTGCAACACGGGCACACCAGCGATGTGGTTGCAGCGCAGAACCTCCTCGAGTTCGCGCATCGTCTGGCCAGGGTTCACCGAGACAACCCTCTTGGTCATCACCTGACCGATGCGTAGCTCGTAGACAAGCTCCTGAGCTTTACTCAATTCGCCATGCGCTGCCTGGCCACAACCCAAGCCGCGGAGTGGCGGGCTTTCAGGCGATATCGCAGCCACGAATACCCGCCTGGTAGAGCTTGCCGGCCACAGCGAACATGGTTTCCGGTGCCGACATAAGGGGAATTCCGACCTGGCGCGCCAACTCTATCATCTCGCCTGACGGCCGCTTGCCGCGCACGAACACGATCGCTGCCAGGTCGGCGATATCAGCCGTTCTGACAACCTGCGGGTTAGTCAGCCCCGTCAGCAGCAGAGAGCCTGGCTTTGCGTAGGCAAGCACGTCACTCATCAGGTCGGAGCCGAATGCCTTCGCAACTTCTCTTTCGAGCCCAAGTTCGCCAGTGAGTATCTCGGCACCGGCCACTGCCGCAACTTCTCTGAGAGTCACTACCTTTCTCCAGCAGCATCGCCGTGAGACTGATCGCCAGGCGCGCACGGCACACGGTCACCCGTCGCCCCGAAACCGCGCAGTCTGGCAACAGGAGGCGCCAATCGAACGATAGACTTGGCACAGCGGAGGAACTGAAGGACTATCCGCGGTGGCCCCTGGCTTCCCTCTCAGCTATCCACGCTGGTATTAGTGAAGCCAATCACAATCGGAGGCGATACTATCACATAGGAGAGGTTTCGGCAAGACAAGGTGTCGCGCAAGATTGCAAGAGCGGCCGGTGCTACAGAAACAAGGGAGGGAATTCAGCCGACAGCCGATGCATAGTCCTGGCCGACAATCACCTTGATGTCGGCATTGGCCGGCGCTGGACTATCTGAGGACTGGCGCACGTTGTCGGCGCTGATGCCCAGCGCGTCAATCACAGCCCGGATGCTGGCCGGCTTGTCGGAGTAGGCGATGAGTATGGTGGCAGCATAATCGCCGTGGTCCAGGTCTCCTTGGGATACAGCATCCAGGCCCATTGCCCGCAGCTTTCCGGCCACGACATCGGCCATCCCGGCCCGGCCGCTGCCGTTCACAACCAGAACCCTGGCTGCCTCAGCCAGGGCTGCCGGTGCCGCCTGCTCGCCCGTTGCCGTAAGCGGACTTGCTTGTTCCTGCGGAGCACGAAACAGGCGATGGACGAGAGGTTCTATCTTGTCCTGAATAGGCAGCAGCACATCCCAACCGTTGTCGGTGATGTAGCGCTTGGTCATCGTCTCGTCAATGACAGCTGTCTCGACGTTGTTGACGTCAATACCTTCAACAAGCCTGGCGATGCGCAGCATATCGTCGAGCGCCATGTCGGTCTGCACAGTATCAGAGAAAGTGCGGTACAGCGTGGGCAGGCGCGGCAGCAGGCTGGCGATCGTGCCGCCGCGCAGCACCTGGTCCCGAATGGCAAGCAAGAGATGCTGCTGGCGGGCGGCCCGGTCAAAGTCGCTGGTCTCGTGGCGAGCGCGAACATACTCCAGTGCTTCTTCGCCCGTGAAGTGATGGACGCCGGCTGGGATGAACAGTTCCTTGGTACCATCGCCGACGCCGGTCGGGAAAGAGGCATCGTAGATATCCTTCTCGACGGTCACTGTGACTCCGCCCATGAGGTCAATCAGCCGACGGAAACCGTCGAAGTCAACGACCACGTAGTGGTCTATGGCGATGCCGAAGTTCTGCTCGACCGTAGCTTGCAACAGCGCCGGCCCGCCGCCTGGGTACTTGTTGACCTCACCCAGGAAATAGGCCGTGTTGATGCGGTTCTCGCCATAGGGACCGATGGGCACCCACAGATCCCGCGGGATCGAGAGCATCGTCACTGGCCCGCCGGTCGGGTCAATTGAGACGACGATGATCGTGTCGGTGCGCGCTGCTTCAATGTGGCCGTTCGCCGTGTCCAAGCCCAAAAGGAGAATGTTGATCCGCTGTGGGCGTACCGCCGAAGGCGTAGCCGCACCGGCCGCGGCCTGGACCCCAGGCTCAGCGGTGGGTTGTTGCTGCACATCAGGCGTGCCGACCGTTGCTGGTCGCGGAATCGAGAGCGTGTTAGGCCCCTGCGATAATGCGAACTGAGTGTGAAGAACAGCGTCCCGCGCCGTGTTATACACCCAGTAGCCACACAGGCCACCAGCCAGGATAAGCAGGGCCATACCAAGGGAGGTCCAGACGCGAGTAGAGGAGCTCGGCAAACGCACTTGCATACCGTATATATCCGCAGAGACAGCTCTTATGTCGCACGAGGCCGGGTAGAAGCGAAGTGCGAACCGCCGCCAGACAGCTTTACCGGCTGATTATAGCACCGATCGAAGGGCAGGAAAAACCGCCTTTCGAGGCACACGTCTCCAGGGCCCCGCCCATAAGCTGGCGCCAGGGCCAACCTGACGCTTGACTCGACGGGACTGCCGCAATATAGTGACCGCAGTTATTTGCACTTTGCCCCGAAGTGGCAGTAGCCCCTACGGTGTGAGTTCAGCCCTACGAGATCCTCATGGAGTGAAGCACATGGCAGGCATCTACGTTGACCCAGACATGTTCCGCGCCTACGACATCCGAGGTGTCGTCGGTCAGAGCCTTAGCGATCCAGTGGTGCACCGGATAGGCCAGGCAATCGGTACCTACCTGCGGCACACTGGCCCGGCACGAATCGTTGTGGTCGGCCGCGACGCTCGTCTCAGTTCACCAAGCTACCAACAAGCCATGATCGCCGGCCTCACGAGCACGGGGGTTGATGTGCTCGACATCGGCCTGGTGCCAACCCCTGTTATGTACTTTGCCGTCAAGTACTTTCACACCGACGGCGGTGTGATGATTACTGCCAGCCACAACCCGCCCCAGTTCAACGGCATCAAGGTCCGCCAGGGGACTCGTCCACTTGTGAGCGAGGCCCTGCAAGAGGTGTACCGGCTCGCCACCTCAGGGCCCTTTGACTCAGCTAACGGCACAATCCGTTCGGTGGACGCGATCGGCCCTTACATCAGCACCGTCTCCAGCAAGTTTCACCTGCCGTCCCCACTGAAGGTTGTGGCTGATTTCGGCAACGGCTGCGCCGGCCTGGTTGCGCCCGCGGTTCTGACCAACATAGGCTGCCAGGTCACGCCCTTGTACGAACAGCCAGACGGGTCATTCCCGAACCACCATCCTGATCCAATGAAAGAGGAAAACCTGGCCGACGCCAAAGCCAAAGTGCTGGCGACCGGGGCGGACGCTGGCCTCGCCTTCGACGGCGATGGCGATCGGCTGGGGATAGTAGACGATCGCGGCCGCACCGTCACGCCAAACGATTTCCTCGCCCTGCTTGCCCGGCAACAACTGCCCACCCACAAAGGCGCGAATATCGTCTTCGAAGTCAAGGTATCGCAGGTTCTGATTGACGAAGTCGCGCGTTTGGGTGGCCAGCTTATCATGACCCGAGTGGGCTATCCGTTCATTCTGGCCGCTATGCGAGAACACGCGGCGCTCTTTGGCGGCGAGATGAGCGGACACTACTATTTCAACGACCCGGACATTGACTTCGACGATGGCACCTTTGCCTCGTGCATGTTGATGCAAATGCTGGCCGAATCCGGCCGCCGCCTGTCCGACATGGTGGACAGCCTGCCCCACCATCCCTCAACCCCTGAGTTGGTGGTCCCCTGCCCTGACAGCGACAAGTTCGCTCTAGTGGAGCAACTGCGCCAGCACTACATGCGCGAGCATACCGTGATTGACATTGATGGCGCCCGCGTGATATTCCCCGATGGCTGGGGCGTCGTTCGCGCCTCGAACACAGAACCCAGGCTAACGCTTCGTTTCGAAGCCCAGACCCAGCAGGCCCTGCAGCGCATCATGGCCGACTTCCGCGAGCAGTTGCAGCAGCGCGGACTGGCGCCAACCTTCTAGGAACGCACAGGAGGAGGTGAATTCTCACCTCCTCCTGATAGACTCCACCAGCTTCCGCTTCTATTGCAGTGCCGAGAGGTAACTCCTCATATCCTTGGCTTCCTTGATCTGCCCGTCCACCACTTCGTAGATGATGTCTGCGAAATCCTCGACGGTAGGATCATGGGTCGCCATGATCAGAGTGCAGCCCTCGCTATCCACGATCTCGCGGAACAACTCCAGAATCTGCCGCCCGGTAACGCTGTCCAACTCGCCGGTGGGCTCGTCGGCGATGAGCAACTCCGGCTTGTTGGCCAAGGCGCGAGCTATAGCGACACGCTGCTGCTGGCCACCCGATAGCTCATATGGCCTATGCTTGGCCCATTTGAGCAGGCCCACCAATTCCAGGCACTCCCGGACACGGCGGGCGCGCTGCTTTCGATCGAAGCCGCCAATGCGTAGCATCAGGTCAACATTCTCGATCGCCGAGAAAGTTGGGATCAAGGCGAAAGACTGGAACACGAAGCCGATGTGCCGCCGCCTGAGTTCAAGCAATGCCTCTTCTGATGCCGTGCTCAGGTCGTGCCCGAACAGGTAGACCTTGCCAGAAGTGGGCACGTCCAGGCCGCTGATCAGATTCAGGAGCGTCGTCTTCCCAGAGCCAGATCGTCCCTTTAGCGCGACGAACTGTCCACGCTTGATCTCCAGGTTGATGCCGCGCAGAGCATGCACTTCCGACCCACCCACGTTGTAGGTGCGCACGAGATCCACCGTCCTGACGATGGTCTCATCCGTCGCAACCTCGGGTTCCTCCAAGCGCTCAGCGAGTGCCATGCTCACCTCCGGCCTTGCGTCCCTTGAATAGACCGCCTAGACCTCTACCTACCCGCTGCAAAACGGCGGCCGCCTTGTCCTCCTCCAGGGGCGCATCGAGGTCAAGCTGGCTTGCGGCGCTGCCAGCCGCGACAGGAGCCGTCCGGCCCTGCACTGGCTTCACCAGGATACCTCCTTCGACCAGTTCCAGCTGTGCCCGGTCATGAATGCCAAGCTCGGCCAGGAACTCTCGTGGAATCTGCAGCCGTCCAGCTGAATCCAGGACAACGTATTCCTCGTAAGCGGCGAACACCTGATCCTGACCGTGGGCTTCCTGGCCTTCCTCGGCCACCACGGCAGAAGTGTCAACCTGGCGCACCGTCTCTGAGCTGGTGCGTCCGTCGCGAATGGCTACGACCCTGTCTACCTGGCTGGCGATGCCCGGGTCGTGGGTCACGATCATAATGGTCAGGCCATAGCGCTCGTTCAGCATCCGGAACGATTGGAAGATGGCCTTGGCAGTGACCGTGTCAACTTCACCGGTGGGCTCGTCGGCCAGCAGGATGACGGGATGATTGGCCAGGGCCACGGCGATGGCAACACGCTGCTGCTCACCGCCGGACATCTGCACCAGCTTATGGTCCTTCCGCTGCGTCATGCCCACAGCGTCGAGCAGCTCAAGTGCCCACTCGCGCCTTTCCTTCGGCGGGCGCCCCATTATCATCTGCGGCAGTTCGATATTCTCGAGAGATGTAAGGTATGGGATCAGGTTGCGCGCCGTCTGCTGCCAGACGAAACCCACTTTCGTGCGCCGGTAGCGGTTGAGGGCGAAATCACTTGCCTTGAGCAGGTCCTGCCCATCAACGATTACCTTCCCGGCGGAGGGACGGTCGAGCCCGCCCAGGATATTGAGGAGAGTGGACTTGCCGCTACCGCTCGAACCCACGATAGCCATCAACTCCCCTCGTTCCACCAGGAGGTCGAGGCCCTGAAGGGCCACGACCTCCAACTCGGCGATCTTGTAGATCTTGACGAGGTTATCGCAGACGACGATGTGGTCGTCGGTGGCGCCAAGGAAGTCATTGCTCATACGATGTAGTACCTCCACCAGAGGCCGGCGCTATCAGAGCTCCGCCCGACTCGACCGCAGCACCAGCGCTCATCCCGCTGTCTCGCCAAGCTTAACCGCCTGGAAGATGCGCATGCGCACCAGCATCGAGACCATAGCGCTGACGCCGATGAGGAACATGAGCAGGAACACGCCATAAATGTCAGCGATGGCACCCCAGGCAATCTGCACCTTGAAGGGGGGCGTCAGCTCGGTCTTGCCCGCGCCCACCTGCAGGAAACGGATGAACATGCTGCTCGCCGACACGCCGAAGATCGTGCCCACCAGCATGCCGGTACCGATTAGGAAGAACTGCTCTAACCCGAGGAAGACAGCCATCTGCCGCACGGATAAGCCGATGGCGCGCAGGATGCCAAGTTCGATGAAGCGCCTCTGGAACGAGATCAGTGAGTAGAGGAAGAACCCCAGCAACGTCAGGATAGCCGAGGTAACAAAGCCGACCGACAGTATACCGAAGGTACCCGTGCGTTCAGGAGCACGCTCGTACTTGGTCACCTGGTCACGGGCGTCGCTATAGGATAGGACCTTCATGCCCAGGTCAGATACCTTCTCGCTGATGTCCTTACCCGTGTAAGCCGGGTCCGTCCTCAGCCAAACGTCGTAAGGGACCTCACCGCCGATTCGCTCAAAGACATAGTCCAGATTGGCGACGGCCACATACCCATCCACCGGGTATTGCGTCGGGAAATAGTCCAGGTAGTCTACGATGCGGAACTCGGCCGAGCCGCCAAGTCCAGACGCGGAGAGATTCATCTTGATCTTGTCCCCGACGCCGATTGCGTTGTCGGCCAGGAAGCGGCGGTCAACGATAATGGCGTTATCGGTGGCGGCCAGGGAGTTCATCAGTGCGCCGAGAGAGCGCTTGGCGAAGTCCTGGCGCCAGAAGGCCACCTTGGGGAACTCCAGCCTGTCCACACCGATGACAGTCATCTGCGTGCTGCCTGAGCCCAGGTTCACGGTGCCCATGAAGCTGCCGACACGGGTGGCCGCACGTACCCCCGGCACCTGCAGGTGCTCCTCGACGGGCAGGAACAACCACTTCACCGCCGTGGAGGCCAGCGGGTCAACCGGCTGCTCCTCGGAGCCGCCCTGATCAGTGCCCGCCGCTTGAGCGCCAGTGTCACTGGTGCCGGCGGCGCCGGGATTCTTGGAAGCCTCATTGCTCTCGCCCATCTCCACGAGGTGCAGGTCCGCTCCCACTTTGTAATACACCGAGTCGTAGTTGTGCTCGTCCAGAGTCCGGGCCATGGAAGCGGTGAATGCAGCCAGGCTAAGGGTGAGGATGAGCAACAAGAGCGGGCCCGTGTAAAAGGCGGCCGAACGCGCCAGGTGCCGAATCGCCAGCAGCGCCGGCACGCTGCCCAGCCGCTGGACCACCCACGCCAGGAAACTCATCAGGTAGGGGAATATTCTGATGAACAGCAGCGAAGCCGAGAACATGAATAGCGACGGCACAAGGAACAACAGCGGCTCACTGAATGGGCTGCCCTGATTGCCGAAGCTCAACAGGGAGATGTTGCCACGCTGCCTGAGCACGTAGTAGCCGTACGCAGGCGGGATCATAAGCAGGATGTCCAGGAAGTAGCGCTGCCAGAACGGGCGGCGCAGAGATCGAGCCATCTCCTGCTTGTACGTAACAATAGTGTACCCCGCGGCAGAAAGCGCCGGCATCAGGCTGGCGAGAACAGCGATGCCGACAGCGGCGAGACCATACTTCATGCTCGTCTTGGTGAGCATCACCGGCAGCGGCTTGCGCCAGATCCACAGCAGGAAGGAGCGCGTGTTGCCCATCACCATCGCCACCACCTGACCGAGCAGAATGCCCAGCCCGAGGGCGACGATGCCGATGATCACGCCTTCGATGAGATACAGCCAGAGTATCTGCAGGCTGGTGCTGCCGCGGCTCTTGAGCACGGCAATCTCAGCCTTCTGCCTTTGCACCATCATGCCGGCAACGAGCCCAATGAAATACAGCACCAGGAACACTACCGGGATGCTGAAGACGAGCAGCAGGATCGTCAGCGTCTGGGACTGGCGCTGATACTGGATCATCGCGTCCATCGGTGAGATATCGAGCGCCGTGTTTTCAAGCACCGTTGCCGCACGCGACTGCGCCGTGACGATGCGGCCGATCAGCCCAGGCACATGCTCGTTGCGCACCTTCGAACCATCGAAGATCAGGTACCACAACGCCAGATACACGGGAGTCTTTGTGACAGGGACGATGCGCGCCTGGAAACTCTCCTCAGGCACGAAGAAAACATCCTCGAAAGCCTTGGGGGTGTAGAACCAGAACTCCTCTTTAGGATCATTGGGCGTCCACACTCCCACAATCTGAACCGGAATCTGAACCGGCTCAGTGCCGCCGGTGGTCGCTTTGTCGAACAGTATGTACTGTTCACCCACCTGCATGCCGACCGCTTCCGCCATCGGCTGGCTGACGATCACCTGCAGTGTGTCGGTGGCCGTCTGAGCCGGCTGCGGCCAGGTGCCCTCGACCATGTGGATGTGGTCCTGCAGGTTGGTGACATAGCCAACATAGGCATAAGCGAGCGGCTGGCGGATGTCGGCATACTGCGCTTCGGAGACGGGGAAGACGCGGTAGTTATCCGTCTTCACATAGCGTATTGTCTGCTGCAAGGGCAGGCCGATAGTCCACGGAGCCGTCTTGGTAAGGTAGTCGTTCTCCTTGCCATACTTCTCCATGTCAATGCCGCCGTACCAGGCACCCACGTAACGGAACATGAAGGCAAAAGGAGGGCGGTTGCCGTTCTCGGACATGCCACGCAATTGCTCGCGCAGCAGGTTGTAGTTGATCGCGTCCGAGAACAAGGGGACGCTGATGATTAGGCCAACCGCCACAGTCAGGCCAAGAAGGCTCATCAGCGTCAGACCCAGATGGGCCCGCAACCGGCGAATCGCCAGTGCTATCAGACCAACGAAGTTGCTCAAACTGCTCATGCAGTTACCTCTCGTGTGACAGCGCCAAACACGACCGGACAGATAAGCGTGGCAGGTCTGCCGGTCGGGCAGCCTGCCACGCCCATTCGCCTATGGACCGACAACTACCTGGCCCTCTTGCAGGCCGTCGGTGATCTCCACCCTATCCTGCGAGACGATGCCGACTTTCACATCCACGCGGTGCTGCTTCCCGTCCGGGTCTTGCACGACCACGAACCGACGCCCTTCGAAGGTGCGGATAGCCTCGGGAGGCAGATACAGGGCGTTGTCCTTCTTCTCGAGGACAACATTAGTCTTGGCCAATTGGCCGATCTCGAGCTTCATCCCCTTGAGGTCAGCGATCGAGATACGCGTTGACTTGTCTTCCACGCCAGACGCTGCCTGGCTGTCATTGCTCCCCGCGCCATACGGGTACGGCAGTTGCCGGACGGCACCGGTCAAAGCCTGGCCAGGAGCATCAGAGAACACGATATTGGCCTGCATACCCTCGGCCAGTTTCTCCAGAACGCTGCTGGTCAGGTCGCAGGAGAGTTCGAGTTGGTCAGGTTGGGCAACGACTATCACTGGCTTGTAAGCGTCAACATCGCGGCCTTCAAAGACGAGCACGCCCAGAACTTCACCGTCGAATGGGGCGATGATACGGGCACTGTCCACCTGCTGCGTGAGGCGCTCGAGCGCCAGTTGCGCCGTTTCCACGTTCTTCTGGTACACAGGGTCAACGCCGCGGCTGAGACGATCCACTTCCCTCTGCGCTGCCTCGACATTCTTCTGCAGCAGTGGGTCCACACCCGCCTGAGCTTGGGCCAGGTCCAGCTTCGCTTTGGCTACGGCGTTCTGAAGCTGCGCCAGATTATAGTCCCTATCGTTGGCCGCTTTCTGGGCCGCCTCGTACTGCGCCTGGGCAAGGTTGTAGTCAATCACGGCTTTCTGGTAAGCCTCAGCTGCAGCGTTGCTGCCATCCGGGTTGTTCTGGGCCTCAGTGTAGGCTATCTGCGCCTGGTTAAGGGCGATGCGCGCCTTGTCCAGGTTGGCCTGAGCCTCGCGCAACGCCAACCCCGAGTCCTGGTTCTGCGCCTGTTGCAGGTTCAGTTCGGCCGTATTGAGCTCAAGCTGAGCCTGCTGGACCGCGAACTCTTGCTGCTTGATGGCCTCCTGCAGCTTGATCTGCTCGATCTCAAGATTGCGCTGGGCATTCGCCAGAGCGTCGTCGTTCGCAGACTTGGCCTGCTCCAAAGCGAGCTGAGCCTTTTCCAGGTCCACCTGAGCCGCCTGCGTCTGGTTCTGCAGGTCCTTGATCTCTAGCTCGGCAAGAATGTCACCTGCCTTGACCTTAGAGCCCTTCTCGACCTTCACGCTGGACACGCGGCCGCTGACCTTGAAAAACAGGTCGGCCTCCTTGACGGGCGCCACGCGGCACAGGAAGTCCACGCTGTTGATCACCTCGCCCTTCTTCACCTGGTACACAGGCTTGTCGGGCACGACGGGTGTGGGCAGTGGCGTGGGCGTAGGTTCCTCTTGTTGCGTCATTGGTGGCGTGCAGGCACTTACCAGCATTACCACCAGTAAAGACGCGACCACCAGCACCAATCGCTTGCTCATGTACTCTTCTCCTCACCATCGAGAGGCAGCAATTGTGGCCTCACGGTGTTTCACCAAAGGATAACCCGCTTGCGGCCCTGCATAGGCCGATTGCATTCGGTGTCCGCTCTCTGCTAATTACTAGTGTAGCTAATAACCGCAGCCACTGCCAATTTCGAGACCGGTGTTGCGGGCCGGCTGTTGAGGACGAGGACTGGACTGTGGTAGGATTGCGCGTCGGAGGTTCGCCATGAGCCTTGTGGAACTCTCGGAGAGGCTCGGCCAGGCCCTTGCGGCCCGCAGACTCACGATCTGCACTGCTGAGTCCTGCACCGGTGGCCTGCTGGCCAGCGCTATCACGGATGTCCCAGGGTCTTCCTCTTACTTCTTGGGCGGCGCTGTGACTTACGCCAACGCCGCCAAACACAGCCTTCTGCGTGTACCGCTCTCCTATCTACAGAGCTTCGGCGCCGTCAGCCCACCAGTGGCACTGGCGATGGCTAGGGGCTGCGCCGCGCTCTTTGGCGCCGACATCGCGCTCGCCACCACTGGCGTCGCTGGCCCTAGCGGCGGGACGAGCGAGAAGCCGGTTGGCCTCGTCTACATCGCCATTGTAGCACCTTTCCACGCCGCCTGCCAGCACTTCCTCTGGCCCTACGACAGGCTCGGCAACAAGAATGCCAGCGCCGAGGCTGCCCTCAAGCTGGCACTCACTTGGCTGGAGGTGTCTGGCAGCGCTCCCGCTCCGCCCACTTCGCCGCGGAGCGCCTAGGCTTCGTCGCGCCCGTCCGGCCCGGAGCCCTCTGCCTCCTGGCCTGGCTCTACGTCAACGGACGGGGCCGGGGCCGTTGCGGCTGCGCCCGGCGCTGCCTCTGGGCTATCGCCCCACAGAAGGGCCTCAAATTGGGCGGCGTCGAGGGTCTCACTCTCCATCACCTTCTCGGCGATCAGGTCGAGCTTGTCCCGCTTGGCCTCCAGGATGCGCCTTGCCGTCTGATGTGCCTCCTCGACGATGCGGCGAACCTCCGAGTCTATATCCTCGGCAACGGCTTCGCTGTAATTGCGCTGCTCCCCGATCTCGCGCCCGAGGAAGATCAGTTCCTGCTTCTCGCCGAAGGTGAGCGGGCCGAGCTTAGGGCTCATGCCGAATTCAGTCACCATGCGCCTGGCGAGGCGGGTCGCCTTCTCGAGATCGTTGCTGGCCCCGGTCGTCACATCCTGGAACACGAGCTCCTCAGCCACGCGCCCACCTAGCAAGCCGGCCAGATCGTCCATGAATTTGCTGCGATAATGCAAGTAGCGATCATCTTCTGGCAGTCCCATTGTGTAGCCCAACGCCAGCCCGCGGGAGACGATCGAGAGCTTGTGCACACGATCGGCGCGCGGAAGCGAGGCCATGACTATAGCATGGCCCGACTCGTGGTAAGCCACAATGCGCTTTTCCTCCGGGCTGATCACCCGGCTGCGCCGCTCCGGCCCGGCAACAACTTTCTCAACCGCGTCCTGCAAATCAACCTGGAAGATCAGATTGCGATTGCGCCTTGCTGCCAGAATGGCCGCCTCGTTGACCACATTCTCGATATCTGCGCCCACGAAGCCCGGGGTCTGCCTGGCCAGCACCGAGATGTCCACATCGGGCGCCAATGGTTTGCCACGGGAATGGACTCGGAAAATGGCCTCGCGGCCCTTGATGTCAGGCCGGTCCAGCACCACCTGGCGGTCGAAGCGCCCTGGACGCAAGAGAGCCGGGTCAAGTATGTCTGGCCGGTTGGTAGCCGCCATGACAATGACGTTGGTGTCGGTATCGAAGCCATCCATCTCGACCAGGATCTGGTTCAGGGTCTGCTCGCGCTCGTCATGGCTACCGCCCAGCCCAGCTCCGCGCTGGCGGCCGACGGCGTCAATCTCATCCACAAAAACGATACAGGGCGAGTTCTTCTTTGCCTGATCAAACAGGTCCCGCACTCGGCTCGCGCCGACACCGACGAACATCTCTACGAACTCGGAACCACTGATGCTGAAGAAAGGCACGCCGGCCTCACCGGACACCGCCTTGGCCATCAGCGTCTTGCCAGTGCCTGGCGGGCCGACCAGGAGGATGCCCTTGGGTATGCGCGCACCGAGGCGCATGAATTTCTCCGGCTCGCGCAGGAATTCCACAACCTCAGCCAATTCCTGCTTCGCTTCCTGCGCCCCAGCGACGTCCTCGAAAGTGACGGTGGGCTTGTCCCCAGTAAACATGCGCGCTCGGCTCTTGCCAAACGTGAGGGCCTGATTGTTCGTGCCCTGAGCCTGCCGCATGAGTAGGAAAAAGAGCCCGGCTACGAAGATAAGCGGTAGCACGCCGCCCAGGATGGCCAGCCAACTTCCCCACTGGCTAGCCGGCTTGGCCTCGTAGGTGCGGACTGCCGCGAGCTCAGCAGGGGTGACGCCCAGATCTCTCAGGCTGGAAGTAAGGCTGACGCCCGATTCCTTGGTGGCAAGATACTTCTGATCCTTGCCGATCAGTTTCACCTGGACTTCATCGCCTGAGACCACGATGCTCTCTACCTGGCCCTTCGCCACCCAATTGGCCACGGTAGCCAGGTCTATGCGGTTGGAGTCGTGGCTGCCCTGAGAGAAGAACGAGAACAACAATGCAACGACCGCAACCACGATCAATAGATATACGAAACCATTCTTGAACCAGTTGGAATTCACCAACTACCTCCAAACAGTCAAACCGGGGCCTCGCAGCACGCCCGTGAGGCTAGACATGGGTGAGACGGAGCAACATGCCCTACCGGTCGTGTTCATTATAACATGAGAGGGGCGGTCACAAACAACAAGGCGCTGGCCCCTGGCTCGGCGGCAGGCCCTGGACGGAGGCCAGCATGCGGGCCAATGCCTGCCCTCGAGACACAGCCGGCAGGCAGTTGGAGCGGCGCAGGCACGGCGGCGCAATCACGACGCCAAGCATTGACGTCCGTGCCACCCTGTGATAGCATTTACGCCAGCCTTGAGCCAAAATGGGGTGTCGTCGCGTCAAGGGCAACCCCGATCAAAAGGAGCGCGGAAATGGAAGTCTTGGAGGAACTGTCGCAGGCACTGATTAACGGGAATGCTCCCAAGACCAAGCAGCTTACTCAGCAGGCTCTTGATGCTGGCCTTCCCCCAGACAAGGTGCTGAATGAGGGGCTCATCGTCGGCATGAACGAGGTTGGCCGGCGCTTCAAGAACAACGAGTTCTACGTCCCAGAAGTGCTCATCGCTGCTCGAGCCATGCACGCTGCCATGGACGTGCTCAAGCCGCTGCTTGCGGCAAGCGATGTCGAGCCCTCCGGCACCGTCGTCATTGGCACTGTCAAGGGCGACCTGCACGACATCGGCAAGAACCTGGTCGCCATGATGCTCGAGGGCGCCGGCTTCGAGGTCATTGACATGGGCGTGGACGTCTCGCCGGAGAAGTTCCTGGCGGCAGTGAAGGAACGCAAGCCGGACATCATCGGTCTCTCAGCCCTGCTCACCACCACCATGCCCTCCATGAAGACGACCATCGAAGCGCTCAAGGAAGCGGGCATGCGCGATCAGGTGAAGGTCATGATCGGCGGTGCCCCTGTGACGCAGCGCTATGCCGATGAGATCGGTGCCGATGGCTACGCGCCCGATGCCGCCTCAGCCGTAGATACGGCACGCAAGCTGATCGGCAAGTAAGGCTGCGAGAAGCGCCGCATTCCTCAGCGTCCATAAGGCCCTGGGCGACCCCGGGGCCTTCTTCTTTTTTCCTGTCTTGCTGGGGTCTGGACGGTGCGAAGGTCAGATGGCCAGGCCCCCTCGGCGCAGAGGACCTCTCCATGGCGGTAACGAGATGCCGAGCGACCTGCGCATATTGCAGGCAAGACCCTTTTTCCCTAAAGCGTGCTCGCATGCCACTCCGGTTCGGCGCCGTTGTTGTGGAAGCTGCCAGCTTCGCACATGCCAGGGTGCACGTTGGGAACGGAGCAGGCAGCGTCCCCGACGGCTGAGGTGCCATCTGCCTGTCGGACTTCTGGGCCTGGCCCGGCAGAACGCTGCAGCACCCGGAGCGGCGCGCAGGCATGCCTACCGTGGCCGAGGAATGCTGTCCTAGAGCAGGCAGCCTGAGCCCGACTTGGCATCCGCTCGATCTGTTCCTCGCGGGCGAGAGCGAGTTGCCGCGCATGCGGGCTCGGCTGTCGGCCAGGCTCAAGCTGCCCGAGCCGATCCTGCCTTTCGCCGCCCTCTTCTGCCTGTCCATTCTTGATGCGGCTATTTAGGACACCCTCGGCACCGCCAATGGCGTCTGCACCTATGATGGCTTCGGCCAGGACTTCGTGCCCGATCGGGAGCGCTATCTTAGCCTGGCATGCCGCGGCCGGTTCCTCCACCGGTGTTCGCGCCCAGCCGACTGCCTGAGTTGCCCCTCTTCAACCCTATCCTGTGACTGGACAAACTCGCTCTGGCAGAAGTCGACACGGAGTACTGGCTCGCTCTCTCCCGCCCGGTTGGGGCGTCCGATCGAAGAGATCGGCAGGGACACCTTCCACACCGGCTAAGGCACGATGTGGCCCACAGTTGCGCCCGATCGGGGTGCGGCACCAGGTTCCTCCGTGCCAGGTGCACCACTTCGGCGCGGAGAGGAGAGGCTATGGTATACTTCGGGCTATGCAGAACCCGGAGTTTGCCCAGCCCGGCAAGAAGCGCATACACGCCGCTCTGGCTGAGGCCGGAATTGGCTCCCGTCGCGCCTGTGAGGCCATGGTTGCTGCCGGCCGTGTGAGCGTCAATGGAGAGCCAGCCAGAGTCGGGCAGGTGGTACAGGCAGGGGATCAGATTCTGGTAGACGGCAGACCGGTTGAGGCGTCGCCCCGGCGGCATGTCTACTACATGCTGAATAAGCCAGCCGGCGTCATCTCGACAGCCAAGGACGACCGAGGCCGGCGCACGATACTCGATCTGGTCCGCGTGCCCGAGCGTGTCTATCCGGTCGGTCGCCTCGACGCCGACAGCGAGGGACTGGTCCTGCTCACCGACGACGGGGAACTCGCGTATCGGCTGACCCATCCACGCTACGGCGTGCCCCGCGTCTACCTGGTGCTGGCCAGTGGTCAGGTGACGCTCAGAGAGCTGGGCCAACTGAAGCAGGGCATAGCCCTCCCCGAGGGCGACGCCATGATTGTGCAGCGTATCCGCAGCGGCGAGATCCTGGAGCAGAGAGCCAGCGAAACACTGCTGCGGCTCGTGCTCAACGAAGGCCGCAAGCGCGAGATCCGTCGCCTGTTGCTGGCACTCGGGCATCCGGTGCTCTGGCTGCGGCGTGTCCAGATCGGAAGTCTACAGATTGGCTCGCTGGCACCCGGGCAATGGCGGCGGCTCACGACACTTGAAATAGCCGAGTTGCAGAGGACAGTCGGTTTGGCAAGCAGAGGCGAGAATGTACAAGCCCAAGTCAATAGCGATTGACGGGCCAGCCGGCTCCGGCAAAACGACAATCGGCGCCGCTCTGGCTCGCCGCCTCGGCTACCTATTGTTCGACACAGGCGTAATCTACCGCGCAGCCACGCTTGCTGCCCTTCGCCAAGGTGTGCCCATCTCGGACGAGCGAGCGGTGACCCAGGTGGCACAATCACTGAACCTCGAAATCACGGCCCCGACAGCGGACGATGGCCGTCTCTACAGCGTGTTCCTCGCTGGCGAGGATGTAACCTGGCAGCTTCGTGGCCCGGAGGTGGACGCCAACGTGTCCCAGGTGTCGGCCTACCCGGGTGTGCGGCAGGCGCTCCTCGAGCAGCAAAGACGCGTCGCCCTGCAGGGACAGGTAGTGGTGGTCGGCCGCGACATCGGCTCCGTCGTGCTGCCTGAGGCGGAGCTCAAGATCTACCTCGACGCCTCGCCCGAAGAGCGGGCCCGCAGGCGGGAGAAAGAACTGCGCGAGCGGGGCAGCGCAGCCGCCTATGCGGACATATTGGCGAACATAGTGCAGCGGGATTGCATAGATTCCGGCCGCGCTATCGCCCCGTTGCGTATGGCAGCGGGCGCTTACTACCTGGATACAACGGGCTGCAGCATCGAGGAGGTGCTGTGTCGCCTGGAACAGTTGCTGTGTAAGGTGGGGAATGAGTCCTCAAGAACGTAGCCGCTGGCACCGTTTCCTCAAACGCGTCCTCCGTTTCCTACTGCGCATGTGGCTGAGCATCGAAACGCATGGGCTGGAAAAGGTGCCGCCTCAGGGAGCGGTAATCATCTACTGCAACCACGCCAATTTCCTCGACCCCGTCGTCGCCTCCGCCGTGCTCGACCGGGACGCAGCGATCATGGGAAAGCAGGAGCTCTTCCGGAACCCGATTATGGGCCTTGTCTACAGGCTCTATGGTGTGTTCCCGATCCGCCGTGCCGAGGGCGACGTTCCGGCCTATCGGACGGCCCTCAAGTTGCTGCGCGAGGGTGGCCTGCTCATCCTGGCCCCCGAGGGCACGCGTAGCGGCACGGGCATCCTGCAGCGAGGGAAACCCGGCCTCATTGACCTGGCGCTGCGCACAGGGGCCCTCATCCAGCCGATGTCCGTAGTCGGTGGTTTGCCCATTTACCGCAATATGGCGAAACTACGAAGAACGAAGATAGTCGTACGCACCGGTGACCCGTACCGCCCTGCGGCCAGCAGCCGCAAGCCGCCGCGCGAAGAGGTGCAACGGCTGACCGACGAGGCCATGTACAAGCTGGCGGCGCTCATGCCTCCAGAGCTTCGAGGCGTCTATGCTGACGCGAGCATTGCAGCCGATGGCTTCGCGGCGCAAGGTGCGAACCGAGCTTGAGCGCTGTCGCTCTATGCTCGCCACACCGGCGTGTGCGGCTTCTTGGCATTGATTGCCGCTGTGTCACCGAGTCGTGTATCACCTAGAGGAGCGTCAGCATGAGCGCCGAGACACCACCGATACCCCTGGAGGCCAACTGGCGGGAACTCCTGCCCGCCCGCATCCTGATTGACGACACTACCCTGCGCGATGGCGAGCAGACGGCCGGCGTCGTCTTTGCCAACGACGAGAAGGTCCACATCGCCAGGCTGCTGGCCGGCATCGGCGTGGACCAGATCGAGGCCGGCATCCCGGCGATGGGTGGCGACGAGAAGAAAGCCATCTCCGAGATCGTTCAGCTCGGGTTGCCAGCCAGCATTCTCGCCTGGAACCGCGCGGTCGTGAACGATGTCAAAGAGTCAATTGAGTGCGGTGTTGATGCCGTTGCCATCTCGATCTCCATTTCGGACATCCACATCCAGCACAAGCTTCGCAAGAGCCGCCAATGGGTGCTCGATTCGGTAAAGGAGTCCACCGAGTACGCCAAGAGCTATGGGCTCTACGTCTCGGTGAACGCTGAGGACGCATCGCGTGCCGACATGAGTTACCTCATCCAGTTCGCCCAGGTGGCAAAGGCCGCCGGTGCCGATCGCGTCCGCTTCTGCGACACCGTGGGTGTACTCGACCCCTTCGCCACCTACGAGCGCGTGAAGAAAGTGCGCGAAGAGGCGGACATTGACATCGAGATGCACACTCACAACGATTTTGGTATGGCCACGGCCAACGCCATTGCCGGCGTCCTGGCCGGTGCAAAGTACGTGAACACGACCGTAAATGGCCTCGGGGAGCGCGCCGGCAACGCTGTCCTGGAAGAGTTCGTGATGGCACTCAAGTACATCTTCGGCTACGAGATGGACATCAAGACCGCGCGCTTCCGCGAGTTGTGCGAGTACGTCGCCAACGCCTCTAACCGGCCTATCCCCACCTGGAAGCCGATCACGGGCTCGAACCTGTTCGTGTACGAGTCTGAAGGCCGCGCCGGTGGCGTCATTCATGACCCAACGACCTATGAGATCTTCGCGCCCGGCGACGTGGGCCTTTTGCGGCGCTTTGTGTTCGGCAAATACTCTGGCCCCAGTGTCTTGCGCCAGAAGCTGCGTCAGTACGGCCGCGACATTGATGAGGATCAGATACCGGAGTTGGTGGCCACGCTGCGCGAGAAAAGCATCGCTTTGAAACGCGCCCTGTTCGACGAAGAGGTCCTGCAGGAGTATGAAGACCTACGCCGACTGGGGGTGAACATATGGAGATCCTAGAGTCGCTCCAGCAGGACATTCGTCTAGTAGACACGACGTTGCGCGATGGAGAGCAGACGGCCGGCGTCGTCTTCGCTCGTCACGAGAAAGTGCGCATCGCCTCTTTGCTGGATGAGATCGGCGTGCCAGCGCTGGAAGCAGGATACCCTGTCCTGGGCGAACAGGAGCAGGAATGCGTCCGCGCCGTCGCCGAACTCGGCCTCAACCTCCAGGTCGGCGCCTTTTGTCGAGCCAGGATTGAGGATGTTGAGGCAGCGGCCCGCTGCGGTGTCTCATTCGTCGTCATTTCGATCTCGACTTCGGACATTCATCTGCAGCGGCAGTTCGGCAAGCCACGGGAATGGGCCCTGGATTGCATGAGTTCGGCGGTCGAAAGAGCCAAGGAGGCGGGCCTCGAGTTCACCGTCAGTGCCGAGGATGCTTCGCGTACCGACATGGGCTTTCTCAAGCAGTACTATGGCTTGGCGACAGAGTTGGGCGCCAAACGCCTACGTTACTGCGATACCCTCGGTGTAGACCACCCCTTCGGCATATACAGCCGCATTCGCGACCTAAAGTCATCGCTGAGCCTGCCCATTGAGTTGCACCTGCACAACGACTTCGGTATGGCCACCGCAAATGTGATGTCCGGCTTGCGAGCCGGCGCCGAGGGCGTCGCCGTTTCCATCGCCGGCCTGGGTGAGCGCACGGGCAACTCGTCGCTGGAAGAGGTCGTAATGGGCCTCAAGTACCTCTACGGGCGCGACCTGGGCATTGACACAACGCGTTTCCGCGAGATAGTCGAGTATGCCTCAGTTGCGGCGGCACGCGCTGTGCCTGTCTGGAAGACGATCGTCGGCACCAACGTTTTTGCCCATGAATCCGGCATCCATGTGGACGGAGTGCTCAAGGACCCGAAGAATTATGAGGTGTTCAGCCCAGAGGAAGTCGGCTTGGAGCGCCAGCTGGTAGTCGGCAAGCACTCGGGCTCCCACACCATCTACTACAAGTTCAAGGAGTTCGGCATCGAACTGAGCCAGGAGGACGCAAGCGCTATTCTGGCCATGGCTCGAGAGATGGCGGTGGACCTCAAGCGCGCCTTGTTCGACAAGGAGCTCATGTATATCTACCGTGACTACGAGAAGAAGAAGGCGCAGAAGCAACGTCTCGAGTGACATCCTTTGGCTCGGGTTAGCGCCGGCGTCATAGCTAGCTTGTCGCCCGGTTCGGTAGCTGAGAGACTCGGCCTCCGGCCGGGCGATCGCGTTCTGGCCGTCAATGGGCGTGCACTGGCCGATGTCATTGACTTTCGCTACCTGACGGCGGCAGAGCGTTTCCAGCTTCTCGTCGAGCGCGCGGGCCAGCCGGTTACCTATGACGTCACCCTGGGCGAAGGTGAACATCTAGGCATTGATTTCGAGCGCCCTCTGTTTGATGGCTTGAGGCGTTGCCGAAACGCTTGCCGCTTCTGTTTCGTGCGCCAACTCCCTCCAGGCTTACGTCGCTCGCTTTACGTCCGCGACGATGACTACCGTTACTCTTTCCTCTATGGCAACTTCATCACGCTCACCAATCTCAGGCGGTCGGATTGGCAGCGCCTGGCGGAGCAGCGCCTGTCTCCGCTTTACATTTCCGTGCATGCCACCGAGCAGGAGACACGCGAGCGCATCCTCGGCGTCCGTGAAGAGCCGCCGTTACTCGCCAAGCTTGCCTGGCTGCGCGAGCATGGCCTGCGCTACCACGCCCAGGTAGTGCTAGTGCCCGGGCTCAACGACGGGCCCAGGCTTGACCGCACTCTGCGCGACCTCCTGGAAGAAGGAGATGCGGTGATCAGCGTGTCTGTCGTCCCGGTCGGCCTTACTGCCTATGCACCGCCTGATCTGCGCACCTTCACCTCGGAGGAGGCGCATGGAGTAGTGCGCCAGATACGACGGTGGCGGCTTCGCTGTGCCCGAGAGACTGGCAGTTCACGCGTCTGTGCCTCCGATGAATGGTTCCTCATGAGCGGTTTGCGCCTGCCTGGGACCAGGTATTACGCCGATTACCCACAGCTCGAGAACGGCGTCGGCCTGGTTCGCCTCTTTCTGGAGCGGTGGCGGCGGGCCAGAAGGCGCCTCAATCAAGTTCGGTTGCCACGTGAGAGCCGACTCGTCGTCTGCGGCCAACTCATCGCTCCCGTCTGGCGGCAGGTCGCGAAGGAAATGAATGAGCTTGGGGCGCAAGTGACAGTCCTGCCAGTGATCAACCGCGCTCTCGGCGAATCGGTCACTGTATCCGGCCTATTGTTCGCCCGGGATGTCATCGCAGCGGCCAAGCATGAGGTTTCCCAGTCGCATCCCCAGACGATCTTCCTGCCGCGCGCGATGTTCAACGCCGAGGGCACCCTTACGCTCGACGGGCTTAGCCCAGAAGCGATCGCAGCTGCCGTCGGTGTCCCGGTCGTAGTTGCGTCAGAGGCAGCCGAGGTGCTGGCCCAGCATCCCTAGCCGCCATGTGGTAGACTGCGCCCGCGTGTCCGGCTACAATTGCCACTCCATGATCCTGGAGAGACGCCTGCGCATCGCCATGGTCTGCCCTTTTGGGCTGAGGCCGAAGGCCACGGCCTCGGCCCGCGCCCTGCCCATGGCCGCTGCCCTGTGCGCGCGCGGCCACGATGCCCGGCTATTCCTCCCTCCCTGGGACGATCCTGACGCACCAACCCAGAACACATGCCAACTGCAATCCGGGGTGAATGTGTGGCAGGCGGGCCGACGCGGGCCGGTTCCCATGTTCGGTGGGCTTGCCAGACAGGTGCTTGCCTTTCGGCCAGATGTGATCCACGTCTTCAAGCCGATTGGCTACTCCGGCGCCTTTGCTATGCTGGCCGAGGCCAGGCGTGCGTTTGGCAGCGGCTGCCCCTGGCTGCTCGACATGGACGATTGGGAGGGACCGGGCGGTTGGGCCGATGTCCTTGGTTACCCGGGCTGGAAACGCCGCATGGTAACCTGGCAGGAAAATTGGTGCCTGAGGCGAGCCGGTGCGGTGACAGTCGCCAGCGAAGCGTTGCGCATACTGGCCTGGGGCCAGGGTGGCGCTCCTGAGCGAGTCTGGCACGTGCCCAACGGTCTCGGTCGGCCCCTGGACCGCCCGGCCAGAGAGGATGTGGAGGCCAAGCGGGCAAGCCTCGGCCTCTCAGGCCCTTCAGTGTTGCTCTACACCAGGTTTGCGGAGTTCCCGCCGGAGTGGCCGGTTGCTTTCCTGGCGAGGTTGCGAGGCCTCGTGGCCGGGATACGCCTTCTCGTGGTCGGCAAGGGCCTGCACGGTGAAGAGGCCAGGCTCCTGGCGGCTGCGCGGGCAGCAGGCCTTGGCAGCGAGATCATCGTCGCGGGCTGGGTGGCACCGGCGGACCTGCCACCTCTGGTGTGCTCAGCCAGCCTGGCTATAGTGCCTTTTGCCGATTCCCTGATCAGTCGTACCAAATCATCGGTGAAGTTGCTGGAGTTGATGTCGCTCGGGATGCCAGTCTTGGCCTCAGCCCTGGGTGAGAATATTCTCTATCTCGGCAATGGCACCGCTGGTCGTTT
>DAOTVV010000180.1:0-4109 GCA_034436255.1 Anaerolineae bacterium
TCTGACCCGGGTCAATCACCATCGCCCAGAAGCACTCCGACTAGCCCTGTGCATCACGCGCTGCCTTGCCACCTCCTTGAGGATGCTGTCGCCGGTGCCCACCCTGAGGGCACCATGCCCAGGAATAGGATCTCCCCGAAAGCCGGCATCCTCTTTCACAACCCGCAGCAACGCCCGACAGAAGGCGGGAGTCAGGCTCAGCGCCTACGGCGAAGCGGGCGCTGATCAGCAGGCCTTCCACCACACCGCAGCATCACGGCGAAGCGCAAATGAGGAACCAACCGTCCTCCATGCCACCTGCTCGACCAAAGCATTGCCCTGTGCCGGCGCCGCCTGTGCTTCTTCCCCCATGACCGACAGGTCACTGCGAATGTGCGCCAGTCACTTGCCATTGGGGCCTTGGGCACAGGGATAGACATGGCCTTAGTCCCGGCACCCCTGTACCCTGCGGGCCAGCCGGTCCAGTGGCTAGCCGCAGATGCCGCTAGCCAACTCCCTCGTCGCCGGTAATATCGCCGTCTCGCGCCGGTCGCCAATCCAGCGCTACGAGATTGTGATAGCTGTGACTATAGCCAGGGCGCCTGCTCCCGTCAAGGTGCGGCTCCGCTGTGTACCATGGCTTGGACCGTTGTCCGCCAGCGCCAACGGCGCTATCATGAGATTGTACACGGTATTGCTGCAGCGGCTCGAGGTCAGTTGAAGTGGCTCAGCGAGTTCTCGTGGTGGACGACGATAAGCAGATCGTGCGCGTCCTGCGCGCCTACCTGGAGCGCGAAGGTTTCCAGGTGCTCGTCGCCTACGACGGCGAGGCGGCGCTGCATTCGCTGCGGCACGACCGGCCTGACCTGGTCATCCTGGACCTGATGTTGCCCGCCCGCGATGGCTGGGACCTCACCAAAACTGTTCGCTCCGACGGCAGCCTGCGGCATATTCCCCTGATCATCTTGACCGCGCGCACCGAAGAGGCGGATCGCATCGTCGGCCTGGAACTCGGCGCCGATGACTACGTGACCAAACCTTTCAGCCCGCGCGAGGTGGTGGCCAGGGTGAGGGCAGTGTTGCGCCGGTGCTCTCCGGAGCCAGCCCTGCCCCAGATACTGCAGGTGCGCGATCTCGTGCTCGACCTCGATGCGCACAAGTTGACGGTGCGCGGCCAGGCCGTCGAACTCACCCCGAGCGAGTTCGAGATCCTGCGCGCTCTCATGCAGAGCCCAGGCCATGCCTTCACCCGCCTGGAACTCATCGAGCGCGCTTTCGGCTATGCCTACGAAAGCCTGGAACGCACAGTGGACAGCCACATCAAGAACCTCCGCCGCAAGATCGAGGGCGACGGCGACCCGCAGGCCAACATCGAGACGGTCTACGGCATCGGCTACCGCTTGAAGGCTGAAACATGAACCGGCTCTGGGTCCGCCTGACCTTATCGCATGCGGTCCTCTTGCTCACCGGTATCCTCGTCGTCACCTTCGTCACCGCCCAGGTACTGGAACTGACCATCCTGCGTCAGGCCGCCAGCCAGGTGGCAATTTCGAGTGGCCTCCTCCGCCGGCTGCCCGAGCTTGAGGCCATCGTTGATAGTGGCAACGCGGCCAGCCTGCTGCACGGTGCCGGCGCGCCACATGTGGTGATTGCCGACGGGCAAGGCCGGGTCCTCTACGATTGGCACGGTGGTGAGGGCCGCTACCTGTCGGCGCTGCAGAGGCGGCTTGCGGTGCAGTTCACGGTGAACGGACGCGTCATCGCTTATGTCTTGCCGCTGCCATCGCGGGCGCTCGGGCAGGAGTATGCCGCCATCGTCGCTGCCCAACGACGCACCGTCTTCGTGACCGGGTCCATCGCGGCCATCGCTGCTGTGCTCGTGAGCCTCCTCGTCAGCGAGAGCATCACCTCGCCTCTGCAGCGCCTGGTCGGGGCCGCGCGGGCTGTGGCCGCCGGCGACCTGCGCCGCCGCATCGAGCCAAGGGGCCCGAAGGAGACGCGCGAGTTGGCCCAGGCTTTCAATCAGATGGCCGAGGCCCTGGCAGAGGCCGAGCAACGCCGGCGCAGCTTCACGGCGGACATCGCCCACGAACTGCGCACTCCCCTCAGCGTGCTGCAGGCGAACCTGAGCGCGATGCTCGACGGGGTCTACATGCCGACGAAGGAGGAGTTGGCCGCCCTTTACGACGAGAGCCTGCGCCTTAACCGCCTGGTGCAGGACTTGTTCCAACTCGCTGCTTTCGACGCCGGCCAGATGCAGCTCGAGGTCGAACCGGTGAACCTGGGCAGGTTGCTGGAAGGGACGGTGCGCGTCTTCCAGCCGGCAGCCGATGCCAAAGGGCTGGCGGTGAGCACGGATTGGCCGGCCGACCTGGTTGTGAAGGGGGACAGAAACCGCCTGGGCCAGGTCCTCACCAACCTTCTGACCAACTCTCTTCGTCACACCGATCCTGGCGGCGTGATCCGGGTGTCGGCACGCGCCGTTGACGGAATGGCCGAGGTGACAGTGCAGGACAACGGCGAGGGGATTGCCCCGGATGATTTGCCGCACGTCTTCGACCGCTTCTGGCGGGCAGAGCGATCGCGCTCGCGCGACTACGGCGGGGCGGGGCTGGGCCTGGCGATCGCCAAGCAACTCATCGAGGCCATGGGCGGTTCCATCGGCGCCGAAAGCCAGCCTGGGGGTGGGGCACGCTTCTGGTTCACACTCCCCCTCGTGAGCCAGGCTGAAGCGCGAGAGCCGGTGGCAGCCGGCAGCGCCAATAGCCATCCCTGAGACGCCGTCCGAGGGAGGCTGCGGCGGGGAGCCGGTGCCCTGCTATCGTGTCGCCGGTAGCCGGTCGCCACTTTGCGGCATGTAGCTGTTCCAGCAACGGCATCGCTCAGCCTGCCAACCGGGCTGGGGCCACATCAGGTGAGGGAGGTCACTCGTGGACGAGCCGCAGACACCTCGGACCGACGAGCCGCTGGCGGAGTATCGCGCCAGGCGCGACTTCAGCAAGACGCCCGAGCCGGCGCCACAGATCGCTGAGGGCGGCGGCAATCGCTTCGTAGTCCAGGAGCACCACGCCTCCCATCTCCACTGGGACTTTCGCCTGGAGCACGAAGGCGTCCTGGCGAGTTGGGCCATACCGAAAGGGCCGCCGGAGCAACCTGGCGTGCGTCGCCTCGCCGTCCGCACAGAGGACCACCCTGTCTCGTACATTGATTTCGAGGGTAGCATCCCCGATGGCGAATACGGGGCAGGTACGGTCATAATCTGGGATAGAGGCACATACGAGGCCGAAGAGTGGACCGACAAGACGATCGCCTTCACCCTCGACGGCCAGCGCCTGCAAGGGCGCTATGTCCTGATCCACACGGGCGACGATAACTGGATCATGCTCAAGCGCAAGGCTGAGTGAGGTACCGCAGCGGGCCGCACGAGCCGAGTCAGCGGTGCCCAGAAACCCAGCAGCCCGCAGTCACCACGCGCAAGGACGCGTTGTTGGCTTATGTCAAGGAGACAAGCCCATGTCTGGCCGCTTCGTTGAAGTGTTCTCCAACTGCTACGGCGAGTTCGGTGTCCAGGCAGCCATCGCCCATGTCGGCAAGGTCGGCGTCCGCCACCTGGAGGTCGGACTGCAAGAGCACACCGGCTACCTGGTCGTCCCCGCCGAGGCCACGATCACGCTCGGGTCGGGCGAGGAGCGCGTGCGGCGCGCCCTGGCAGACCTCGCCGCCAACGGCCTGAGCGTCACCACCTGCTACGGCCATGCCGATGTCTCCACTGCCGAGGGGCGGCAGCAGTTCAACGCTCTGGTGGACCTGGCTGCTGCCCTGGGAGGGCGCTGGTTCACCTGCGACATGGGCCACCCCGATGACAAGCGCCTGCTCTACGATGGCATGGCCAAGGTCGCCGACTATGCGCAGTCAAAAGGGCTGCTGCTCTGCCTGGAGACGCATCCGCCGCTGGCTACCAATGCCAGCGTGGCTCTGGACACGCTGCGCTCGGTGGGCCACCCCAACATCCGCATCAACTGGGATACCGGCAATATCTACTACTACAACGAAGGCATTGATGGCGAGGCTGAACTCGAGAAGGCGGCTCCGTACGTGGGCCACGTGCACCTAAAGGACTGCCGCAAGGG
>DAOTVV010000181.1:0-3522 GCA_034436255.1 Anaerolineae bacterium
AGCAACGCCATCAATCGTCTGGCTGCTGGCACTGCGGCTGGCCTTGGTGGTCCTCATCCAGGTCACCGCCCTGGCGCTGCTGGCGATGGCAGTGCCCCGCTTCATGGCTGCCCTGGGCACGCACGTGCTGGGGACGCCCCGGCTGGCGCTGCAGGTGTACCTGGAGCAGGAGGCGCGCGAGCTCGCCGAGCACGCCGCGTCGGCGCTGCGCTCCCCGGCCGAGCCCGGGGCGGCTGTGGCAGCAGCGGCGGCCCTGCCCTGGCGATATACCCCTCACTGGGCGCTCGCTCTTGGCGACGATGGCGCCCTGTTGGCGGGCGAAGGGCCGGCAACCCTGACTCCTGGCCTGCGCCAGCAACTGGCGACACGGCTGCGCTCACTGGCCGGTAGCGGAGCACCCCTGGCTGCCTACGTTTTCGACGGCAAGACGGCCTATGCTGCCGGCGCGGCCAGGCTAACGGCAGCAGGCAGCAACGGCTGGCTCGTGCTCCTCTATGATGAGGAGATGCCCGCGCGGGACTCGGCAGCGCGCATCACTGGCGCCGAGCACGTCCGTTTCGCTGCGGTCAACGGCGTCGCCCAACCTCCCCTCAGTTTCGGCCAACTGGCCAGCGGCCGCCTGCAACTCGCCGTCCCTGTGCCAGGAAGCGTCGGCAGCGAGGACCTGGCGCTGCTCGCCGAGATACCCATCCCGACCCTCAGCCGCTTGCTACGCGGCGGCACCATCATCTTCGCCGCCGCCCTTGTGCTGTTGCCCGGCACGCTCTACCTCGCCTTCGCCGCCAGTTACTCCCAGTTCACCAAACCCTTCGCCGCCTTGCTCGCCGCTGTGCGTGCCTACGGCGCCGGCGAGCCGTGGCGGCCGCCGGCGCCCTCCTACCGCGAGCAGGCGTTGGCTACAGAGGCCATTGACCAGGCGGTGCGGGCGCGGCAGCGAGCCGAAGCTGAGGCAAGGCAACGCTGGCGGGAGCTGCGCACGTTCATAGACAGCATGCCTGCCCTGGCCGTGCTCAAGGATACCGACTTGCACTACCTTCTCGTCAACAGTGGCTTCGCGCAGGCCCTGAACGTGACGCCGGAGGAAGTGATCGGCAAGAGCGATAGCGACCTCTACCCGCCCGAGTTGGCCGAGGTTTTCGAGAAGCACGACCGCCAGGTGCTCGAGCAGCGGCAACCGTTGCAGTTCGACGAGGAGTACTTCGCCGGCGGCCAGCGGCGCTTCTGGCGGACGGTGAAAGCACCGGTGATGGACGAAGCGGGCCAGATCGCCGGGCTGGTCTCCATCGCCATCGACGTCTCTGAGCGGAAAGCCATGGAGGAGCACCTCCTTGAGGCGCAGAAGATGCAGGTCGTTGGCCGGCTTGCGGGCGGCCTGGCGCACACGTTCAACAACGTGCTCACCACAATCCTCGGTTCCGCCGAACTGGCGCTGATGTCGCTTGACGAGGACAACCCGGCCTATGGGGACGTGACCCAGATTCGCGATGCCGCCGAGCGCGGCGCCGTCATCAGCAACCAGTTGCTCACCCTGAGCCGGCAGCGCACCGGCCAGGTGGAGACGCTCCGCATTGACGAGCTGCTCCGAGAGTTGCTCCCTATGCTGCGGGATTGCCTCAGCCCCGGCACCACTCTGCACCTCTCCCCGGCCACCGACCTGCCGCCTGTGCAGGCCGATCGCACTCAGCTCAAGCAGCTAATCCTCAACCTGGCGATGAATGCCGGCGAGGCTATGCCCAACGGCGGCACTCTCATCGTGCGCGCCTTCCGCTGCCAGCCGCCCACCAGCGCCACCGCCCTCGAGCCCGCCCTCCTTCAAGGACCATGGGTGTGCATCAGCCTGCGCGATTCCGGCTGCGGCATTGCCGAGGATGCCAAGCCACACATCTTCGAGCCCTTCTTCACCACCAAGGGCGAATCCCGTCAGCGTGGCCTCGGCCTGACGGTGGCCTACAACATCGCGCGGCAGCACCATGGCACGATCACATTCGAGTCCAGCGAGGGGAAAGGCAGCCAGTTCAACGTTTACCTGCCGGGCAGCGCCGAGGTCGAGCCGCAGCAGGCGGCAGCAACGGTCGCGAGCGACCAAGCGGCCCTGACACGCGGGCACGAGACGGTGCTGGTCGTGGATGACGAGACCACCATCCTGCAGCTGGCGCAGCGCATGCTTACGACGCAGGGCTACACGGTGTGGGCGGCCACGAGCGCCCAGGAGGCCATCGCGCTCCTGGCGGAGAAGGGGCGGGCCCCCGACCTGCTCCTCAGCGACGTGGTGATGCCCGGCATCAGTGGCATGGACCTGGCGAAGCGGATCGTGGCCGAACACCCAGAGACCAAAGTGCTGCTTATGTCGGGGTTCGCCGGAGAGGGCGAGCAGGGGACGCTGGGCGGGTTCGCCGTCCTCTGGAAGCCGTTCAGCCTTCAGACACTGGCACGCAGCGTACGCGCCGCCCTGGATGCAGGCAGCGGCTAGGCCAATCGCGCCGCAGCGCCGCCCTCATTCCTCGGGCAGGATGGCGACCTCAGCGTCCTCGACCAACTGCGAGAAGCGGTGCGCGTCGTCCATCTCGCCGACGATGCGTCCATAGTGCATGGGCACGACGATGCGCGGCCGCAGGCGCTTCACCGCCGCCACTGCCTCCTCGACGTTCATCGTGTAGGTGCCGCCGATGGGCAGCAGGGCGATATCGGCCTGGTACTCGCTCATTTCCGGGATCAGGTCCGTATCGCCGGCGTGATAGATGCGTACCCCTGCCACGGCGATGATATAGCCAACGTTCCTGGCCGAGGCCGGGTGGAACGACTTGCCTACGTTGTAGGCAGCGACCGCCTGAATGCTGACACCCCTCAGCGTGAGCGAATCCCCGGGGGCCACCACCTTCTTCTGCCCTGGCTCCTTCTCCAGCTTGGCTATGGCGGCCTGTGTGCCAACGATTAGCGTGTCGGGCCGGGCCAGGCGCGCCACGTCCTCCGGAGAGCAGTGGTCGTGGTGATCGTGGGTAATGAGGATGATATCAGCCTTGGGCTGCCCAGGCTTGGTCTTCCAGGGGTCAATGTAGATGACCAGGCCCTGCGCCTCGATGCGGAAAGAGGCATGGCCCAGCCAGTGGAAACCGGGTAGCAATTCAGCCGCCATTAGGACCTCCGCGCAGGCCATGGGGCGCTGCATCGGCAGTTAACAAGGCGATTCTATCCTCAACCTGGTGGGCAGTCAAAGCCGGAAGGCACCAAGCAACACAGATCCACACCGATGAGCGCGGATAGGCACAGGCGAAACCCCTGGCCCAGCCACGGAGGTCATCGCCGCGAAACGGCATCCATCTGCGGCAATCAGTGTTGACCTGTGTCCTGCGTCGTCTCGCGTTCTCTTCCCTGCTAGCCGCCCAGTTCGGCGCGGCACTGGTTCACCGCCTGGCGACCAAGGTTGAGATTCCAGTTCCCATGCGACGCAAAGTAGTAGGCGGCGTGACCATCGCTCTGGAACGCCTGATGCAGTTCCACCTCTCCTTCAAGCGTCATGCGCAG
>DAOTVV010000182.1:0-3339 GCA_034436255.1 Anaerolineae bacterium
GAGGACGGCGCGAGCCTGCCTCAGGTGCAGCGCTGGTACCCCGAGGCCAGGCAGGCGGCCGTCTTCCGCGACCGCCTGGGCCAGGATTATGCCATTGCCATGCAGGCTAGGAGCGACGGCGCCTTGCCCCTGCGGCCGGGCACCGCTTTGCGCGGGCGCTGGCAGGAGGGCCTGAGCCTGGTCGGACTGGACTTCCAACTCCAGGAAGATAACTTGGGCAGCCTCCCGCTGACGCTGTACTGGCAGGCGGACGGACGCATCGGGCAGGACTACACCTCCTTCGTGCACTTGCTCGGGCCCGGCAGCAACGGCGCTGGCAGCTTCTTGTGTGGTGCCGACGCCATGCCTGGTGGTGGCGTTTACCCCACCACGGCCTGGCGCCCGGGCGAGACGATAATCGAGCCACGCGTTCTGACGCAGTGCCCGCCCCTGCAGACCGGCGATTACTACCTCGAGATCGGCTGGTACTTGCTGGCCACAGGCAAACGGGTGCCCCTGCTGGACCCGGCCGTCGGCGACCGGTTGCTGCTTGGGCCCTATCGCGTCCAGGCGCAGCAGTAAGCAGGGCCAGAACTTGCAGCCGGCCTGAGCGCCAGGTTGCGCTTGCCTGGCTCTTGTCTGGCCGATATAGTCGGCACGGGGCGGTTGTTTGCGAGGTTAATGGAGGTCGAGATGGCCAAGATTCTGACTGCACCGGACATGGGCAAGTGCATCGGTTGTTATTCCTGCATGCTTGCCTGCGCCAGGTTTGTGCACGGGGACTACTCGCCGCACAAGAGCGCCATCCAGGTGCGCACGGCGGGTGGTATGGAGGGGCGCATGGTGGCCGACATCTGCCGCGCCTGTGCCGACCCGCGTTGCGCCGCTGCCTGCCCGACCGGGGCACTGACGCCGCGGCGCGGCGGGCGCGGCATGACCTACCGGCCGAAGCTGTGCACCGGTTGTGGCCTGTGTGTCGAGGCTTGCCCCATCCACGTGATCGGATGGGACAGCGACGAGGAGCGGCCCATCGTCTGCATTTTCTGCGGCCAGTGCGTGAACTATTGCCCGCACGGCTGCCTGCAGATGGTCGAGGTGGGCGATGCCCAGCCGGCAGTAAGGGCCGCTGAGGCGTCCACCGCTCCCGCCGATCAGGCTTGAAGGAGGGCAGGCTTATGCTCACCAAACCCACGATCCGCGTGCTTTACGTAGACCTGGCCAGCGACAAGGTGCGGGTGGAGGAACGCGATGACCTGTTCCACCTGCTGGGGGGTACGGGCGTCGCCGCGGCCCTACTTGAGGAAAACATGAAGGCCGACGCCGATCCCCTCGATCCGGCGCAGCCGATCGTCTTCGCCATCGGCCCCATGACGATGATCTACCCCGTTGTCACCAAGACGATCGCCACATTCATCTCGCCGCTCACCGGCGAATATGGCGAGAGCCATGCCGGTGGCCGCCTGGCCTACTCCTTGCGCCATGCCGGCTATGACGCGCTGGTGATCACGGGGAAAGCGGCCGGGCCGGCTTACCTCAGCATCCAGGACAACCGGATCGAAGTGCGGGACGCCGGCCCGCTTTGGGGCGCTGACGTAGCCGAAGCCGGGAGGCTGATGCGTGGCATGCACGCTTCGCCCGGCCACCGCAGCATCATGCGTATCGGCCCGGCCGGCGAGAACGGCGTGCGTTACGCCAATGTCAACGTCGAGACCTACCGGCACTTCGGGCGCCTTGGCCTGGGCACGCTCTTCGGGGCGAAGAAACTCAAGGGCGTGCTCACCATCGGCACGCACCACTGGCCGATCAAGAATGCCCGCGCCTACCGCCAGGCGTACGACGAGATCCACCAGAGGGTGATCTCCACGGCGGCTATGGAGAAGTACCACGAACTGGGTACGCCGGTCAACGTGAACCCGCTCAACGCCGTCGGTGCTTTGCCCACGCGCAACCTGCAATCCACGCGCTTCGAGCACGCCCCCGATATCAGCGGCGAAGCCTTCGGCGAGCACGACCTGATGTACAAGCGCGCCTGCGCTGGCTGCCCCATCGGCTGCATCCATATCGCCCTCCTGCGCCAGCAGTTCGGTGCCGAGAACGAGTACGAGATCCAGTCCTCCTACGTGAGCTACGATTACGAGCCGATCTATGCTTTTGGCTCCATGCTCGGCATCGGTACGCGGGATGGTGCCCTGCGCCTCATGGAGGCGGCGGACCGGTTGGGGATGGACGCAATGGAATCCGGCGTCGTCCTCGCCTGGGCCACCGAGGCCATGGACAAGGGCATCCTGAGCGAGAAAGACCTGGGCGTGCGGCTCAGCTTTGGGGATGCCAACGGCTACTTCAAGGCATTGCACCTGATCAGCGAAGGGGCCAACGAGACGGCCCGCCTGCTCGGGCTGGGGGCGGTGCAGGCTTCGCGGCACTTCGGCGCCGAGGACTTGAGTTTCACGGCGGGCGGCGCCCAGGGCGTGGCCGGCTACCACACTGGCTACGCCAACATCATCGGCCACCATGTCGGCTCTCGCCACAGCCACCTCGACAACGCCGGCTACTCGCTGGACCAGAAGCAGCGGAATCTGAGCGATGAGGAGACGGTGGACAAGCTCATCGCCGAGGAGTGCGAGCGCGATTTCGTCACCTCGCTCGCCATCTGCCTCTTTGCGCGTGCCATCTATGATCGCGAGACGGTGAGGAAGGCTCTGGCCACGATAGACATCCAGGTCAGCGATGAGGACATCCAGCGCACCGGCCGTGAGATCTATGCCACGAAACTGCGCATCAAGCAGAAACTCGGCTACGACCCAACCAAGGTGAAGCTGCCGAAGCGCATTTTCGAGACGACGAGCATGAACGGGCCGATCTCGCCGGCACGGGTTGACAACATGCTGCAGATCTACCGCGAGCGCTGCGCTGCTCTCCTGGCGGAGTTCACGAAGACGTAGCGCGGGGAGTGAAACACGGAGACATGCAGGGGGCGGTGGCCGTGCCGCCACCGCCCCCTGGCGTTCCAGCGAGAACGAGAGCATGGGCTGGAAGCAGGACCCTGGTGCGGCTGCGCTGCCGGGTGCTGACACTTGTGTGGGCGCCGTGAGGCAGGGAGGGATGGACACGTGTCAGCGTAGCTGACCGAGCAGCGGAGCTGACCCAGCCGCTTCGCTAACCCAGCAGCGACGCTGACCCAGCCGCTGCCCTAACCGAGCAGCTACAAAGCGCTGTCTGGCGGCGGATGGCGTATTGCGGGCAGCGCGGAGCCCATACACCGGCCGGCTCGTGGGCTGGCCGGTGTATTGCCTTGCCGCACGCGGTGTTGAGCCGCCGCTTCAGCCGGCATAGGCGCACACGCCCACGCGCGGCGAATTG
>DAOTVV010000183.1:0-11029 GCA_034436255.1 Anaerolineae bacterium
GGTCAGGCCGCTGGTCAAGAGGGCGTAGCCGAACGTCGCCCCCACCAGGCCCGTGCCGATGATGGCCACTTTGGGTCTGTAGGCGATCGCCATGGTGTGCTCCTCCGCAGAACGTAATGCGTAAAACCATCGCTTACAAGTTAGGCTGATCCTCTTACAGTCAAGTGGACCGATTTCGTTGCTTATGGTAAAATTACGCCATGAGCAAGAAGGTTAGGCAACGCGAGCGAAGTACGGTTCGACACAACCGAGCGATCCAACTGGATCGCAGCAAGCGGCCAAGTGCCGCGCCGCCTGATCAGGCGATACAAGACCAGTTGACAGAGTTGATCAAGCCAGCGACTTTCACGCTGGTCGATGCGTTCCGGGCCATGGGGCTGCGCCATCGCGTGCTGACACTGCCTGTCATGGTCGCGTTTGTACTGAGCCTGATCTGGCGCCAGATTGGATCGGTGACTGATGCGGTCAGGGCACTCAACGAGGCTGGCGTGCTGTGGGTTGAACCGTTGCAGGTCACGCAACAAGCCGTTTCGGAGCGTCTGCGCATCTTCCCAGCTGAGCTGTTCTATCGTGTTCTCACGGACATCCTGCCGCGTATGCGACAACGTTGGCAGGAGCGGAAGCGGCCCTTGGCACCAGTCCTGGCCTGGGCACAGCAGCAGTTTGGCGCCGTGTACGCCTTGGATGGTTCGACTCTGGACGTTCTCTTGCGCAAGGTCGATCTGCTGCGGGATGCCCAAGAGGCCCCTTTGGCCGGGCGCATGGCTGCTTTGCTCGACGTGATTACCAACCTGCCGGAACAGATCTGGTACGAAGAGGACAGCACGGCTCATGACCACAGCTTCTGGGAGCGGGTCTTGGGCACCCTGAAGCGTGGCACGTTGCTCATTTTCGATCTCGGTTTCATTGACTATGGACTCTTCGACCGCCTGACGCAGATGGGCATCTGGTTCCTGACGCGGGCCAAGCAGAACGCGGCCTACGAAGTCATCACCACCCTGCACAGTTCGACCGAACTGCGCGACCGCATCGTGTGGCTCGGCGCGGGTAACCGGCGCTGCCCACGCCCGCTGCGCCTGGTGGAGTGGCTGCACAAGGGGCGCTGGTACCGGTACGTGACGAACGTGGTCGATCCTGAGCAACTGCCCGCCCAGTACGCCGTTGCTCTGTACTGGCAACGCTGGCGCATCGAAGATGCTTTCAAGCTGGCGAAGCGCCTGCTGGGCCTGGCCTACTTCTGGGTGGGCTCCATCAATGGGGTCCAGCTTCAGTTGTGGGCCACCTGGCTGCTCTATGCCGTGCTGGTCGACTTGACCGACGCGGTGGCTGAAGAGCTCAACCGCCCGTTCCAGGCGCTGTCCATGGAAATGGTCTTTCGTGCACTGCCTCATTTCACTCACGCCTATGACAGGGGCCGTGCGACCGACCCGGTGCACTATCTCGCAGAAAAAGCTAAGCTCATGGGCATCATCAAGCAGAAACGGAAGCCATCACCTGGCGAATTGATCTTCGCTTTGGTCCCGTCAGGCCCTTAACTTGTAACCAATGCCGTTATGTATACTATAGGGCATGTATCGAGGTGAACTGACGAACGAACAGTGGCAGCAGCTCAAGCCCTGGCTGCCACCGCAGAAACCGCATACGGCACGCCCGGCGGAAGACCACCGCCGCATCATCAATGGCATTCTCTGGATCCTGCGTACGGGTGCTCCATGGCGCGATCTTCCTGAGCGCTACGGCCCCTGGCAGACGGTCGCCAGCCGCTTCTATCGCTGGCGCAAAGCGGGCATCTGGGATGCAGTCTTTGCAGCCATTCAGGCTCAAGCCGATCTTCTCGGCCAGATAGACTGGGACCTACACTTTGTCGACGGCACCGTCGTGCGTGCTCATCAGCATGCCGCCGGTGCAAAAGGGGGGGCCTCGCAGCCGAAGCGTTAGGATGGAGCCGCGGCGGCTTCAGCACCAAGGTCCATCTGCGCGCTGAAGGCCACGGCAACCTCATGACACTGTTCCTAACGCCTGGCCAGCAGCACGAGTCTACGGTCTTTGTGTCCTTGATGCAGGGCGGAGCCGTCAAACGTGCCGGCCGAGGCCGCCCCAAGCAAAAGCCAAAGCGAGGTCGGGCGACAAAGGCTACAGCTACAAGCACATTCGCCAGTATCTGCGCCGACACGGGATCCGACACACGATCCCCCGGCGCAAGGACCAGCATCGTGGCGGATCCTTTGATCGCACTCTGTACAAGTTGCGCAATCGGGTCGAGCGCCTCATCAACAAGCTCAAGCACTTCCGGCGCTTGGCCACGCGTTACGAGAAGCGGGCCGCTAACTTCAGAGCCATGTGGGTCATCGGCGCCACGATGCTCTGGCTATGTGCCTTTGCAAACACAACCTAGCGGCGGTTAGCTGAGCCAAAGACCAGCGGAAGGGCTAAGGCAGAGACCAGGTCTGCAATGCATGGCGCTCTGCACACTGCCTCGGCCCTCCACTCCGAGCACGTTCCGACCTTTCAAGGGGCCAGCTGCCTCCGAAAGCAACGGTTTTTCAGTGTTCTTCGAGTGATGGTCACCTGATCGTACCGGCGTGCTGCAATGATGGCCCACTTGCTTCACCGCGCGGGCAGACACTCTTGGCTCGAGCGAGCCTGTTCACAGTAGGGCTGGTAGTGTCTGGCGTGTCACGCCAGTATTTCGATCCGCAGAACCGATCCCCGTCGCTTCCGCCAAGGGGCGTGGCCTGTGCCACGCCTTTTTTGTTCCCTCGAACCGTTCTGGCCTCGGCCACCGGCAGCTCATGAAGGACCGCGACCTGGCCGTGGCCGCCATCGCCAGATCGGAGAAAGGCTTCTGGTACGTGCGGGTGGCCAACCACATCGCGCGGCTGGAGGTGGGCCGGTTCGTGGTGCTCCTGGGCCTGTCGCGCGACAGGAAGGACGTGGAGCCGATGCTGGTGGAGACGATCCCCCTGCCGGCCGCGGTGCCAGGAGACGAAGTGCTAGCCCTGCGAGGCAGTGGGCCATGGCAGGTTGGGTGATTGCAGGTTCTGCCGCCACGCCGGCCGCCCATCCCGGCCGTCGCAGTATTGACATAGAACAAGTGTTCGTGGTACAATGGCCACGGTGGCCAGAGAAGGGAGCATGAACCATGGGTCTCACCCGACGCCAGCAGGCAGTGTTGGAGTTCGTCGAACGGCACATCCGCGAGAACGGCTACCCGCCGACGTTGCGCGAGATCGGCGGCGAGGTGGGCATCAGCTCGACATCGGTCGTCAACTACAACCTCGACGTGCTCCAGAAGAAGGGTCTCCTCGTCCGTGCCCAGGAGACCTCGCGTGGTTTGCGCCTCGTCACTCGGGAGGCAGTGTCTGCTGTGGAAGCCGAAGGAGTGGCATACCCAGTGCCCCTGGCCGGATTCATCGCAGCCGGCGAGCCCTTGCGCTTGCCCGAGACCGATTTGTCGCTCACCGATGACGAGGCTATCACCTTCACCCGGGACATCTTGACCCCTGAGCCCGGCCTCTTTCCCCTGAAGGTCAAGGGCCACTCCATGGTCGACGCCCTGATCAACGATGGAGACATCGTGATCCTGCGCCGGCAGAGCCATGCCGAGAACGGCGACATGGTGGCCGCCTGGTTGATCGAGGAAGGCGAGTCGACGCTCAAACGCTTCTGCCGGGAGAGCGAAGGCTGCGTGCGCCTGCAGCCGGCCAACCCGACCATGATGCCCATCTTCGTTCACCCCGCCAACCTGGAGATCAAGGGCAGGGTGGTCGCCGCCATCCGTCACCTGTAGCCGCCCTTTGGTTAAGGCGTAGAATCTGGGCCTACCACGCCTCCGCATAGAGCGACACAGGGGCTCAAGACCCTCAGAGCACCACGACTCTCCTGTACGCCGGACTCATCAAAGGCTCCGCCGAATAGGCCAGCATGCTTCCAGGCAAATCGCGCGTCATGGTAGCCCATCCCTGGATCCTATGCACGCAATGCTGGATTTCCTGGGAAGCATTCAGGCCACTTGGTCGTGGCCTTTGTGTAGGGAGCGTTTGGCAGCCTCGGGCTCGCGGGCGAGCCAGTCGAGGGTGAGTAGAGCGGCGATGGGGTTCATTCCATGCTCGCGCATGAGCTGGGACAGGGAATAATCCGCCACGTCCAGTTCGGGGAGAGTGCCGGTTTGCCACCAGCTCAGAAAGGCATGCCAGACGATCTCCGTTGCATGAGTAAGCTTTTGGGCCACCAGCTCGGCGCCTGCGCGAGGATAGCCAAACTCGGCCATCAAGCGCGGCACCAGCTCAGCAGGTTCGGGTCGCTCCATCACAGTTGCTCCCTTCCGTAGAGGGCCTGTCGAATCCGGCCAGCATAGGCCCACGCATCGGCCTCGATGGGCTGCGCCATGTAGGCCTCCTGCCCATAGTCCTGGGCGCTGAGTGGGTTATCCCAGTTCGCCGTCCAAGACTCTACTAGACTTGCATCAGACACAAACCCCAGGTGATGGATAGCATAGTCTTGGTAGGCGTGACGACCTTCGTGGACAACGCTGTCGACAATCTCGGCGATATCGTTGGAGGCCACGTGCGCCTCGTTCAGCACAATGCCGTAATCGCTTCGGTAGCCACCGTAGGTGCCCTCCTCAAGAGTTGCGGTCCCTACTGCGACGGCGGGGCGTCCCTGGATCTCGGCCATCCGGTCTTCGATGCCTTGCAGAGCCTCTAGTCGCTCCTCAACACCCAGGCCCTCCCACACCTCCGGGCGGAGGGCTTCCATCTGGCCCAGCGCCTCGGTTGCCGAGACAACCTGCGCATCGGTGACTGCCTGGAAGTCTGAGGCGCCATCGCCAGCATCGGTGCCCACCTGCTCGCCGGCATTGTCGGCAAGGTCCGCGCCAACATCCGCGGTCTCAACGCTTTCTTCAGTATCAGTTGTGTCCTCCATGCGCCCGTCCCTTCTGAGAGATCTTACCCCATCCTGACCTCGGCGGCTCTTACTCTCCCGAATCGGCGGGCGCTTCCTCCGCTGCATCGCTGGCCACTGGAGATTCTCTCCCTGCCTGGCTGCCCAGGTACTCGGCCGTGCGCTCGGCATCGGCCAGCGCCGCATCTCCCGCGGTGCGCGCACGCAGGGTGGCCGCGAGAGCATCGCCGAGCCCGTCCGCCTGCTGGGCGTCGAGCCCCGCTTCGTGACGCTCCTGAGCCGCCTTGACCTCGCCAGACCAGAGTGCGTAGCGGATAGGATCGCCCCGGCCATACTGGATCCCCGGCCGATTCCTGCCGAGAGGATGCCCGCCGACACCCGTGTCAGCGTCGGTGGCGACCTCGGTTTGCGCCAAATCGCCACTCTACCGGTCGGCATCACCCAAGGCCTCTCCTGACGCAGAAGCGCGCTCAGACTCCTCGAACTCGTGCACCGATGTGGGATCTGTGTGTCTGGCCATGGTTAACTCCTATGCCCCGTAGCGCTCATCGAAATCGTACAGCAGGGTGCGGTATCGCGAGCGAATCTCCTGTTCCGTGGCGCTATCTCCGCGGGCCTGCTCCAGTGCTTGAGCGGCCACGTGCGCGAGAAGACAGTACACAGCGTCTCGTCCAGTTGCAGAGCCCAGGCCGCCGCTCGTAGCCTCGACCTCCCGGCCGAGCGCGGTGATAGCCTGCCAGCGAGCCGCCTCATCGCCAAGGTCGAGTGCCCTGGTCAGCGCCAGCCGGAGTGCCGCGTCCCGTGCTTCCAGGCGGGCCTTGGTGGCTCGCTGGTGGGGGCAGTGGTGCTCCAGTTGCAGCGGCCGGCAGTAAGCGCAGGTGCGCAGCGGCGCCCGCATGATCTGCGCCGCAGCTCGGCGTATGATTGCCCATTGGCCGAGTAGGTGATTCGGCTTCTCGACTGCCGACAGCCCCGCCTGCCAGGGGATCACAGGCACATCATCAAGGCCGAGCCTCTGCCGCTGAGCAGCCATGAGCCCCTTGATCCGCTCGTCGGTGATGTCGGGACTTGCCCAATCGCCAGGATGCGGAATCCCCAGATGGACAGGCCGGCCATAGGGACTGCGGGCGATGGCAAAGCCTGTGCCCAGGGTGCGGGCGTACTCACGCTGCTGGGCATTGAGGTTCATGATGTTGGCAAACAGCTCGAAGCTGGGCGCATCCTCCAGCCGGTGCATGAGCTTCAGGTAGGTATTGCCGATGGCGCCTTTGACCAGGAGGGTCGGGATTTGTTCGGCGATAACGATTCCCTCGCCATAGCCGCGCACTTCGGCCAGCATGTTGCCCAGATCCTCGCTGGTGGCGCTCCGGCTGTCGCCCGTCAGCCCGGTCGCTGAGCTTGAGGCTGCCATCAAGCGATGGGCCTCTTCCACCACAGTGATGTGGGGGGCATCCTCCGCGCGCGGGTTGCGCTCCAGTTCTTCTGTCAGGCGCATCAAGAGAAATCCCATGAGGAGGGCACTGTCCTGCACCGAGCCTACGCGGCCAATCTCCATGATCGTAGGTTGCTTGAGAATCGTGGCGAAAGGCAACGAGCGGCGCACATTCAGTGCATGGCCGGCATTCTCCAGCAGGTCACCGATGCGGATGACTGAGGCCTGGCGAACATTGTCCTGCACCTCGCGTCCGTACTGGAGGTCATCGGTAATCTGACGTATGGCGGCGTAGAACTCGGCCATGATAGGGTACTCGCGGCCAGTTGTGCCGCGCTCGAGCACCGTGTCCCAACCCTTGTCGCGGTAGACGCGGCGCAGGGCCTCACGGTAGATCATGGGCAGGGGATCTTGCAGGGTGAAAGCAGCAGTGAAGACCCGCATCAGCCTGCTGAGGTGAGTCTTGAGCAGGATGCCTTCGGGCACCTCGAAGGGATTGAAGCGGAACGGCGAGGTGCTCTCGTCGCCCAGGGTGAAGATGAGGAGCTCGGCTGCCAGTTCGGGCAAGCCTAGGAGCTCACGATAGTCAGGCTTGTCGACTGGGTAGAGAACCATGAAGGGCAGCCGGTGCTGGCTCCAGATCTGCGTGAGGAGGTACTTGATGGTCGTACTCTTGCCGCTGCCGGTCGAGCCGGCGATGAGTGCGTGGCGGGTGAGGTCAGACACGTTGACGCGAAAACGCTGGGCCGTAGGATTTCCACGGTGGTAGACGACTCCCAGGTCGATCTTCCTCTCCCGCCTGTTGCCCGCCATAGCCGAGACCTCTGGCTGACGGCCGCGCGCTTCGTAGAGCCGCTCAAGCTCATCGGCCGGGGCCACGAAGGGCTCACTCTTCACCAGCACTCCCGGCATGTAGCCACTCTCAGGAGGCACAGGCAGCCGGAAGGCGCCGTACGCCTCCTGGGCGGTGGCCAGGTAGCGCAGGCGTTCCAGGGGTGGCGCCGCAATGGTATGACCCCAAATCTCGTGCTCGAGGTAGCGCAGATTTGCGAGGGCCGCGGCGAGCTCGGTCGCATCGGCTGGCTGTGCCGCAGCCCATTGTGTGGGGTACCTGTTCTCGGCGTTGCCCATCATTTCAGATCCCAGGGCTTCGGCCAAGCCATAGGGCGCTTCCTCCCGGCCCACGAGATGGATGCGCACCATCACCAGTTGCTCGCGCTCCTGCATGAGCTGTTGATAGATGTACGCACCAATCAGCGCTCGCGTGCGGACGTACTCGTCAGAGATATCGCTGTCTTCGGCCACAGTCTTCTTGAACTGACCGATGGCAAAGCTGACGTTGTGGATCTCCTGGTCGAACATGCGGGTGGGCCGCAGGCTGATGCCAACGTAGCATGGCTGGTCTTGGGCCGCAAGGGCAACGAAAAAGCGGCCCATAGGACTGAAGTCCACGTTGGGCACGAAGGGGTGCGCGATGTAGTCGCCAATGCGCGTCACACGCCCCAAAGGACCTGCGCTACTGATGGGCATGTCTTCATACTTGCGGATTTCGAGGATCTGCCTCTGCCCGATCTCACTGAAGGGGATGGGCTCGTACAAGCGCTGGAATTCGGCCGCCTCAACGACTGGCATCAGTGGATAACTGAAAGGATCCTCGAGGGGGAAGTTACTGACGAACTTGCTCCACAGGCGGCGCGCGAGGGCATCGCCTGTGCCTGCCCGAGTAGCAAAGACCTTGCCCAGGAAGACGATGTCGATGAGGTTGGGCTGCCCCGGCACTGGGTTGGGGGTAGCTATGAACCGAAGCTCGAAGGTGGCCCGGTTCTCGCGAGCGCGGGCCAGGTCATAGATAAAGCGGAACTGCCGCTGCATCACCAGGGCTATCCGCTGCTTGCCCGCCCGAGTAAAGTCCTCGGAAAGCATTGCCGGCAGAAACGGCACGCGCGCTGCCCAGATGGCGTGCTCGCCCTCCACCTGCCGGTAGGTGACCCCCTGCTCGTTATCAAAGGCCACGGCCTGTCGCACCGTGACGCGAGGCGAGACATGGACGTAGAGTTCTGGCATGTGCTACTCCGATCATGCACGATGGCTCACCAGGTGCTGCAGTTTGTTCTGCAGCGCCTCCGAGGCTGCTTCAATGTCGGTGAACCTCGGGCTTCGTCCGGGATTTCGTGGCAGATGGTGTTCTGCCTGGCTACTCATGCAGAGCTCTCTTGTCAGCCGCCGGCTTGGAGGCGTTTGATTTCGTCCTGCAACTGGCTGATTCTCGCCTGGTGCACGTCGATGCGGCTCTCTGCTGCAGACGTCGTCGCGGCCGAAGTCCAGAACAGAATGACAACGACGCCAGCAACAGCGGTGACGAAGCTCAACACCATGTCTGCGAAGGCAAGCGCCAGCACCACGACGACCCAACTCAGGCCAAACACCCAAGCTGCCCTGTACGAGGATGACGAGCGCCACAGTTGGCCCCTCAGCTTCTGTTCCTCTGACCAAGGCGATGCGAAGAAACTAAGACGGCTCGCGCGCCTCAAGAGATCAATAGCCGCCGCTTCCTGCGCCACCTTGGCCTGCAGTTCCCGCAGCCGCGCCGCTTGCTTCTCATCCAACGCAGCCTGGACGTCAGCCCCGCAATGCGAGCAGTAAGGCGCAGTGACAGCGATGACTTTGCTACATCTGGGACACTCGCGGCCAATCTGCCGGCCACAACTCGCGCAGTAGAGCAGGCCGGTGGCGTTTGGGGTGTGGCATGCGGTGCAGACCCAGGCAGTGGCAGCCTGAGGCGCGGTGGCAGCGCCCTCGAGTTGCCTGGGCGGGGGTGGCGGTGCGACTGCTTGGAGCAGAGCCTGAGGGTCCGCCAGGCCACCAAGGTTGAGGCTTGCATCGTATTCTGCCCGCTTGGCCTGATCGGTGAGTGTGCGGCGCACTTGTTCGAGGGTACGCAGCGCGCGATTGGCCTCCTCCGCAACCCTCGGGTCGTGATGGGTCACCAGGTGCCGCCACCGGTTGTACAGCGTCTCCCAGGCCGCCTCGATCTCCGCGGCGCTGGCAGTGGACTCGACTTGGAGGATCTCGTAGTAGTTGGCCATATCTCTTCTCCCACCCCGATCGACCGGGCCGGTCAACAAACCTACGTACGTGACTGCTCTGATGACACGTTGCGCTGAGAGCCTGTGACTTTTTCGCGAGTTGGGCCGAGCCGGACAGATGGGTCTTACTGGAGCGAGAGCATGGCGCTTCAGAATCGGAGAAGGCGCATAGCGGTGCGCGTGCGGCTGGCGCTTGGGCGACCCCAAGAGACGCGATGCCTTGCGTCTGGAGGCGCGTGCTCCCGCTCTCTAGGCCGGGCAGTGTTGGCTCGCCAACGCTATCCAGCGCAGCAGGTTGTGCGCAAGGGCCATCCACAGAGCGATGCACAGGACTTTGGCGGAGCCACGCACCAGGAATCGTTGCAGTCCCTGGTGCGCGCGCAGACGCCCGTTGACGCATTCCGACGTGGCGCCACGCTCACGGTAGATACTCTTTGCTTCTTCCGTCGCCATACGCGCCCGCCAGTCAGCCACAGCTGGCGAATCGTTCGGTCTGGGCTCTGCCTGCGTACGTTTGCTGCCCCGTGGTGGCTGGGTCGGCGCATATACCGTAGTCCCCGCCGCGGTCAGATCGTTAATCGTATCCAGCGTTGCGAACCCCCCGTCGATCAGATAGTCGTCCGGCGTGATGCCCGTGCGGCTTTGCACCTGCTTAAGCATCGGCGGCGCCTCGTGCCCATCCGTGCCGTGGCTGGTGACGGCCACACCCACCACTACTTGACTGCCCACATCGGTGGCCAACTGCACGTTGTAGGCCGGACGAAAGCCTCCGTCCGGCATCTTCATCACACGGGCCTCTGGATCGGTGGTAGAGACGCGCGCCTCGTCATCTTTGCGCCTGCCCGTCTTGGCTGCCTGCACCTTGGGAAGCTCTTGCAGTGCCTTCTGCACTCGCGCTTCCCGCTCGCGTGCCGCACGTTCTCGTGCCGCCTGCTGTCGCCGAGACACTTCCATGTCCGGGCTGCTCACCTCGCGAGCCAAGGCTTGAACCTGAGCTTGAGCGACTGCCAGACACTCCCGCAGCTTTCTCTCGCGCCGGAAGGAACTGGCGCCTGCGCAAGCCCTCACACGCATGCCATCCTGCGACACCCGTTTCAGCGTCACCAGCCCCTCAGCCATCATCGTCGCCAGCACCTGGCTCATGAGGTCGTCCAGCGCCGCCCCATGTTCCACTCGAAAGTCGGCCAACAGGTGGTAGTTCACAGGAACGCCACCACACAGCCAGCGAAAAGCATCGTGCTCGTGACAGAGACGGTCGAGCTGCCGGGCACTGCCGACGCCTTCGACACAAGCGTAAATCCAGAGCGCGACCAGCACACGTGGATCGCTAGCCGGCCGCCCAGGCCCACCGAGCACGGCCTTGATCGGCGCGTAGAACGCCGAAAGGTCAAGCCGCTCCACCAGCGCCCAGATCGCGCGCACAGGATGATCCTCAGCAATCAGGGAGTCCAGATCCCTCACCATCATCTCCATCTGATTGCGAACAGGCGTGTTCAGCCGCGCCTGCCACGAACCAGTGCACGGAGTTGGGTCCGCGGTGGCACTCGTTTCGTTGCTGCTGCCATCGGGCAAAAGCTGGTCCTGCGCCATCCAGCACCTCCGCAGC
>DAOTVV010000184.1:0-6808 GCA_034436255.1 Anaerolineae bacterium
TGGCCAGGGCGCGCTGGTCTTGGCTGATGTCCTGGTCGCGCCCGGGCAGTACAGTGATTCACCCGAGGCTTCAGACAAAGCCGCACACTTTGGCTTTCCAGTTGTGCGTCGAGAGCCCTGGGCCAGCAGGGGCAACAGGGATGCCAGCCCGGCTCACTTCAGACGTTGACGGGATCGCCCCGGTGCTACGCTCTGCCAGGTGCTACTCGCGGGGGACAGAAGAATCTCATGCTCGGCCCGCCGCGAAGTGCAGCACCCACAGGTGGAGACTGACGAGCCTGGAATACAAACCTGACCTGAGCTGCCATCACGCGTGTTCAACTACATCCGGGCATGGTGAGCCTGCACAGTAATAGGCCGGATAGCTGTGGTGCCCTGGCCGTCAGCTTTCTATAATGGAGGCGCTTCCGCGTTTGCTGGGGAGGAGCATCGTCACGCTTGAGACGGTGCAGCGGCCCCACCATCCTACTCTATCAGGAGGTCATTCTGACATGCCCGGACCAGGAATGGAACTCATCGGCGAAGAAGAGAAGCAGGAAGTGCTCGAAGTGCTGGAGGCGGGCTACCTCTTCCGCTATGGGCGCGAGGACGACCCGCGCTTCAAGGGCAAAGTCTGGAGCCTGGAACAACGGGTCGCCGCCATGTCGCAGGTAAGGCACGGCGTCGCCGTCAACTCGGGAACCACTGCCCTGCTCGTGGCCCTGGGCGCCCTGGGTATTGGGCCCGGCGACGAGGTCATCGTGCCGGGCTACACCTTCGTCGCCAGCATGTCCTCGATCGTGTACGCCCGCGCCGTGCCCGTCCTCGCCGAGGTGGACGAGACGCTCAACCTCGACCCAGCGGACGTTGAGGCACGGATCACACCGCGCACCAAGGCCATTCTTGTGGTGCACATGCTGGGCAATCCGGCGCGGCTGAACGAGCTCAAGGCAGTGGCCGACAAACATGGCCTTATCCTGGTGGAGGACTGTGCCCAGGCCTTCGGCGCCTCCTATTTCGGCAAGCCCGTGGGCAGCATCGGCAAGGCCGGCACGTTCAGCTTCAATGTCTACAAGACCATAACCTGCGGCGACGGCGGCATGGTGGTCACGGACGATGACGAGACTTATGAGCGCGCCTTCGCCTTTCACGACCAGGGCCACAAGCCCTTGCGCAAGGGCATCGAGGTGGGCAGCCGCCCGTTCATCGGCCTGGACTTTCGCATGACTGAACTCTCAGCCGCGGTCCTGCTCGCCCAACTGAAACGCGTTCCCGCGATGCTGGCCACGCTGAGGGCGGAGAAGAAGCAGCTCAAAGACGCCATCGCCGACCTGCCCGGGCTCAAGTTCCGCACCATCCTCGACCCGCAGGGCGAACTGGCCACCATCCTCACCGTCTTCCTGCCAACCGAGGAGATCGCGCGCAAGGTCGCGGAGGAACTGGGCACGAAGGTGGTGGCCGACTCAGGCTGGCACGTCTACAACAACATGGAGCATGTGCTCGCCCAGCGCACGATCACGCCGGAGGGCTGCCCCTTCACCTGCCCCTACTACACGGCCAAAGGCGGCGCCGTGAAGTACGCCAAGCATATGCTGCCCCGGACCGATGATCTGCTCAGCCGGGCCATCAACCTGAGCGTCGGCGTTGTGGACGCCGGCCTGGGCTCGGCCTTCGGCACGAAGCTGGGCGCCACGCCGGCTGAGATCGAGGCTGTGGCCGAGCGCTTCCGGGCGGTGGCAGGCAAGTACCTGAACTGATGCGCCTGCTCAGCCGACGATTGTGCCACCGGGCGATGGGCGGCCCATCGCCCGGCCAGGCAGCGCTGTGGGCCAAACCGTATCTCCTGAGGTGAGCTATGTCCGATGACTGCGCTCGCGCCTGGCGTATCCGCCCGCGCGTCGGAGTGGTTGCCGTGGCCAGCCCGCTTGAGGTCGGCGCCAACCGGGCCAGCACCCTGTTGCAGCAGGCCGAGGCGGCGCTGGCTGGGCCAGAGGCTCCACTCGAGCTGGTGTTTGCAGGCGTCGCCAGTACGCCGGATCAAGCAGTGGCGGCCGGACGCCTCTTCCACGATCGGCGCGTTCAGGTCATCGTTGTCCTGGCTGCCTCCTGGTTCGAGGACTACCTGGTGGGCGATATGCTGGAGGAGCGGCCCGTGCCCGTCATCCTGTGGGGGGTCCCGGGCATGGAGACGGGCTCGCTTTGCGGCTGCCAGCAGGCGGCGCAACTGCTCAAGGCCACAGGCCGGCCGGTGGAGCCCCTGTTCGGGGGAGTGGTGCCAGGGCCGGTCGCCGACCGCGCCAGGCGGTACGCCGCCGTCGCCGCCCTGCAAGACCAGTTGCGGCGGGCGCGCATCGGCATCTTGGGCCAGCGCGTCCAGGGGATGACGGAAACGACAGCCCACGAACTGGCTCTGAAGCGCCTTTTTGGCCCGCGCCTCGTTGGGCTGGACACGCAGCTATTCCTGCAGGCGGCCGAACGGGCCGATTTGGCGGCTGCCCGCCAGGAGTGGGCTGCAGTTAGAGCGCGCGTGGGCCGCCTGGCCTGCAGCGAGGCCGACGGCCTGTCCTCGTTGCAGGTGGCGGCGGCAATGCGCCAGGCGGTGGCCGAGCACAAGTTGAACGCGGTCGCCGTGGGCTGCTATCCCCACCTCATGGGCAGGGTCTGCCTGGCGGCTTCTCTCCTGGCTGAGGAAGGAGTGCCCCTCGCCTGCGAGGGCGACGTGAACGGCGCTCTGGGTATGCTCATGCTTGCCTGGCTCAGTGGCGCCGCCGTCCACAACACCGACCTGCTCGACCCGGTCCCCGAGGTGAACGCCATCGTCTTCAGCCACTGCGGCTCGGGCGGGTTCTCGCTCGCCGGCCGACCAGAGGACATCACCTTGGCACCGGTGCGCTTGATGAATCAGGGGGTATGCTGCCTCTTCCCGGCCCGTCCGGGCGAGGTGACGCTGGTGAACATCGTGCCCGGCCTGGATGGCTACACGCTCGCTGCAATGCACGGCACGGCAATCGAGACGGGCATGGTCTTCCCGGGCAACCCGCTCAAAGTGGCCTTTGCCCGCCCATACGAGGAAGCGTTGGCGTGGATCGCCGAGCAGGGCCTGGGGCATCACTGGATGGCCACCTATGGCGACTGGCGTTACGAACTGCGCACCCTCGCCGGCCTGGTGGGAGCACGGTTCACGAACTGGGGTTAGGGCAAGCGGCGCCGGTCCCTGCAACCGGCAGCGACGAGGATTGAGAGGATCAGATGACTTCCAAGGAACGCCTGTTGACAGCCATCTCCGGGAATGAGCCAGACCATGTACCTTTATACTGCTGGTGCTTCGGCTTCACCGCGCCACCGCACTTGCGCTGGCAGCGCCATGGCCGGGACGTGCCCCACTGGTACACCCTGCGCCTGGAGCACATCCACACCCTGCCCGAGCCATGGAGCTTGGAGGACGACTTTGAACGGGTGCGCCGCTGGCTCAGCCTGGGCCTGGATGACGTCCTCGACATTTCCGTCCCCTGGGCGCCGGCCGAGGGTGTCTCCTGGCGGGACTGGCGGGAAGCGCCGACGAGCGAGCGCCCCTACGGCCTGATCGGCCGCGAATACCAGACGCCGGCCGGGCCGCTACGGCACATCGTCCGCCAGGATGACGAGCCAGCCGTGCCCGGTTGGGTGATTCAGCCGGACGTGGTGAAGCTCTTTGAAGATTACAACATTCCCCGGGCTCAGCAGCATATCCTCACTGGCGCGGAGGACTTGCCCAAGCTGCGCTACCTCCTGAGGGGGCCGGATGAGCGCCAGGCCCAGGCCTACCGAGAGCGCCTCGCAGCCACGCGCGCCTTCGCCCGCGAGCAGGGCGTACTGACCCAGGCCTGGAGCGCCTTCGGCATGGATGGCATCGTCTGGCTGATGGGCGTGGAAGGGGCAGTGCTCGCCGCCGTGCAACAACCGGAGTTCTTCGCCGAGGCTGTCGCTCTTATGGCCGCCTTCGACCACGCCCGCACGGCTCTGGCCTTGGACACGGGCGGCGTGGATATGGTGGTGCAGCGAGGCTGGTACAGCAGCACGGATTTCTGGTCACCGGCGCTCTTTCGCCGTTTTACCTTGCCTGCGCTCAAGGGCCTGGCCGAGATGGTGCACCAGGCCGGCGCCAAGTTCGCCTACGTCATGACCACCGGCATGCTGCCCATGGCCGGCATGCTGGCTGAAGCGGGCATTGACCTGCTCTATTATGTAGACCCGGTGCAGGACCACCTGGACCTGAGGCAGGCCAAGGCGGCAGCAGCCGGCCGCTTCGCCCTGGCTGGGGGTGTGAACAGCGGCGTCACCCTGGCTGCCGGCACGCCTGACGAGGTGCGCCAGGCCACGCTCTCAGCCATCGAGTCGCTCGGGCCGGCGGGCTTCATCCTCTCGCCAGTGGATGCCCTGTTCCCCGACACGCCCTGGCCGAATGTGGAAGCGATGATCGCGGCGTGGCGCGAAGCGCAGGGGTGAGCCCTGGCGCTGGCCTGAAAGTGCTTTCCGCGTAGAATGAGGGAACGCAGGCAACACGGATGGACGCAGGTTCAGGCCGATGTGAGAGAGGATGCCTTTTTCCGGATCCGCGTCTTTCTGCGTTCATCTGTGTTCCCTTGCCCTCCCGCTACATTGACATGGCATGAGCTCTGCAACGCAAGCATGTCGAAGGCAGCGAAGGAGGATCCGGCTCTTCCCTGAGGCAGCCAGACGCAACTAGCCGATGGAGGCAATTCCGTTCATGAAACGCACCAAGATCGTCATCATCGGTGCTGGCAGCGCCCAGTTCGTCCAGGGTCTATTTGGAGACCTGATCCGCTCCGGCCGGCCCTGGGAACTCGGCCTCGTTGATATAGACCGCTCTGCCCTGGCAATGGCTGAAGGCCTGAGCCGGCGCATGGTGGACTACAAGCAGGCGGATATCGTCATCAAGGGCTCGCAGGACCGCCGTGACCTGCTCCCCGGTGCGGACGTGGTTGTTCTCACCGTCGGCGTGGGCGGCCGCCGGGCCTGGCTGGCGGATGTGCAGATCCCACGCAAGTACGGCGTCTACCAGCCGGTGGGCGATACGATCATGGCCGGTGGCATCTCCCGTGGCCTGCGGATGGTGCCGGCGCTGGTGGACATCGCCCGCGACGTACAGCGTCTCTGCCCAAACGCCCTCTTCATCAACTATTCCAACCCGATGACCGTATGTTGCCAGGCCGTGCGCAAAGCCACCGGGGCCAACATGGTGGGCCTATGCATCGGCACCTTCGGCGTGGTGCAGATGCTCGGCCGCCTGATTGGCGCCCCGCCCGATGAGATCAGTGGGCTGGCCGCTGGCGTCAACCACTTCACCTGGATCTACGACCTGCGCTGGAACGGCGAGGATGCCTGGCCGCTCGTGGCGGCGAAGGTTGCCGCCGTGCGTGCCGGCAAAGAAAGCAGTGGGATCGTCGAGCACAATCGCTTCTGCTTCGAACTCTTTGACCGCTACAACGCCTACCCATCGTGCAACGACGGGCACGTGGTCGAGTTCTTCCCGGAACGCTTCCCCGGTGGCGACTATTATGGCCAGAAGTTGGGCCTGGGAGGCTGTGGCAACATTGAGGAGCGCATCGCCATGTTTGACCGTGCCTATGAGCACATGGCGGCCCTGGCCGACGGCAGCGCCCCCATGGACGACAGTGTCTTCGAGCGCAGCACGGAGGAGCACTCGCAACTGGTGGAGATGGTCATGGGCCTGGAGCACGACAGCCGCCAGTGCTACTACGCCAACCTGCCCAACCAGGGCCTGGTGCCGAACCTGCCCGAGGGTGCCGTCCTCGAACTGAGCGCCGTCATCACGGCGCGTGGCTTCCGCGGCCTGCAGCACCCCGACTTCCCTGACCCTCTGGCTGCCAGCCTGGCGAAGACGCTCGCCGGCCAGGCGCTCACGGTGGAGGCGGCCCTGACCGGTGAGCGGAAGCTTGTGGTGGAAGCCCTGCTCACTGACGGCTGTGTGCGCGATCCGGCAACCGCCAGCAAGCTGGCTGACGAGTTGCTCCAGGCTCATAGGGCCTACCTGCCCCAATTCGCTTGAGGCGAGAGGACTGAGGCTGGGCGGCTGGCTTCCTGGGGCGCATCGATGCGCCCCAGGAGCGCGCCTGATGGACGTGGTTCATCCAAATGATAATGGCACCGAGGTGACTGTGCGTCGGGGGCCAGAACCTGGCCGCTGCCCGAGGGCATGAGAGCCAGGGAGCGACGGAACGTCTCTCTAGCTTTCTTGCGCCAGGCCCTCGGGCGGTATGCGCTTGAGTGCCATTATCATTTGAGTGAACCACCGGCCTACGGTGCCGTTTTCGCCTGATCCGAGGTGCTGGCTGCCTGCTTGGTCAGACGATACGGGTTGTCGGCATAGCCCCCTTCTGTCAGCCACCACGCTACCTGGCAAACCGGCCAACGCAAGATTGAACCGAGTAGCTCGGGAGGCCATTTGTGCGTGCGTGGTGCCGTCAGTAGACTAGCTGCCAGACGGTATGCTCCTACTGAGAGCCCACTGAGGCGCAACTCGTGTCTCGTTTCCTGGATGAGATCGCTTCCCCTGGCGACCGCTGGCAACTGCCTTCCCCAAGCCGCTCGGCTGACTCTCTTGCGCTTGCCCTCGGCCCGGGCTGGGATGCCCTGCTTGCCCCGGGCGAGGAGGTGCTCGTTGACGCACCAGATGCTGGCATCCTGCACGCCCGCTACCTGTCCGAGGCATGTGCGTTAGAGAGTCCTGGCTTCGCTGGGGTGGCTCTTGCCCGGCCGGAACGGACCTGGTATCTCGAGTTGGTTTCCTCCCAGCCGCTCACCTTTC
>DAOTVV010000185.1:0-20374 GCA_034436255.1 Anaerolineae bacterium
GTGCAGGCCTCCGACATGCCGGGTGGCATCCTGAGCACCTGCCTCGGTTCGGACGGCTCTGGCGCCGACCTGCTGTTCATTCCCGCCGGAGGCGCCAGGCGCCCAGCCAGCGCCGAAACCCTTTCCCAGCGAGAGCACTACATCCAGATGGATGGCCGGGCTGTCTACCGTTTCGCCGTGAACTCCCTCGCCCGTTCCACCCGCCTGGCTCTGGAGAAAGCTGGGCTGGACCTGCGCGACATGTCGCTGCTCATCCCGCACCAGGCCAACGGCCGGATCATCTCGGCTGCGGCTGAAGCACTGGGAGTGAGCGAAGACCGGATCGTTGAGGCTGTGGCCTGGTGTGGCAACACATCCTCGGCCTCGATCCCCATCGCTCTCTGCCAGGCAATCGCCGACGGGCGGATCAAGGAGGGCGATGTGCTCGTCCTGAGCGGCTTCGGCGCCGGCCTCACCTGGGGGGCTGCGGCAATCCGCTGGAGCCGCCTCCCCACCGAGCCGGGGCGCTTGCGCCTTATCTGGTACCGTACCGGCTACCGCGCCGCGGCCACACGTTCGCGCCTGCGTCGCCTCTGGCGCCGCTGGCTGGCTAAGCTGGCCGCCTGGTTCGCCAATGGGAGCAGCTCGTCGCAGTAGACGTCAGCCGCCGAACCGGATGCCCAGGCATTCCAGGCACTGGTGATCGCCGGCGGAGTGTGCTATCCTGCGGCCAAAGGAAGTTGGGCTTAGCTTCACCGCGTTGCCGCCGGGAGCAGGCCGCAGGTGGCTGTGCGGTTTGCCTCGTGCCCGGGCGGAGCCGACGCTGCTGGTGTGTCGCTCTCTCACAGAAACGGCCCGAGTTTGTCTCCTTGTGAGGAGCGTCGGCGCTGGCCTTGGGAGATGCTGTCGTGCGTGGCATGTTGCCACGGCTATGTGTGTTGTTAGGTGGGTGAACTCCCGTTGGCGCGAGAGGGTGTTAATAGACCATGAGAACTCTGGTCCTTGTTATTGACGATGATGAGGCTGTCGTGAAGGTCATCGGCCATACGCTCAAGCGCGAGGGCTATACAGTGCTTGGCGCCCACGACGGCTCCTCCGGGGTCCGTCTCGCCCAGGAATGCCGGCCCGACCTGGTGATTCTTGACGTCATCATGCCCGACATAGACGGCTGGGAGACTTGCCGGCGCCTCAAGGCGGCCCTGCCTGTACCGGTCCTGATGCTCACCGTTAAAGATAGAGAAGAGGACATCGTGCGCGGCTTCCAGTGTGGTGTTCACGACTACCTGCCCAAGCCATTCAGCCCGGCCGAACTGACGGCTCGTGTGAAGGCTATCCTGAAGCGCAGCGGTTCCACGGCGGCGAGCCAGGAGAGGCTATGCAACCAGTCCCTGGTCCTCGATCTGGCGACAAAGACGGCGACTCTCGCTGGCCGTCCCCTCCGCCTCAGCCCAAGCGAGTTCGACCTGCTTGCCTACTTCATGCAGAACCCGGGCAGGTTGCTCAGCCGGCGCGAGCTGCTGGCGCGGGTGTGGGGCGATGGGACGGGCGAGGGCAAGGCCAGCCTGCTCCGCGGCATCCGCCGCTTGCGCGCCAAGCTGGGTGACGACGCCAGTCACCCCACCTTCATCTTCAATGTGCGCGGCCATGGCTACTACTTCCGTGAGCCCTGACGACGCCCTCGTCCGGGCATTCCGCTTTCGCGGGCGTCGCAGGTGCAGCCTGGCCACTTGAGACGGCCGGCAACTCCATTCGCCGGCGCTGCCCTGCTGTGGCGCCGGCTTCAGTGAGGGATGAGTATGGATTTCCCTGGCAAAGTTGCGCTCGTCACTGGCGGCTCCAGCGGCATAGGCCTGGCCACTTCGCGGCAGCTCGCTGCCGCCGGCGCTCATGTCTGGCTCGTGGCCCGCGACCAGGCCAAGCTAGAGAAAGCCCTGGCCCAGGTACAGGCCAACCGGCGCGATGCGAGCCAGCAGTTCGGCATCGCCAGCGCCGATGTGGCTGACCCGGCACAGGCCGCCGCCGCGGTGGAGCGCGTGACGGCAGCAATCGGTACGCCGGACCTGGTGGTCAACTGCGCCGGCGTCGCCCGGCCGGGCTACTTCCAGGAGTTGGACCTGGAGATCTTCCGCTGGACGATGGACATTGACTACTTCGGTACGGTCAACGTCGTCAAAGCCGTGATCCCCGGCATGATCGCGCGCCATTCCGGCTACATCGTCAACATCTCGTCCGTCGCCGGGTTTCTCGGCGTGTTCGGCTACACGGCCTACAGCGCCGCCAAGTTCGCCGTGCGCGGCTTCTCCGATGTGTTGCGGGCGGAAATGAAGCCGCATGGCATACGCGTCTCCGTGGTCTTCCCACCCGACTGCGACACGCCCCAGCTTGCTTACGAGAACCAGTTCAAACCGCCGGAGACCAAAGCCATAGCGGGCAACGCGAAGTGCGTCTCCCCCGACGTGGTCGCCGCCGCTATCCTCAAAGGCATAAGGCGAGAGCAGTACATGATCATGCCCGGCTTCGAGGGCAAGCTGATCTACCGGCTCAGCGGTTTGCTCGGCGGCGGCATCTACCCCCTGATGGACATGGTGGTCGCCCAGGCGCAGCGCAAAATGAAGGCCGGCCGGGGTTAGCTACGGCCGGCCAAGGCGGCTTCGGCCGTCGTGGGCACGAGCGCCGCCGCTGCGATTAGCTCAGACCCCAACTCCGCAGGTTCTCCAGGCTCATCGCCAGGCTTTCGAAGGGGTCACGTTGGCAGACGTCCTGCTCGACGATGTACCACTGGACGCCGGCGTCGCGGCAAGCCTTGAGGATGGCCGGCCAGTTGAGGTTGCCCTCGCCCACCTCGGCCATGGCCTGCGCCCCGTCAATGATCGTCATGTCCTTGAAGTGCACCAGCGACGTCCGTCCCTTCACCCTGGCGCACCAGGCCGCCGGGTCGCCGCCACCGTGCTGCACCCAGTAGGTGTCTATCTCCGCTTTGACGTAACGAGGGTCTGCCTCGGCATAGAAGATCTCGAGGGCGGGCTGCTTGCCGAAGCGCTCGAACTCGAAGCTGTGGTTGTGGTAGCTCAGCGTCAGCCCGGCATCAGCCAGGCGCTTGCCGATCTCACTCGCCGCCTTGGCGAACTTCACCCAGTCGCTCGCCCCGTTCTCGCGGTATTGCTTGGCCAGGTAGGCGATGCACACCTGGTCTGTGCCGAGCACCTTGCGCTCGGCGATGAGCTTGTTCAGGTCCGTCTGCATTTCCTCGTAGCTGTCGTGGGTGCCGCACAAAGTCAGCCCCTCGCGGTCGAGCAACTCCCTGTATTCGGCCGGGCTGAGCGGGCCAAAGCCGGCCGACTGCACAGCCCGGTAGCCGATCTCGCGGATGCGGTGCAGGCTGTTGGCGATATCCTCTCGCGTCTGCATGAATTGGCGAACAGTGTAAAGCTGTACGGCAACACCACCCTGGGTCATTGACTGCCTCCCTGTAAGGCATAGATATGCTGCCGCCAGTCTAGAATGCTTCCGCCAGGGCGACAAGCCCGGCGTGGCCCCCCGATCCCAAGCTGCAGCGCAGCGCTCCGCTACTGCAGCTGCAACCGCCCGGCCTGCTTGAGGACGGAGAGAGCGTCGGCCGTGACGAACGGGTTCATGCGTTTGCTGCTCGCGCCGCCCCAGTCAACCAGGGAGCGGCCGCTCCTCTGCGAACTCGTGGGGCCGCTGTAGAAGCTGCGCTCGGCCGGCCAGCCGCCGCCGGGCAGTTGCTTGCTCTCCAGCAGGTCGAGGGCATCGCGGCAGCGCTCATCGCCGATGTAGCCGGCCTCGGCCATCACCTTGAGGGCGAAGAGGATATCGTAGTGCCAGTAGCAAGGGTAATGCAGCCTGGTGAATGACTCATCCATCACCGTGCCGTCGCTGCGTCGCTTGTAGAGGTGGCGCTTGAGGAACACGTGTGCCGCCCGGGCGGCGGCCTTAATGGTCTCGCCGGCGCTGGTCATGCGCCCGTGCAGGGAAAGGCCGCGCAGTGGCGTGAGCGTCTCCATGAAGGACGAGTGCTCGGCCTCGGGGCGCTTGTCGCAGTTCCAACCGCCGTCCGCCCACTGCCACTCGATGAGCCGCTGGGCGAGTTCCTCGGTGCGCTCATCGGCCAGGCCGAGAGCAAGCAGGTAGTAGAGGGCGTTGCCCTCCTGGGAAGCATGCCGCCTCACGCGCCCGGCGATCTCGGGCATGTCGCGCTGGTGCGCCGCCCCGAACAGCCACTCATAGACCTGTTCCCGCAGTGGGAGCAGTGAGTCGTCTCCCGGCGGATAGCCCATGTCGGCCAGGTCCGCCAGCACCCAGTGCGCCCCGGTCCACTTCTTGTAGGGGTGGCCCGGGATGCGGCCATCCGCATCGCGCTGCGCGAGCAACGCCGTCGCCCGAGGCGAGCGGGCGATCTCCAGCCGCAGCCGCATCGTCTCCAGGCTGTACGGGTCCTGGCCGAGAACGTTTACGAGCAGCTTGTAGCGCACGCTGGGTTCGCCGCTCGTCATGAGATCCAGAATGGTATCCTGCGTCCTGCTCACATTTCGCCCGAAATGGGCCCTCCGAACTGGCACTTGGCCGTATCAATCACATTATACGGCGCCTGTACATATTTCCGCACAGCCAGTACGGCCGGGTCCCGGGTGATGGCGGGTGCGAACTGTGGCTGTGGCGCGCCGGTGCTGTGCTACTCGTCCACCTCGACGACAGCGCCGGTTGCCGTCTCCAGGCTGTAAGTTGACTCGGCGCCGGCCTGGCGCAGGGCTTCCTCCAGGCGCTGGCCGTCACTCCCTGAGTGAATGCAGATGATAGTGCCGCCATCGCCCGCGCCAGCCAGCTTGGCGCCAAGGGCACCGGCGTCCAGGGCCGCTTTGATCAGGACTTCGTTCGCTTCTCCGGAGCCGCCCAGATCGCGCACGATGGCGTGGTTCTCGTTCATGAGCCTGCCCAAGGCAGCCCAGTCCTCGAGCAGGAGGGCTTTCTTGCCCAACCTGGTGAGCTCGCTTATTCGCTCGTAGCCTTTCACCACCACCGGGTCGCCCTCCAGCCAGCGCTCGCGCAGGGGCTTGTGCACGGAACCGGAGTGGTGCTGCACGCCCGTGTAGGCGAGGACGAAAGGGAGTTGGCGCACATAGCCGGACAAGGGCTCGATGGTGGCAAAAAGCTCCGCTTCCGCCTCGCGGTAGAACTGCTTGCCGCGGAAATCCATGTAGTTCAGGCCGCCGAAGGTGCACATGTAGGCATCCTGGTAGCCACAGACGACTTTGAGATGGTTCAGTTCCACGTAGCGGGCCGTCTCCGCCAGCCGGTAAGGGTTGGGGTAGCGGCCGAGCCAGGCGAGCATGCCCTGCAGCATGGCCACGAGCAAAGCTGTGGAGCCAGCCATGCCGCTGCGCAAGGGAATCTCGCTCTCGAATTCCACCCGGCAGGTGATCGGCGGCAGGTGCAGGTAGTCCAGCACTGCCCGTGCGATGTCGAAAAGGTCGCCTTGAGGCTTCAGGTCCTGGCGGCCTCGAATGCTGAGGCTATGGCCCCTGGTGTGGAAACTGAGTTCGTCGCTGGCGCTTAGCTGCACGCGGGCGCGCATGCCGACGGAGCAAGAGAGCACCGCCCCGCCGTACATGTCCGTCGGGTTGCCGATGATCCCGGCTCGGCCAGGGGCCGAGGTGATCACGCGCCGCTTCCCCGCTCCCTGGGCAGCCCTGCCGTCCCCGCTCGAGCCGGGGCCAGGCTGGTCGCTAGAGGTCATAGGCCTTGGCCTTCAAGTATTGGCGCACCAGATAACCGTAGCGCTCGTCAGCCAGGGCGAAATCTATGAACGTGCGGAAGTAACTCTCGAAGTTGCCGATATCGTAGCGAGCATGCCCCGCTGGCAGCAAGAAGGCATAAACCGGCAAGCCCATGCGGATGAGCAGACGGATGGCGTCGGTGAGTTGGATCTCGCCGCGGCGATCGGGCGTGACGCGAGTGAGCGCCTCGAAAATGGCTGGGCTGAAGGTGTAGCGCGCCGCAACCGCCAGGTTGCTAGGCGCTGTGCCACGCGGTGGCTTCTCAACAATGTCGCTCATCGGCACCGGCACACCAGCGGGGATGTCCGCTGGCTCGAGGCTGACGATACCGTAGCGGTGCGTCTCCTCCGGGTCTACCCGCTCCACGGCGACGATCGCCGCTGCCTTCAGGTCCTGGTGCGCCAGCATCATGGCGCGCAGGGGTGAGGCAGGGTCCGCGCCGGCGATCAGCGAATCACCCAAGGCGACGACACAATCGCGCCCATCGGCGAAATCGGCCCCATAGGAGACGGCATCGCCCAGACCGCGAGGGAAGTTTTGGCTAGTATAGTAGAAGCGGGCCTGGGTCTGGAGCTGGGTCAGTTCGGCCAGGATGTCCTCGTTGCCGGCCTCCTCCAGCACCGACATCAGCGCCGGATCCGGGTCAAAGTGATTCTCGATGGCGCGTTTGCGCCGCCCGGTGATGAGCAGGATCTGGTTCAGATCGGCGCCGATCAGTTCCTCGACTACATACTGAATGGCCGGCTTGCGGGCGACGGGCAACATTTCCTTCGGCTGGGATTTGGTGGCGGGCAACAGGCGTGTGCCCAGCCCGGCGGCAGGCACGATTGCTTTCGTGATCGGCTGGCTCATGCGGCACCTCCCCGACTGGCCACAGATTACACGCCCAGGCCCTCTTCCTCAAGCCCTCCGTCCTGGCTGACCTCAGCGCAGGGTGGCATCCGCGGGCATCCCAGGTTTGAGACGATGGTCGGCGTTGGCAAGTGTGATCTTGACGGCGAATACCAGGTTGGCGCGCTCCTCCTTGGTTTGCACGTTCTTGGGCGTGAACTCAGCCTGCGCGGCGATGTAGGTGACGGTGCCCTTGAAAGTCTCGCCTGGGTAAGCGTCAACGGAGACATCGGCCTCCTGGCCGAGATGCACGCGGCCCATCTGCATGTCCGGAACGTAGACGGTGAGAGTCACCTGGTCCAGGTTCGCCAGGGTCAACAGCGTGGCCCCGGGTGCCGCCAGTTCGCCAGGGTCGGCAACCCGTTCCGTGACGATGCCATCGCGCGGTGCCAGCAGACGCAGCTTGCTGATCTGCACGTCCATCCTGGCGAGCGCCGCCTCTGCCTGGGCAAGCTGCGCCCTGGCGATGGCAACGTCCTCGGGGCGAGGCCCGGCCTGAGCGGCGGCAAGCTTCGCCTTCGCTACCTCCACGCCGGCCTGGGCCACCGCATAGGCAGAGGCAGCCGAGTCCGCCTGAGCTTTGAGGGCCAAGGGGTTGTCCCGAATGGCCGACAGCAGTTCGACCTGTTGCTGGGCTCCTTCGAGCTCAGCCTGCACCGCCGCCAGGTTGGCCCGGGCCGCTTCCACGTCCTTGATACTCGCCTGATAACGGGTCTTCGCCTCGTCGCCCGCCTGGTTGCGGCTCGCCTCGTCGCTCTGCACCTCGGCCGTCTTTAGGGCCGCCTGGGCGGCCTCCACCTGCTTACTGAGCATCTCGACCTGGCTCTTGGCGCTGTCCAGCTTGGCCGATATCTCCAGTGGGTTGGCGGCAACCTGTTGTGCCGTCGCCGCCACGGAGGACGCCGCTTCCGCCGCAGCTTGCGCCTGATCCAGTTCCGCCTGAGCGGCGGCGATCGCTTCCGGCAGCGGCGGCGCGCTCACCCTGGCGAGGTTTGCTCGCGCCTCGGTCACCGCCGCCTCAAGCTGGTTGCGCTGGGCGAGTAGGACCGAGCCGTCCAATTCCACCAGGAGATCGCCCTTGTGTACCTCGTCTCCTTCAGAAGCATGAATGGCCAGGATGCGGCCTCCGAACTCGGCGCTCACAGCAACGCGCTCCGCCTCGATCGAGCCCGATCCGGTGACGGCGTTGCTCGCTGTGGGGGCGATGAAGGGATCGAGTTGCGGCGGCAGCCCTGGCCTGCCTTCCACCCACCAATAGTAGCCAGCCGCGGCGAGCGCTAGCAGCACGATTAGGATGATGATGCGCTTCATGGATGCCTCACAAGCAGGTATCGGCCGGCGACGCTCACTGCAGCACCGCATCCGCCGGCATGCCCGGGCGCAGGCGGTGATCGGCGTTGGGAAGGCGGATCTTCACGGCGAACACCGTCTTGGCCCGCTCTTCCTTCGTCTGCACGTTCTTGGGCGTGAACTCGGCCTCGCTGGCGATCCAGACGACTTCGCCAGTGAACTTTTCCCCCGGGTAGGCATCAACGGACACTTCCGCCTTCTGGCCCAGGTGCACCAGCCCCATGTCTGGCTCGGGGATGAACAACCTCAGCTGCACGCTGTCCAGGCTGGCGACGGTCAGCAGGCTCACCCCGGGCGTCGCCATCTCGCCCTCATGGACGGTGCGCTCGATCACCAGTCCGCTGATCGGGGAAACGATCTCGTACTTGGCTCTCTGGGTCTGCAGGGTGTCCACGGCCGTCTGCGCCTGGGCGACGGCCGCCTGGGCGGCGCCGATCTGCTCGGCCGTGGCGCCCGCCTGGGCCAGCGCCAGTTTTGCCTTGGCCACCTCCACTCCGGCGGCCGCCTGCTTATAGGCTGCCTCGGCCTGGGCAACCTGCACGACCGCTTGCTGCGGATCCTGCTGCTGCGCCAGCAGGTTATCCAGGTCCCGCTGGGCAGCGTCTCGCATCGCCTGGGCGCCGTCATAGTTGGCCCAGGCGGTCCACAGGTCGGAGGTAGCAAGGTTCCAGCCGTAGAAGATGCGATCCTTCGTGGCCGGGTCAAGGTCCACATGTTTGGTGACCGGGCCAGCCGGCGTCTTCACGGTGACGTTGAAACCGGCATCCGCCTGCCGCGCCTGGCGCTCTCGCAGGCCAGCCATGATTTCAGCGGCGTCCTTGATGGCGCCCGTCTGCAGCACGCGCTGCTCGGCAACCGCAAGCTGAGTGCGCGCCGCCGCTATCTGCAACTGCAGGTCCTGAGGATTGTCCCGCAAAGCGATCGCATCCTGCCAGGCCTGATAGGCGGCGTCGCTCTGCGCCTGAGCAAGCTTCACGCCTGCCTCGGCCAGAGCCACATCCTCTGAGCGCGCCCCTGCCTGAATGCGAGCCAGTTGTGCCCTGGCCACCTCCACCGCTGCCTGCGCCTCCACGATCTGGGCGTCAATCAGGTCGGTGTCAATGCGGGCCACCGGCTGCCCTTGCTGCACCTGATCGCCCTCGGCCGGACCCAGCCAAACGATGCGGCCGCTGATCTCCGGTGCGACAGTCACCTGGTCCACCTCAATGAAACCCGATGCCGAAATGGCTGCTGGCGTGCTCCCAGCCGGCGTCGGCGCCAGACCGGCGCGCGCCAGCATTTCCTCCCACGCTCCCGGCGTCCTGTATACGTAGTAACCAGCGCCGGCCACCAGGGCCAGCACAAGCAACAGGGGGATCAATCGTCGCATGTTCGCTCCAATGTGACCATCCAGCATGTAGGTGCGCGCCGCTTTCCGCGGCCGAGGCACTGGAAACGCCGGCAGGTCCTCACGTGACCCGCCTGGCGCTAGCGATGAACACGTCCTCGAGTGAAGGGGCGATGGCATCCATGGTGGCGACGACAACGCCGCGCTCGGCCAGCATCTTCAGGATAGCCGGCTGGTCGCGCTCCGGGTCCTCGGTCACCACATGGATCAGGCTGCCGTACAGTGCCACCTCCGGGAAGCGGCCCGCCTGCCGCAACACCGCCACCGCCGCATCCGGCCGATCGCAGTTGATCTCGAAGACCTGGCCATGCATCTCGCGCGCCTTGATGTCCTGGGGCGAGCCGATGGCCTGCAGCCGGCCCCGCTGGATGAATGCCAGGCCCTGGCAGTGCTCGGCTTCATCCATGTAATGCGTGGTCACCATGATCGTGGTGCCAGCATCGGCCAGTTCGTAGAGCAGGTCCCAGAATGCCCGGCGCGAAATCGGGTCCACACCAGCGGTCGGCTCGTCCAGGAAGAGCACCTGTGGCTCGTGGATGATGGCCGTGCCCAGCGCCAGGCGTTGTTTCCATCCGCCTGAAAGGTTGCGCGTCAACACGCGCTCTCGTCCGGTCAGGCCAGCCATCTCAAGAATGTATCGCTTGCGCTCGCGCAGTTGAGCCCCGGTGACGCCGTAGACACCGGCGTAGAAGTCCAGGTTCTCGACCACCGTCAGGTCGTTATAGAGGCTGAACTTCTGGCTCATGTAGCCGATGCGCCTGCGGATCGCCTCGGTCTCATGGATGATGTCGTAGCCGAGCACACTGCCCGTCCCGGACGAAGGCTTGACTAGCCCAAGGAGCATCCGGATTGTGGTTGTCTTGCCCGCCCCGTTCGGCCCCAGGAAGCCGAAGATCTGGCCGGATGGAATCTCAAAACTGATGTCATCAACCGCCACAAAGTCGCCAAAGCGCTTGCTGAGGCCCTTGGCGACGACGGAAGGGCTGGGCGCAGGCGTCACTTCGCTGCCTCCAGGCCCGCAACAGCCGAGGCCTGCTGTTTCAGCAGTGAGACGAAAGCCTCCTCCATGTGCGGCTCGGCCCGGCGCAGTCCCTCCGGCCGAATCCCGTGCTCGACCAGAGCCTGGCGCAGTTCGGGCAGCCGGAGCGCTGCATCGTCAACAAACACGCGCAGCAAGTCGCCGTAGGTCTGTACCTCGAGCACGCCCTGGCACTGGGCGACGGCCGCCTCAGCACTGCGGATCAGCTTCAGGCCATGGAGCTCGTTGCCCGCGGCCGGTAGCGGCCTGACCTCGATCAGTTGCCCGTGCACGAGCCCCTTCACGCGCGCCGGCGTGTCGCAGATCACCAACCGCCCCTCGTACATCAAGCCGACGCGCGAACAGCGCTCGGCTTCGTCCATGTAGGGCGTGCTCACCAGGATCGTCGCCCCGCTGATGTGCAGGTCGGCGACGATATCCCAGAACTCACGGCGCGAGACGGGGTCCACGCCCGTGGTCGGCTCGTCCAGATACAGTATCTCCGGCGAGTGGACAAGGGAGCAGGCCAGGGCCAACTTCTTCTTCATGCCGCCCGAGAGGCGCCCGGCCCGCCGTCCCTCGAACTCGCTGAGGCCAGCGAAGCGCAACAGGCGCTCGATCCGTGGCTGGCGCTCCGGCCCGCGCACGCCGAAGACGTCCGCGAAGAAGTCCATGTTCTCGCGTACGCTCAGGTCGGCATAAAGGTTGAACTGCTGCGCCATGTAGCCGATCCGGTGCTTGATCTTCTCGGCCTGCCGCACAACGTCATAGCCGGCGACCCAGGCGCGGCCGGATGAGGGCTGCATAACCGTCGCCAGCATCCGTATCGCCGTGCTCTTGCCGGCGCCATCTGGGCCGACCAGGCCAAAGATCTCGCCCTTTTCGATGCGCAAGTCCAAACCGTGCACAGCCATGACCTTGCCGAATTGCTTCGATAGGCCCTCCGCCACGATCACGGGCCCGGGGTCCCCGGTGCCTGATCCCGACGCCACCTCTCGCGCCGACGGTTGCTCCATGCTCTGCCGATCTCCCCCTGGTTCAGTCATGTCGCCAATTCAATCGAGCTTCTTGCGGAAGCGGCTGGCCGCCAGAGCCATGAGCCCTATGCCGAAGCAACTGAGAATAATCACCTGCTCGCGCAACAGGGACAAGCCGACGCCTTTGAGGATGATGCCCCGGATGACGATGAGCATGTAGCGCAGAGGGATGAGATAGGTGAGCTTCTGCAGCCAGACAGGCATGGCCTCTATCGGGAAGAGGTAGCCGCTGAGAAAGATGGACGGCAGCATGGTGAAGTAGGTGAGCATCATCGCTTCCTGCTGCGAGCGGGCAGCTGACGAGATGAAAATACCGATACCAAGCGAGGTCATCAGGAAAATGGCCGATAGGCCGAGAAGCAAGCCCAGACTGCCGTGGATCGGCACCTTGAACCAGAACACACCGAGGGCCAGAACCTCAAGCATGTCGAAGAAGGCGATGAAGACGTAAGGCACGATTTTGCCGATCACGAGCTCGATTGGGCGGATGGGCGTGACGATCAGCTGCTCGATCGTGCCCTGCTCTCGCTCACGCACGATTGACATGGCGGTGAGCATGGTCGTCAGGAAGTAGATCACGGTGCCGATCAGCCCGGGGACCATGAAGTTGGCGCTGCGCATATCGGGGTTGTACCAGACACGCGGTTGCACCTGCAGGCCAGGCAGCTTGTTCAGGTCCACATGGGCCTGCCTGCGGATGATGCGCATGCTCTGCGCCTGCCCTACCGACTGCGAGGCGGCGAGGACGGTATTGGCGACCGTCGGATCTGAGCCGTCAATGATGAAAGCCACCTCGGCCTGCTCACCCGAGGCAACGCGCTGGCCGTAGTCCGGCGGGATGATCAGCCCCGCCCGCACCTTGCCAGCGTCAATCAGCTGCTCGACGTCGCGCTCGGAGTCAACATAGCTGACGATGTTGAAGTAGCTCGAGGCGCGGTAGGCATCAATTAGCTCGCGGCTGGCAGCCGACTTGTCGCTGTCGGCGACGGCGGTGGTCAGGTGGGCGATGTCGCTGGTGGCACCGTAGCCGAGAAAGAGCAGCTGCACCATGGGCATGAGGAACATGACCACGAGGGTACGCGGGTCGCGCACGATGTGCAGGAACTCCTTGCGCATCAGCGAGTAGATGCGCAGGATCATGCTTCCCCCTCGCCTGCCGGGCCCAGCCCACTTCGTCGGTCGGCGGCCGGCGCCAGGCCGTCGAAGATCAGGCTCACTAGCAACTCGGGCAATTCCTGCCAGCGCCCGGTGACCACTGGATCGCCCATCAACCGCATCAGCACTAACCCAAGCATGAGGCTCTGCAGGGCACGAACACAAAGCGGGATGTCCACCTGCCGCATCTGGCCGGAGGCGATCTGCGCTTCCAGGTATCGCTCCAGCGGCGCCGTCGTCCCGTCGAGCAATTGCTCGACGAAACGCCCACGCAGGGCAGCGTCGCTGATGATCTCCGGCACGATCGCTCGGATCAGCTGCTCATTACGCTCCGTCAGCGACACCCGGCGGCGCAGCAGCGCCAGCAGCGAGCAGCGAGCATCGGCGCCCACCAGCGCCTGCGCCATTTCCACGTCCAGGCTCTCCAGCTCTGACAAACGCGCGATGATGGCCACCAGAAGGTCGGACTTGCTCCTGAAGTAGTTGTATATGGTGCCTTCGGAGATGCCAGCCGCAGCAGCGATGTCCTTGCTCGTGGCACGATGATAGCCTTTCTCGGAGAAGACCGCCGCGGCCGCTTTCAGGATCTGGCCACGACGGGCCTGGACCGCCACCTGTGGGTCATGTTGGCTTGTGTCAGAGCTGCACATTGCGCCCCTTTCACCATCGTGCTCGCGTAATCTGAGTGAGCACTCACTCAGATTACGGCATGGCGCACTCGTCCGCAAATTCCGGGCAGAAGCACACAGGGGGAAGCGCGCTGATGCCAGCCGAGCCCGAGCTACGAATCATCGCGGCGAAATGGCCACTCTAGGGCATACGCAGGGGCCCGGCCGCGGCAGGAGGCTAGCTCGGGCGACCGGCCGTGTCTACCAGGGGCAGCGTCGCCCCCGGCATCAACCTTCGCCTAGAAGCCGAAATCGTACTGGGTCAGGCCCAGTTCCTGCTGGATGATCTTGATAGCGCGCTGAAGGTTCGGGTTCGCTTCCACTCCCTCCCGGCGGACGCGCTCCGCGTTGAGGTATTCCTTCTCGCCAGCTGTGTAGATGCGCTCCTCGCCCGGCGCCCTCTGTGCGGCGCGCAACTCGCGCAGTATCTGGCCCGTGGTGCGCTTGAACTGTTCGAGAGGCAGGAAATGTTCCACATCAATGGCTACGAAGAAGTGGCCCAGCGGTAGGGGCTGCCGCTTGCCCGCCGCATCAACGTCCACGAGTTGGGACAGGAAGGCGCCCCCCTGGAAGGAGGCGCAGAGAATCTCGACCATCGTCGCCAGACCGTAGCCCTTGTGCCCGCCGAGCCCCTCGCCGAAGCCGCCCAATGGCAAAAGGGCCGCCGTTCCTCTCGTGAGCGCCTGCAGCACCTGGGGCGCGTCGGTGAGCGGACTGCCGTCCTGGGCGATCACCCAGCCGGCCGGCACGGGCTTCTCGGCTCGCTCCAACACCTCAATCTTGCCCCGCTGGGTGATCGAGGTGGCCGCATCGAACAGGAACGGGAAGGGCTCGTCGGTCGGCGCAGCAAAGGCGATAGGGTTAGTGCCAAGCTTGGGCTGCACGCCAAAGGTGGGCGCGATCGAGGGACGGGCGTTAGTGAAGGCAAGGCCGGCCATGCCCTCGCGCGTTGCCATCAGCGGGTAGTAGCCAGCGATGCCGAAATGGCTGGAATTGCGGACTGCGACCGCGCCCAGCCCGCACTGGCGCGCCTTGTCCATGGCCAGGCGCATGGACCGGTAGCCGATAACCTGGCCCATGCCCAGGTGTCCGTCCACCACTGCCGTCGCCTCCGTCTCCTTGACGACCTCGAATTCGGTGACGGCCTGCTGCGTTCCCGCCCTGATGCGGTCATAGTACATTTTCAGCCGACCCACCCCGTGGGACTCGATGCCGAAAAGGTCCGAGGTAATGAGGATCTCCGCCGTTATGGCAGCGTCCTCGGGCGGGACGCCAAGGCCGACAAAGACGTCGTACATGAACGACTGTAAGGTGGCAACCGGTATACGCACACTTTCACCAGCCATCAGCAGCACTCCTGAAAACTGACCTGGAAATCCTCTCTGGTCGGGACAAGGGGATGCGAGCGAGCACCGATCAACACGGATGGGCGCAGATTCACACCGATAGGAGAAAGCAGCAGCCGTTCCTGATCTAGGTTCATCCGCGCTGGACTGTGTCCCTTCGCATTCTCTTGTCCAGCCAATGCCCTGCACCCTCGCGCCCGCTTGCTCCTGGAAGGACGTGCAGTCTTCTGGGAGCGAGGGCATCGAGGGACACGACACCTGACGGCCAATGTTACTGCAGGCGAGCGAGAACGCCAATGACGCGCCGACACCGCACGGTCCCAGGGAACTGGCCGCGCTCTGCCGCGTCGGCTGGTGCCGCCAGGCAAGGCCCGGGCAATGGTGGGCGCTCGCGGGCTCAGACGGAGGCAATCACGGAGCGCAGGGCCGCCTGCACCTCCGCCAGCTCGGGATAGAGCTTCTGCAAGCAGTCGGGGCAGATGCTATGGCTGCAATCGGCTTCGTAGTGAGCGGCAACGTAGGCCTCCACGGTCAGCCAATTCCCGGACGCATCGCGGATGCGCTTGCATGAGGCGCAGACCGGCAGCAGTTCGTGGCGGGCACGCGCCGAGGCCGCAGCCTCGGAGACATTCTCCGTTATGTCCACGCAGGTGCCGATGTAACCGGCGAACTCGCCGAATTGGTCGTGAAAGGGAGCGCCGCGCTGCAGCAGGAGACGATAGACGCCATCGCAGCGCCGGCGGCGATAGGTCATCTCTAGCGGCCGGCGTGCGGCGAAGGCCGCGAGGAACGTGTCCACGCAGCGAGCACGATCATCGGGGTGCACCTGGTCAACCCAGCTGCTGCGCAATTCCTGCTGCAGCGTGCGCCCGCTGAACGCCAGCCAGCGCTCGTCGTAGTAGTCCGTCCTGCCGATGGCGTCGGTGCGCCAGATCATCACCGCCGCCTGCTCCAGCAACAGCCGGTATTGCTCTTCGGTAAAGTGCGCTGCATCCACGAGTCCGCTCCCTCGCCTTCTCAAAGGCGGCACCCCTGGGCTGACTGCGGTCCGCTCAACCCAAGAGTGCCGCGCTCAAGCATACATCGGCAGGGAGGGCCCGCCTCTGAAGCGGGTGGCGACACCGCGGACGTAAAACTGACGTAAGAATCTGCCGGCCCGATCTCCCAATTGCGTGCCGGCCAGCTACCCTGGGGAGACTACTGCGAGGGCTTGATCTCGTACCAGATGTTGGAGAGGTAGCCTTGTGCATCTGGCGTGACCAGTTGCTTGACGACCTCGGCTGTGGTGCCGTTGCAGTGCCAGTCGTAGACGGTATTATGCCCGGTGACCGCCATGGGGATCACGTCGGCGTTCGCGTTGGAAGCGCAGAAGTCGTTCATCTCTTTCGTCGGCGTCTTGTCCGTGTTCGCCTTGTCCGTGCACGGCAGGTTGGCGCCGACCGTGCAGGCATAGACGTTCCCGTCCATGCAGCGCCAGTACAAGCCCTGGACGAGGGGCGGCGGCGGCGTGCCCGTGGGCAACTGCATCGCCACCTGCAGCCCGGCGATGACAGCGTCCGGCGCTTTCGGCCCGCTGTAGCGAGCATCCGGCGTGTCAATGGTCTTCACGGCGGCACAGTATGCGAAAGGATCGCTGTACACAGCCGCACCAGCAGTGCTGCCGGCAGTTGGCGCGGTTGCCGAGGCAGAACTCCCTGCCCCGGACTGCGCGCCGCAGGCTCCGAGCAAAGCCAACGCCAGTGCCGCAGCGCACGCTAGAAAGGCAACCCGCAGGAATCTCCCTGCCGTACCCATACCCTTAGCCTCCCGATGCCAAGATAGCGGCATCGTAGCTGGGCAATCAGTAAAGGTCAAACAAGGTCGTGCGTCTCAACTTTTAGCGCTCATTCTGACTGGCGAGTGGCGGCAGCCGTGGCCAGTAACCCGACGACCATTCCGATGGCAGCGATGGCCAGCAGCCGGGGGTAAAGCACGTCCAGGCCGGCCCCTTTGAGCATTATCGCCCGCACAGCAGCGAGGTAATGCTGCAGGGGAGACACGTTCGTGATGCTGCGCAGCAGCGCCGGCATGCTTCGCACAGGCACCAGGTAGCCGCTCAGGCCGACATCGGTTATGGCCAGCATGAAAGTGTAGAGGACGGCCTGCTGTTGGCTGGCCGAAAACGCCGACAGGATGATGCCGTAACTGACCTCTACGGCGACGAAAAGCAGGCTGAAGGCAAGCAGCACCAGGAACGAGCCACGCATGGGCACATCGTAGACGGCCGTCACCAGCCAGAACATGCCGAGGAAATTCAGGCTACCGACGATCCAGACCATCACCGATTTGCCGATCACCAACTCAAGCGGTCGCAACGGCGTGACGAGTAGCTGCTCCAGAGTCCCCAACTCTTTCTCGCGCGCGAAAGAGAGCGAGGCCATGGTGAGCGTAACCTCATAGACGATGAAGCCCATTTGCGCCGGGATGGCGTAAGGCCTCTCCTTCATGCTCGGGTTGTAGCGCAACACGCTATCGAGCCTGATGGCAGGGACGATGGATAGGCCATGTCGTTTCGCCAACTGCTGTCCATAGGCCGCGACCGCGCCTTCGACGTAGGACTTGGCCGTCGCCGCGACCATGCTGTTGCTGCCATCCACAAGCACCTGCACCATCGGCCGGCCGCCAGTGCGCAGCAGTTCGCGCTCGAAGCCCGCCGGTATCACCACGCCGACGACCACTTTGCCGCTATCCAGCAAGGACACCAGTTCGTCGTCGCTCGCCGGCTGATAGCGCCACGACAAGTCTCTCACATTAGCCAGGGCCTGGATCAGGTCCTGGCTGTGGATGCTGAGGTCATGGTCCACGATCGCCAGGCCCAGGTGGGCCACACCCTGGCCACTCACTTGCGCCAGCAGCACCATCTGCGAGAACGGCACCAGGAAGATGAACAGGGCCATCAACCGGTCCCGCTTGAGCTGGATGTACTCTTTCACGGCCAGCCGCCAGATGCGCCGCAGCATCGCGCTCACCCGACCAGCCGGCGAGAGAGGCCAAGGCTCAGGCTCAGTCCGGCCACGCCTAGCCCGGCCAGCCAGAGCGCCGGCTCGCGCATCGCGGCCAGACCAACCCCCTTCAGGAAGACGCCTCGGCAGATGCTTATGAAATGCGTGGCCGGGAAGACGTAGGCAGCGAGCGTCGAGCCCAGCGTCGAGATATTGACGGGCGTGATCAAACCGCAGATGAAGAAGGCCGGGATGAAGAAGATGAGCAGCACGAGCAACATCGCCGTCTGCTGACTGCTGACGAAGTGGGCGACGATCAGGCTGATGCCCATGCAGGCCAGGTAGAAATCGGCGCTCAGAAGCAGAAACAGGCCAAAGCTGCCCCGCATTGGCACATGGAACCAGAACACAGCTACTGCGGCCACCAGGCTGGCGCTCACCAGGCCGCTGAGGATATAGGCGCTCATCTTGCCTAGCAAGAACTCGGCGCCGCGCAGAGGCGTGGCAACGAGCGCCTCGAGCGTGCCGACCTCCTCCTCGCGCTTAATGGCCAGGGTCAACGCCAGGGCGGGAAGGCTCAGGACGACCGCCATCAGGCCCGGCACCATGCTCCACATGGATTTGAGGCCGCCGTTGTACCAGGCGCGGGTGCGCACCTGAATGCCGGCGCCGGCCGCAGCTTTCGCCGTAGCAAAGGCCGACAGGCGCGCTGACAGGTTAGCCAGCGACTGCGCCGTCGTGATGGCATCGGAGCCGTCGGCCACCACCTGCACTGAGGCCTGACGACCGGCAAGCAGGTCCGATTCGAAACCAGGTTGCAGAACGATCGCCATCTCAGCCCGGCCACTGAGCAGGTCCCTTTCCACCTGCGCATAGCTGCCGGGCAGGCTGGTCACCCGGAATATGCCGTCGCTCGTGATCGCCGCCAGAAGCGCGCGCGACGTCTGGCTGTTGTCGTCATCCATCCAGGCCATGTTCACCCGGCCCAGATCGAAGGCGAAGAAGTAAGCCAGGATGGCGAGCAGGAATGCCGGTGAAATGGTCACAAGGAAGAAGATGCCCGAATCCCGCGTGATGTGGCGCATCTCCTTGCGAGCGATGGCCACAAGCCTGCGAAACGAAGCCATGGGGTGACGATCTCTCCGAATGTAGCCGCGCTCAATCTACGCCGCCTGTTGGCGCTTGTCCAACTGGCCGGCCCCGGGCTCGCCACAACCGTTTGCGCCGTCGGTCACCGTTATAGGCAACGAGAGGTCGCGCCAGACGTAGCTCTCCTGCCGACTTGGAAAGAGCCTTTGGCATGTGTCATAATGGGGCCATGGTGCACAGGATATGTGAGTTGGCTTGGAAGCGAGTGGTGAGGGCTGTGCTTTGGGCGCTGAGCGCCAGGGTAGGCGCAGATTTCCCGAGGCTCACCTTTTGCCTGCTTGCTGTTGCTAGCCTGCCCCTTCTTGCCGGCTGCGGCAGCCCGACGGCGGCCGTTCCCACCGGCACGGGCATACCATCTGCCAGCGGAGGTAATGCCATGATGAACCTGAACAGTTCGGCCATAGTGCCCGGGCAGCCGATCCCGAAGCGCTACACCTGCGACGGCGAGAACATTTCGCCGCCACTGCAGTGGGCGGGCGCTCCAGGTGGCACGGAGAGTTTCGTCCTTATCATGGACGACCCGGATGCGCCCAGCGGCACCTTTGTGCACTGGCTGGTCTACGACCTGCCCGCCGGTTCCACCGCCCTCCCTGAGAACGTGCCGAAACAACAACAGGTCCCAGGGGGCGGCTCCCAGGGCACCAACAGCGCCCGCCAGGTCGGCTACATGGGCCCCTGCCCGCCCAGCGGTACGCATCGCTACTTCTTCCGCCTCTACGCCCTGGACACCACCCTCAAGCTCCCGCCCGCTGCCGACCGCAAGACGCTGGAAGGAGCGATGCGCGGCCACATCCTGGCTCAGGCCGAACTGATGGCCCCCTACAAGCGTGGCTGATCGGGAGAGCTAGCCGGCGCTGCCCACTTTCACCGTGGGCAGCATCACGCAATGGCCGACGCTCAGGTTGACGGGCACGGTCAGGTCCGCGCTTGCAAGCCCGGCATCATCACTGTGCACGAGCAGCGACGCCTGATACAGGCCGAAGGAGGCCGGCGGCCGGATCGTCAGGAGCAGCCTCTGGCTTGCCAGGCCCGTGACAGTCGATAGCTCCAGCCAGGGCAGTGGCCCGCCCGAGAGTGAAGCCGTCCAGACGACCGGGCTGCCGTCGCTCGCCCCGACGGTCAGCAGCACCTGTCTCGCCGCGCTTGCCGGCTCGGCGTTCACCCAGACGGTGGCCGGCCGGCAGACAAGCTGGCGCAGACTGCGGGCGGCGAATACAAGATCATCCGCCCCGGCAAAGGCGTAGTTGTACTGCAGGCCGTCCCAGTTCTCGCTGTCCAGCCACATGGCATACTGCGGCATCTGCGGGTGGCGGTAGCGCTCAACCGTTGCCGGGTCGAAGTCGCTGTAGGCCTCGTATGCCTGGCCGAGGGTGCGGCCCTGGGCCAGGTAGCCGAGGATGCCCGGGGCGAAGTCGTTGTACCAGCTGGCGTAGTAGCCGCTCAGGCCAGCCTGAAGGAAGGGCAGCGAGTAGGCGGCGACGCGCACCTGAGCCTGCTGGCTGCCGATGGGGCTACTGTCGGTAGCGCTGCTTCCGGCGGAGAAACAGGCATGGTTCATCAGCACGATGGCCCCGGGCCGCATGCGCAAGTCGGAGCGGATAGCGTCCGGGCTGACGAA
>DAOTVV010000186.1:0-4378 GCA_034436255.1 Anaerolineae bacterium
ACTCGCTCGAGATCATGCGCCAGGAAATGAACATACCTGTGCACGAGGCTCGCGCCTCTGGTGGCGGTGCAAGGAGCCAGCTGTGGCGGCAGATACAGGCTGACGTGTTTGGCATGGAGATGAGCCTCCTGCATGTGAGCGAGGGTCCTGCCTACGGTGCGGCCCTGCTCGCCTCGGTCGGCGCAGGCATCTATAGCTCAGTGCCGGAAGCGTGTGCGGCGACAATCAGGGTTGTCGAGCGCCTGGAGCCCGGGCCTGACAGGGCTGTGTATGAACGTCTCTACCCGGTCTATCGCGGTCTGTACCCGGTCCTGAAAGACAGCTTTCGCCAAGTGGCCAGGTTGGTCTGAAGCCAGCGGAGTTGACTGTCCGGCTGCATTTCTCTTCGATGGTGAGGGTAGAATCATGGACGTAGCATGCCTTGGGATCATGGTTGCCGACGTTGTGGCCCGGCCTGTTGTCGAGTTGCCGGAGCGAGGGCGTCTCACTCTCGTCGAGAACATGGAACTGCACACAGGCGGCTGCGCTGTGAACACGGGGATTGCGCTGGCCAGGCTCGGTTTCAGCGTTTCTGTTCTTGGAGCAGCTGGTCAGGATGGTTTTGGCGACTACGTGGTCTCCGAACTGAGCAAACACGGCATTGATGCTCGTGGTGTGCGCCGCAAGTCGGAAGCCAACACCTCGGCCACCATGGTCATGGTGGACCCGGATGGCGAACGCCGCTTCCTGCACTACCTGGGTGCCAACGCTGAACTGCGGGAGGCAGATGTTGACCTCGACATCGTTCGCCAGGCGCGCATCCTGCATATCGCCGGCGCTCTGGTCATGCCAGGGATAGATGGCGAGCCGACAGCGCGTATCCTGAGGCAGGCCAAAGAGGCTGGGCTGACCACCTCCTACGACACAGTGTGGGATGCCAAAGGCAACTGGATGAAGCTAGTCGAGCCCTGTCTACCCTACATAGACGTGATGCTGCCCAGCCTGGCCGAGGCGCGCATGATCGCCGGCAAGGAGCGCCCGCAGGACGTCGCCGAGGTGTTCATGCGTTATGGCGTCAGCATTGTGGCACTCAAGATGGGCGAGCAGGGTTCCTACGTGCGGAGCAAGGACCAGGAGCTTTTCGTGCCTCCCTATGTGGTCCAAGCGGTTGATGCTACTGGCGCCGGTGACGCGTTTGTCGCTGGCTTCCTGGCTGGACTGCTGCGGGGCTGGGACCTGGAAAGGACGGCGCGTCTGGCCAACGCCGTCGGTGCGTTGTGCGTGACCGCCGTCGGCGCCAGCACCGGCATTCGCTCGCTCGACGACACTCTTCGGTTTATGGCTGAGACGCCGGTGGCACCGATCCGCAATAGCTGAGGCGGAGCAGCCGCCGGGCTAGATGCCGATGATAGACTCGGTCAGCGGCAGCCACGGGCGCTTGGAAGCGCTCAGGGCAGCAATGGCGCCGCCGCTGTCCAGACAGTAACTGAGCATAGCTTCCTGTGCCCCTGGCCTGAAGCCCGCTAACTCGAGGGCGGTGCGCATTTGGCTGTCGTTGGTGTCGGCGACAGTGATCAGGGGAATATGCGGCGGCATCCTGGCACACAAGGCTTGCAGGCACGCTGGTTCGCTGACGAGGACATCGCTCAGCAGTAGCGAGCTGCCTTCTCCGGTGAGCCGCAGGCGCGCACAAGTGGCCATTGCCGGTGCACCCTGGCCTCGAACACGCCACAGTGTCGGGCGGATGCTGGCTGGGCGCTGTCTCTTCCGCCACCGCCAAAGACGTGCGTCGTGAACAGGCACGCCGTCGTGCGAGAGCATCAGCTGCTCGTACTCGGCAGCAAGGTCCTCCGGTTCCGGCGAGAGCAATGCCTCCCAGGCGCATGGTTCGCCGCCGCTGCATGCCCCAGGCGGCCGCCGCCAGTAATCCAGCGACTTGACGTGCCGGAAACCGAGGCTGGCGTAGAGCCTGTACGGGCCCGTGTCGGGAGACGTGTAGAGCAGCATTGCCTCGAGCCCCAAGGATGCAGCCGCGTCTATCGCACGCTTGATCAGCGCGCTTGCCAGGCCCTGGCCCCTGTGCTCAGGTGCGGTCATGACTGTGTCCACCAACCCGACCCGGCATGGGCTGAGGCCGACGGAAAGAACCGCTTCGGTCACGAAGAGACTGGCTACCAACTCGTCGCCATGCCAGGCGGCCTGGCTGAGAGCGGGCGCCAAGCCTGGGCGCCTGAGGAACCAGCGCACAAAACCAAGGCTCGGCCTGAGGACGCCAGGATATGAGCCAAAGCACAGGGACGCCAAGGCTGCTAGTCGTCTGTCATCCGGCGGCTGCTGAGCATGGCTAGCGATGTGGTAGCCTGCGATCACTGCTACTCCTCCGGGGCGATGCGGGCGGTTAGCCTCAGCCATTGGTTGAGGCTGAGGTCTTCGGCTCGCGCCTGGGCCGAGATGCCAACCTCCTCGAGAGCCTGACCGATGGCTGCCTTGGGAAGCGAAAGGCCGGTTGCCAGGGAGTTGACCAGGGTCTTGCGCCGCTGGTGAAAGGCGGCTCTGGCCAGGCTGAAGAGCCTCTCTTCTTCCGTATTGCTGGCCAAAGGTTGAGCGCGCGGCAGTATCTTGACGATTGCCGAGTCTACCTTCGGCCTGGGGACGAAAGCGCCTGCAGGCACACGGGCGACCATGGCTGCGGCGCCCTTCAGCTGCACCATCAGCGCCAGGAGCGACATCTCACCAGGGCCGGCGACAATGCGCTTGGCCACCTCGTACTGCACCATAACGACCAGAACTGCGGCCGGGGGACGCCAGTTGAGGAGGTGGCGCAGCGCCGCTGACGTGATGTAGTAGGGAAGGTTGCCGACCACTTTGTAGGCTGCTGTGCCGGTGGGCAGCAGATCTTCTGGGCCGAGCTTCAGGATGTCGTCATGCACAACTTGGGCCCTGTCGCACCCGGCGAACGTCTGTTGCAGATAGGCGGCAAGGCGGTCGTCAAGCTCGACGGCGACGACCTTGGCAGTGGCAGCCAGATAGCCTGTAAGTGTGCCCAGGCCTGCCCCCACCTCAACAACAACGTCGTCCGGCTGCAGTTCCAGAGTGCGAACGATCTTGCCAAGGGCAGCCTTGCTTGCGAGAAAGTTTTGGCCGAGCCCTTTGCGCGCTTCGAGGCCCAAGGAGTGTAGCAGCTTCGCCGGTGCCAAGCCGGCTGGAGCCAGGGTTCGCAGTTCATCATTGGCGGTCATGGCCTGGGCCAATTGGGCAAAACGTAGCGAATGGCACCCTCAGGGGGGACAGGCGTGAGCAGGTAGATATCTACCCAGCGGTACCAGGGGACGAGGTCCTTGTCGTTGTAGCACACGTCTATGTGTTTGCCCAGAATGCCGCCACCGGTGTCCTCCGCCAAGCCAAAGCCGTAGCCGGGCACATAGAGTCGCGTCCCGAGTGCGATCACGCCGGGATCAACGGCGACTATCCCGGTCTGCGCCTGTTTCCCGGTGCGTGTGAAACCATAATGTGGCGACGAGGGCGCTTGCCCCGCCGTACTTGCGCTGTATGATGTCACGAGCACATGTAGAATTCGCCAGTATTCAATGGGACCGTCGGCCGTCTGCAGCTGGCGCACAATGACTTTCGTGCCATATGCCATCTGCTGATCCATCGGTTGCTGTTTCGTCCACTGATCCTGGAGCTCACGGCTCACGGGCTGGCCATTGATAAGGACGACCTTGTAACGCTGCAGGTCAATGCCTTCCTGCCCTTGGCGGACGACACGGGTCTGGTCCAGCTCCAGGTCCGGGTCGGGCTGCCAGACGGTCTGATAAGACGTGGTGCGCTGCTCTATCTCAACCCGCTCCTGGACGCGCGAGAGGGATACGGTCATGAATGGCTGCAGCGGCGTATCAGGTGCCGGATCCGAGTAATCGGCCCCAAGCAGGTAGATCCCGGCGCTAGCCAGCGCTTCACCGACGGTGACTCCCTTGCCGCGAAGCTGTATACGCTCGCCTCCAGCCAGAAGCACGAACGGAACCGATCGCTGCAGCCAGAGGGAACCGCCGCGGGAGAGGGGCACGCCACTGGCCGGCCATAGACTATCGGCTTTGTACACGGGCGCGGCAAGCGCGCTGAGCGCATCGGCACTGCCGCTGAGCGACACCCTGCCCAGCAGCGAGCCCTCGTGCAGAACGTAGCTGGGGGGCAGGGCTGGAATCAGCGCTCCGGCTGGGATCGAGGCGGAGGAATGGCCTGGGTGCCATGGGATGTGGCTCGCATCCACAGAGCTCTGTTTTGCCAGCCACGCAGCGGCAGCGATCAGGGTCAGGCTCGCAAAGGCCAGAAAGCCGGCAGCGACTGAGACAAGCAGGCGCGCCAACCCCGGTCTAGAGGCGGGACGATGGATGGTCTC
>DAOTVV010000187.1:0-5961 GCA_034436255.1 Anaerolineae bacterium
GTTCCGCCAGCAGGCAGCGCGCCAGCCTATCTGCGTCGGCGCCGCTGAGGCGCAGCCCGACGGCCATAGCGTGCGACCGTGCCCGCAGCGTGAGGACATGCTCGTCAGCGACCAGCATCTCCCCGAACGAGATCGCCAGTACAGGCCGCAACCGGTACAGGTGGAGCGGCACACGCCCTCCTCAGCAGGGGTGGGCCTATCCTAACATGGCGTCCATGGCCGTACAATGGCGCAATAGTCGCACCCACTGCTCGCCTCGCCGCTGGCCGTTGGGACATGGCCTCTGGCCTGGGCCTAGAGGTAGCTTTCCGGTGCAAGCATCCTGTCAAGGCGTGCCGCTGCCGCCTGCAGATGGCGGTAGCCCTCTTTGAGGCAAGGCATGGTGTGCCCGGGCAGGAACACATCCACCGGCAGCGCTGCCAGACGACGCACCGTGGCCAGGTGCTGTTGCAGGTCGCAGTCCGGGATGTTCTGCAGCAGGATCCTGCCACCCTGGAAGATATTGTCGCCCCCGAGGAGATGGAGCTTACCCTCGTCGGTGAACAGGAACGCGGCATGGCCGGCGCAGTGGCCGGGCGTCTCCAGCATGGTGAACATGACATCCCCCACCTGGAGGGTATCGCCATCTTTGAGTCGCTTCTCAACCGGGCAGGCATGGAAGGGCAGGTCAGCATCGTAGATGCCCGCTCGCTTCGACATTGGCAGGCTGATGGCCTCCTCGTCGCCGCGGGCGAGGACATCACCGGTGTGCTCTGTAGCCACCACGCTCAGCCCCAGGCTATTGTGCAAGCTGGCGCAGCCGCCGCTGTGGTCGGCATGCTTATGCGTCAGCAAGAGGTGAGTAACCCTCTCAGGTTGGAGGCCGTCGAAGTGCATGTTCTCAAGAATGGCGTCTGTGTCCACGCCCACGCCCGCGTCAACCAGCACGATGGGACCGCCACAGTCAATGGCGTACACGGTGCAGTCGTTACGGTGGGATAGATAGAACCCATTTGCACCACTGCCGACGATATAGACGCGTTTGCTCAAGCGCATGTTCCCCTCCGCATCGGATGAAGATGCCAGGCCGCCGTCATCGCTGCGAAACCGGGCGTCGCTCGCCGCCGGCGCAGGCAACGACCCGAATCAGTTCATGCTACTCATGCAGTGGCCCGCTGTCCACCGCCCGCCTTGCGGCTTTCGCCCCGCAGGCTGCGCGGGGCTATAATGACTATGTTCAGTAAGCAACCCTGTAGCTAAGCCTTGGCAAGCTCCTCTGTGAAGCCGTAGCACTGCCAGGGCGAGAAAGGTGTTTTCATGCCGCGTATTATCCTTTACACAGGCAAGGGCGGCGTAGGCAAGACGAGCGCCGCCGCTGCCACCGCCCTGCACTGCGCCGCCGCTGGCCAGCGCACAATCGTGGTCAGCACTGACCCGGCGCACAGCCTTTCGGACTCGCTCGACCTCGAGGTCGGCCCCGAGCCGGTGTCGCTGGCCCCGAACTTCTGGGCCCAGGAGATAGACGTCCTGCACCAGATGGACAAGTACTGGCGCAATGTGCAGCTCTACCTTTCCGCCCTGCTCACCTGGAAAGGCATGGATAGCGTCATCGCCGAGGAGACGGCCATCGTCCCCGGCATGGACGAGCTCGCCAGCCTGCTCCAGGTCGTCCACCTGGCAGAATGCGGCGAGTACGATACCGTCATAGTGGACTGCGCCCCCACTGCCGAGACTCTGCGCTTCCTCTCCTTCCCCGAGGCGGTGAAGTGGTACATAGATAAGATCTTCCCCGTCCAGCGGCAGGCGATGAAAGTGGCGCGGCCGGTGCTTCGCAACCTGACCAGCCTGCCCTTGCCCGACGACGCCCTCTTTGAGGTGGTCCAGGGTCTGACACGCGACCTGGCTCGCATGCACGACCTTATGGCCGACCCCACCGTGTCCACCGTGCGCCTGGTCCTCAACCCCGACAAGATGGTCATCAAGGAAGCCCAGCGCACCCTCACCTACGTTTCACTGTACGGCTTCGTGGTGGATGCGGTCATCTGCAACCGCATCATCCCTGAGGAGGTCACCGACCCGTACTTCAGCGCCTGGAGGCGAGCCCAGGCAGCGAACATGGAGCTGGTTCACGAGGCATTCTCGGGCCTGCCACTCTTCACGGTCCCCATGTTCCCCCAGGAGCTGGTCGGGGTCGAGATGCTGCGGCGCATGGCCGAGATTTGCTTCGGCGACGTGGACCCCTCCCGTGTGCTGCACAGCGAGCAGCTGTACAACATAAGCAAGGAGAACGGCCACTATCGCCTGACCCTATCGCTGCCGCTTGCCAGCCGCGATGCTATTGACCTGACGCGCAAGCGGGACGAGTTGATCGTGCGCATCGGCAACTTCCGCCACAACCTGCTCCTGCCGAACATGCTGGCCCATCTACCCGTTGAGGGAGCCAGGTACGAGAACGGGGCGCTCGTCGTGAGCTTCGCCGGGAAAGAGCCAGTTGCCTGAAGCCGCCTGGGAACGCTACCTCACTGACTACAACGAAGGCCTCGGGCTCGTATACGAGCGCCTGATACTGAACGACTACCTGGAGGGCTTGCAGCGCCGCTACGCCCTCGAGAGCGTGGTCGAGGCGCCCATCTTCGGCATGGCCGGCGTATCGGGCATCAATAGCGTCCACCTGGCCCGCCTTGGCTGCCAGGTGACATTGGTTGACGACAACCAGAGGCGCCTGACGGCTGTACAGCGCATATGGGGCGAGTTGGGCTTGCCGGCCAGGTTCCAGCTCAGCCCCGCCATGCGCTCCCTCCCCTTTCCCAGCGCAAGCTTCGACCTTGCCTGGCAGTGGGCCGGGCTTTGGTACCTCTTCAGCCCCGAGGCTTTGCTCAAGGAGCTCTGCCGTGTCTCCCGCCGCCTCGTCTTCGTGGCCATGCCGAACCCGCGCCAGCCCGGTTATCTGCTGCGCAAGTACCTGGTCGAACCCGAATTCTTCCGGCACGTCAACGAGGCCTGGACGGCGATCGGGCGCATCCGGGCGACCATCGTCGCTCAGGGCTATCGCATCGTAGAGCAGGGCGTAATGGATGTCCCCCCCTGGCCCGATACGGTGATGCCGGCGGCTCAGTTGCTGGGCAAGCTGGGCATCCGCTCGAGGCGCCTGCAGAGCCGCTTCCAGGGGGAAGGATGGCGCTGGAGCACCATGGACTACTACCTGGGGCGCGAACCGGGCATGCGTGAGCGGGTCCTGCGCTATGCCTGGCTGGAGCGCTCGCGCCTGCCGCGCTGGCTCAAGGGCCTCTGGGCGCATCACCGCTACGTGCTGGCCGAGCGGGTGGAATCGGACCGTGCTTGAGATACTGCCCAGGCTGCTGCGCCAGTGGCTGTTCCGCTGGCTGGGCCTGCCATCGCTCCCTTTCAGCCTCGTCTGCAGCGTCACCTACCGCTGCAACAGCCGCTGCCTCACCTGTAACATCTGGCGCAAACGCTCCCAGGAGTTGACGCTCCAAGAATGGCAGCGCGTGTTCACGTCCCTTGGTCACTCGCCCGTCTATATCACCTTCAGCGGCGGCGAGCCATTCCTGCGCCAGGACCTGCCCGAGATTGTCGCCGCTGCCTACCGCTCCTGCCGGCCTAGCGCCATCACCATCCCCACCAACGGCCTGCTAGGCGAGCGCATCGTCGAGGCTGTAGCCCGCATCGCCGCCGCCTGCCCGGCGAGCAACATCGGTATCAACCTTTCGCTCGATGGGCTTGGTGATAGCCACGATCGTATCCGCGGCGTGCCCGGCAACTGGGAGAAGGCCATGCGCACCTGGGAAGGCCTGCGCGCCCTCCAGGCGCCCAATCTGACGCTCAGCATCCACAGCGTGATCTCGCGCTTCAACGTTGACGACCTGGCGCAGATTCAGGAGGGCCTGCTCGCCCTGGGGCCAGATGCTTATATCACCGAGATCGCTGAGCAGCGCCGTGAGTTGGGCACCCTGGAAGCGGACATCGCCCCCACGCCCCAGCAGTACGCCCAGGCAGTAGACACGCTGCTGGCCGGCCTGGAAAGGCAGCCGGCCCAGGGTTTCTCGCGGCTTACGCGTGCCTTCCGCTCCCGTTACTACCGCCTGGCCGAGCGCATCGTCCGCGAGAAACGGCAGGTGATCCCCTGCTACGCCGGCTGGGCAAGCGGTCACATCAGCCCTGAGGGCGACGTCTGGACCTGCTGCACGCGCGCCGAGCCCATCGGCAACTTGCGCGAGACGGGTTACGACCTGCGCCCCATCTGGTTCAGCCAGGAAGCGGGCCGCCTGCGCAGCAGCATCCGCCGGCACGAATGCTGGTGCCCGATGGCCAACGCGGCTTATACCAACATGCTGCTGGACCCCGGCTCGCTGCTCGCCGTCGCCACACGCCTGGCCCTGGATGCGCGTCCGGGCCAGGCGCAGCGCGGGGCCTGAACCAGGCGGCCGCCGCCCTGCGCCACCCCAGCACTGGTGCTGCATGTTGTTTGTCGCTCCAGCCATTGAGCCTGGGGCTTGTCTATGGTAGGATTAATTGATAGCTGCGGCTTCAAGAGTATCGTCACGCTCAGCGCTATGCCAAGGCCAGAAGAGGTGGGCTCATGGAGAAGAGGTACTTCTACGCGCCGGACATAGAGATCGTCGCTCTGGGCGATGCGCTCGGCCGCTGGTATGCCAGCCAGGGTTACCAGGCCCAGTCCTTTCCGGCCCAAAATGGTGGCTTTGCCGTACAAGCGCGCAAGGAGAGTACACTGCGCAGCCTTGCCGGCATGAGCAACGCCTTAACAGTAGTTCTCACCCATGAAGGCGACAATATCGGCGTGGAGGTTGGCGGCGCCAAATGGGGCGAGAAAGCCCTGGCCGGTGCCGGCGGCCTGATCCTGCTCGGCCCTCTCGGCCTGATCGGCGCGGGGGTGGGCACATATCAGCAGAGCCAACTGCAGAGCCAGACCTGGCAGTTCATAGACAACTTCGTCCGCAGCAACTCCGCCTTTGGCGGGGGTGCCGTGCCGGGCCCGGGCATGATGCCGTCTGCCCCGCTCCCCGGGCAGGCCGCCTACCCTGGCGCGCCGATGCAACCGGGGCAACCACCAGCGCCCATGGGGCCGGCCCAGGTGAATCAGCCGCGGCCGGCTGGGTGGCCTGGTGCGGGTGCCGGTGCTCCACCTCCGCTTACCGTGCAGCCGAAACCCGCCTCCACCGCAGGAAGTGCTCCGGTCTGCAGCCAGTGTGGTCAGCCACTGCGGCCGGGAGCTAAGTTCTGCGACAACTGTGGTGCTCCGGCCGTGGCCAACTGCCCAAGCTGTGGCCAAGCGTTGCGGCCCGGGGCCAAGTTCTGCGACAGTTGCGGCACGCCAGTGGCCTAGTAAGGCCACCGGCTGGCCGCCCACGGCTCGCATGCGCCCAGAGGCCGCAGAGGGCAGGAGTGAACCAGCGGAGGTAGCCCAGAACCATGTCCAGCCAACCTCAGACTGGCCAGCAATGTCCGGCATGCGGTGCTGCTTTGCGTCCCGGGGCGCGGTTCTGCCCGGAGTGTGGTAGGCCCGTCACGCAGACAGCGGCACCAGCCGTTACTCAGGGAGAGTCTGCTCAGGCCGTCGCCAGCCAGGCGCCACGCATCCAGGGCGAGGAGCCCGATCCCGGTGCCAATGCGCCACCGACCACGGCGGCGCCCGGCGATGCTGCCTCGCAGGAGCCTCCTGGCGAGCAGGGGGCGGGGAGTGCGAAGTCGGCTGAGGCCGCAGCCTCCTGCCAGGTCCTGCTCCAGGCCGTGCCTGCTGCCGTCCGTTTCTACGTACAGCAGGCCCTGCGCCAGCTTTTCGGCCTCGATTCGCACGGCGCTCAGGCCTATATTCTCGCAGCGCCAGTCCTGCTCGCCACCGGGCTCACCCCTGAACAGGCGGAACAAGTACGTGCCGCGCTTGCCCAGGCCGGCGCCCTCGTCGCCGTGCAGGGAGCCAGTCCGGCTGAGGTAACCACCGGG
>DAOTVV010000188.1:0-3639 GCA_034436255.1 Anaerolineae bacterium
GAGACGATAGCGCCGTCCTCACCCGCCTGGAACCAGTGCGGCGTGTTGGGGTAGAGAGTATATTGGTCGCCCGGGCGCAGGATCACCTCATGCCACGCGGTGAGGTACTGCGCCACATCCGGCGCTACCTGGGCTTTGGGTTCCGCGACAGGCTCGCCAGGCACGTAGACGTATACCTCGCCCCAGCGGCAGCGGAAGGTCTCCTCCTTACCTGGCTCGCCCGCCACCGGCGGATGCCGGTGCTCGGGGCACAACTGCCGCGGGAAGAGCACGAGTTCCTTGGCGCAGACGCGTTCGGTGTTGACATAGGTCAGTATCTCCAGGCCAACCTCGTTCAGCCGGCCTAGCCCGAACTCCGCGACCTCTATCCTGCCCTTCTCATCCTCCGACAAGGCTATGCACGCCTTCTCGAGGTATTGCAAAGCCCGTTGGCAAGCTGCATTGTACTCCGCCCTGGTGAGCATGCTTCTAACCTCCACTCCGATTCTGACCCGGGCTGCCATCCGCAGTCGCCCTTGCCTCGCCTTCGGGAACGACGCTCCTGATTACCTGGCGTAACTCCGCGATGCCGAATGGCTTCACCAGGACCGCCGCGACGCCGCCGCCACTCAGCGGCCGGTCCTGCTCCTCGGACCAGCCGGTCATGAGCACGACCGGGGTGGCGGGGCTGCCGGCCTTGATCGCACGCGCTACGTCCCAACCCGGCATATCGGGCAAGCCCAGGTCAGTGATAACGAGATCGTAGCGCTCCTGGCCGAAGGCTTCAAGCCCTTCACGAGCGAGGCTGGCAGCTTGCGCCAGATGCCCATCCAGCCTCAGCATGCGCTGCAGGACCTCCCGCACCTGGGGTTCATCATCTATCACCAGCACTTTCAGAGTCCGCCCCATTTGGAGCACCGGCCCCTCCGCCTTAGCGTCGCTCGCGGCGCCGGCCAGTGGCAAAGAGATGAGAAACGTTGTCCCTGCGCCCGGGCGGCTGAACACCGAGATCTCACCAAGATGCTCTTCGATGATGCGTTTGCACATGGCCAGGCCGAGACCTGTGCCCTTCTCCCCCTTTGTCGTGTAAAAGGGCTCGAAGATGTGCTCGCGCACCTCAGGGGTGATCCCCACGCCGCTATCGCGCACGGAGAGGTGGGCTCGCCCCATTTCCGACCAGGCGCGCACGGCAAGCGTCCCCCCGTTGGGCATGGCGTCAATCGCGTTGAAGATGAGGTTGGTGAGCACCTCTCGGAACGCTGCTGCGTCTCCATCCACCAGCAGCGATTCTGGTACATCAACGACCGGGGTAATCTGTATGCCTCGCTTCTGGGCCTCGTCCCGCCAGCGTGGGCGAGTGATCTCCACGGACTCGCGGGCCACGGCGGCCAGGTCGCAGGTACGACCCGCCTGGCTCTTGCGCGTGCCGCGGGCGAACTCCTGCAGCCTCCTCACAGTGGCGGCGCAGTCTTTAGCGCTCTTCTCGATCGCGCCCAGGTAGTGCCTTGCCTCTGCGACATCCTCTACGAGCATGCCGAGTTGGGCCTGGCCGAGCATGATGGCGATGGCGTTGTTGAGGTCATGGGCGGCGCCTGCCGTCATCTCGCCCAACAGCCGCAAGCGTTGATCGGACTCGACGCTGTTCGCAGCAGCCGGTGATGGCGCTGCCGGCGCACTCTGCGCCGCCTGCACTTTCAGCCGCTCAGCGATATCAGCAGCCTCGCGGTTAGCCACCGCCCGCTCAACTGCTAGCCCCAATAGACTGACGAACGGCCCAAGGTCAATCTCTTTTGCCGAAACATCGGGGTCTTGCCGCAGCCGCACGGCAAGTTCGCCCTGGCTACCGTTTAACAAACGGAAGCTGCCACGCAGATAGGCTGGCGAGCGGCTCCACAGCTGCTGCGAGCGCAGCCATTCGCCGGCGCTGACGCTGCGCACCTGTGCTGAAGCCACGCCATCCACTGTGCGTTCTCCTGTGGCCAGGAGAACCGTCTCGCGGCTCAGAGGCACCACGGCTTGCACGTGGTCCAGCCAGGTAGCAGCACACATCGCCCGCACGTAGGCCTCGAGCATCGAACGCAGGTCGTCGCTGGCAGCCAGCGCCGCCGAGACCGACTGCAACAGCTCTAGCAACGCCAGGCTCCGCTGAAGGCGCCTGCTGCGTTGGTCGAGTTCCACCGCCATCTGCGCCAGGGATCGGTTGGCCGAGTAGAGTGCCCTCTGGAACACGTCCGGCGAAATGGCCGAGAGACCCATGGCGACAGCCACCTGGGAGACGCGCTTGTCCAGCCCCAAACAGAGCTGGATCAAAGCATCATCTTCGATGGCCAGGGTGGCACGGCACTGAGGAACCAGCATCACAGAGTCATCCCGCCAGGGCGAGCCCAGGCCCTGGGAGGTGGCCAACCAATCCGCCACCTGGATGATGCAAGCGGTAACCGCCGTGGCATCGCCGCTTGCCGGCAGGGTGGCCTGGTGATGCAATGACACAGGCAGGCGCAATTCGGGCGGCAAGTGCCAGCGCTCCAGCAGCCAACCGCCCACCTCGGCGTGGTCTGTCTCAAGCATATCCTGCTCGGCACGTTCGAGCGGAAGGTGTGCGGTTCTGGCTGTCGCGATCACCGCTGGGTAGCTCTCGGGCAAATGCTGGGCGAGGACGACCTGGCCGATGTCATGGAGTAGCCCGGCCACAAATGCTCGCTCTCGTTCCTTGTACCCAACGCGCCGCGAGATCTCGCGGGCGCAGAGAGCTACGGCAATACCGTGTTGCCACAGCCGCTCGAGGCCACCACGGTCCTGCGTGGGTTGGCGCTCGAAAACCGCGTAGACCCCCGTGCTGAGCCCGAGGGCACGCACGGTCTCTAGCCCAAGCATCATCACCGCCTCACGGATGGTGCTGACGGCGGAGGGCCTGCCGTAGAAGGCCGAGTTGGCGAGCCTGAGGATCTTGGCGGCGATGGCCTGGTCAGCCTCGATCAGGCTGGCAAGTTCCGATATACGCACGTCCGTCTGCGAGCACTTCTCGATGAGCTGAACGGCGACGCCAGGCAGAGTCGCCAGGTCCTCAACACGTTGCTCGAGAAGGTCGTACACCTTGCCACGCATCGTCGGGAGAATTCCTCCGCACCTGCCAGAGTCCAGGCCGGTGATGGATAGCAACTAGCTTCTGCAACTTGTGTGCCACGCGTGGTTCTCCGTGTGGACATGGTACCAAAGGCCCACTCGGCATCCTCTGGGCACCATCACCGTTTTGGTTCCGTTGGTTTGACTATCCTAAGCAGCGGTCCCATTATAACAGCCGCATGATGTTGCTCATCCTGGTCAACTAGCCGTGACATCGCCCTCCTTACGCCTCTGGCGCTCGTTGCGGCGCCTGCCAGCCAGGCTGATCGTCGCCCAACCCAACACCCCACCGGATGTCTTCAAAGGGCTAGCGCTCTTCTGGGTAGATGGACTCTTCATCGCCTTCAGCTACTCGTTCTATAACCCCTTCCTGCCATTGTTCCTGCTAGGCTTCGGCGCCAACAACAGCCAGGTTGGCCTGATGACCGGAGCGAGTTCCTTGCTGGGAATCCTGTCCTACATGGCCGCAATGCGGGCGACGCACGCCATCGGCGGCCGCCAGCGCATCGTCGTCTTCTCTCGTGCCTCTCGCCTGAT
>DAOTVV010000189.1:0-5803 GCA_034436255.1 Anaerolineae bacterium
GAGGCCTGGCGGCTAGACGAGGACGACCTCGATGCCGGCGAACTGGCAGAACTGGGCCAGCACGTCGCTGTAATCGCCTGGGATCATGCTGGCGTGATGGACGAAGCCTTCCTGCACCAGTGTGCGGTACAGCCGGTCCAGGTTCTCGACTTTCACCCAAGACCAGGATCCGCGCAGGTGGCGGTCATCGGGGATGATCTCGCCCTTGGTTATCAGCATCTTGAACCGATTGTCGTACTCCTGCAGGCGGGAGAGCGTGACCGGCCCCGGGGCCAGCTCGAACTCGCCGGCTCCCTGCCCGGCATCGCCTTCGAAGAGCTTGCCCAGGATGCTCTGGATGCGCACCTGGGGCCTGCAGCCTGGTGCTGCCAAACACATGGGCGCATTGCCGCAATGCCAGGCGAAGAAGACGTTTTCCAGTTGCTGGTGCTGGATAGTCCAGTCAATGAAATGGGGAACGGTGACGCGGCGGGCGGCTTCATACTGGGCGAGCATAGTGAGGGCGCCGTAGATGTCTACCTCGCAAGCGGTCATGATGCCGCGCTCGGTGAGGCGGCCCATCGCCAGGCAGGGCGTGACGCCGTAGTCCATCTGGATGGTGTTCCAGCACTGCAGCCCCATGGCACGAATGCCTTTGCTCTTCGCCAGGTCCATGAGCACTTTCTCGAGTTTGGAGAGACGGGCGAGCGTTGTATTGCTCACCTCGCTCGTGTCGGCGCGAGCCTTGATGTCTGCCACTATGGCCTGGACGTCGGGATCGTCGTCGCTGAGCCGGCGGGCGGGCACAAAGACCTCAGGCAGCGACACCGGGATGAGGCGCTGGCCGAAGTTCTGGATCATGGCCACCTCGTCGCAGGCGCAGGTCTCGAAGCGCTCCGGGCGAGGGCCAATGAGCCCGATCTTGGCGCCCATGAAGTTCTTGATCGTATTGCAGGTGCCGGCGAAACGGTTGATCTCCTGTGCGAAGAGGGGCTCCTCGGGGAAGAGGATGCCGGCAAACACGAACGGGATGCGGCGGCGGTACAGGCCGGAGGCGATGGAGAGCGTGCCGCAGAAGGAATCCGAGCGCCGCCCGCCATCCGGCAGGAAGTCGCCCTCTTTCGTGCCGAACAGGAGGACGGGCAGGCCGGATAGCGACTGGGCGACCGCCACGGCCGATACTTCGTCGCCGAAGGTCATCGCGCCGATGACGATGCCCTGGACGCCCTGATCGCGGAAGAGCTTGGTGACCTTTTCGGCGTCCTCGTCATTACGGACGATGCCGCCCTCGGTGAGACCCTCGTCGGGCACGACCCACTCAATGCCCGGCTGCTGCTGCATGACGCTAAGGCAGCGCCGGCGCATATCCCTGGCCCACTGTTCGTCAAAAGGTACACGGTGCGCAGGCACGAAACCCAGCTTCACTGTTTCCACTGTGGCGCCTCCTGAAGAGACTTGCCGTCCGGCACATCCTGGCCGGGCCCGGCTAGCGATCGCTTGTGACGGCCCCGATTGTACCATAGCTGGTGGGCGCCTGTAAGGCGACGTGAGGCCTGGCGGGGAGCCTGGCGAGGCTAGCCGCCGCCGGGCAGGACGCTGCCCCCTTGTATCCAGCGCACGATGTCGAGGTACGAGACGACGAGCATCAGGCCGATGAGCAGTGCCATGCCGACTAAGTGAACGAGCGCTTCGCGCTCCGGAGGGACGCGCTTGCCGCGGCGCAGCCACTCGGCCACGACGAAAGCGATGTGCCCACCATCGAGAGCGGGCAGGGGCAGGATATTGAGCAGAGCAAAATTCAGGCTGAGAAAGCCGGTGAGGTCAAGGAAGGGCAGCCAGCCGCTGCGGACAACTTCGCCGGTGAGGCGGGCGATGCCTATCGGGCCAGATACCCCGCCCGGCGGCGCCGCAACCTTGGGCGTGATCAGGCTGCCCACCAACTGGCCCAGACCCTCGGCCATGCTGCCAGTGAGCAGGAAGGCCCGCTGCACACCGAGGATGACACTGCGCCCAACCCCGACCGGGTGCATCGTGACGCTCTCGATCGGCTGGATGGTGATTGTGACGCCCATTGAACCCTGGCCATGAGGCGTCTCGCTCGGGCGCCTTGGGGTGATGGAGAGGGTGAGCGTCTGCCCGCCGCGCTCGACGACAAGTGCGGTGGGAACGCCGAAGTAGGCCTTGGTGGCATCCTGCACCTGGCTGAGGCTGCGCACGGGATAATCCCCGATCCTGGTGATGACGTCGCCCGCTTGCAGGCCGGCCGCTGCAGCCGGCGAGCCTGGCGCAATCGCTTCCACCAGTACGGGGCCGATGGCCTCGGGAACGCCGCCCAGGTAAAGGCCGATGTAGATGAGCACGGCGAGCACGAAGTTGAAGAAGGGGCCGGCAGCGAAAACGATGAAGCGTTGCCAGGGCTTCTTGCTCGCCAGGCTGCCAGGGGTGTCGAAGCCAGCCTCTTCGCCAAGCATGCGCGTGAAGCCGCCAAAAGGCAGCCAGTTGAGCGTGTACTTGACGCCCTTGTGCTCCCAGAGAGTGAGCATGCGCGGCGGGTAACCGAGGCCGAACTCCTCGACCTTGACCTTCATCCACAGAGCGGCCAGGAAGTGGCCCAGCTCATGCGCTAATACCAACACGCTCAACATCGGTATAACGGCTAACCACTCGAGGCCTTGCAGGGCGACCGGCATGTTCACCTATCTCTCACGAGCTTGATGGCTCAATTCGGGTCATGTTAGCTGACGGCCCCGAGGGCGGCAAAGAAGGGGCCAGGCCTTGCGCGTAGCGGGCGGGCACGGGAGATGAGCGCTGATTCTGCTGCCCAGAAGGACAGCCGCTCGGCGAGTGGTCTCACGCCGCCGCAGTCGGCGATTGCGTGGCCGTTGGCTCCGGCGTCGGGATGATCAGCACCTGGCCGATGGCGAGCACGTTCGGGTCAGCGAGGTTATTCGCCCTGGCGATCGCCTCGACCGTTGTGCCGTAAACGGCGGCGATGTCGCTCAGGGTGTCTCCCGCTTTCACGGTGTAGGTGACGGGCGAGGATGTTGGGCTGGGTGCGGCTGTGCTCGTCGGCGCGGGGGAAGGCGAGGCAGTGGCGCTGGGCGTGGCCACAGCGGCTGCGGTAACAGTGGCAGAAGGCGAAGGTTGTGATGTGACGCTGGCTGGCCCGAGGGCGGTTGGTGAGGCCTTGCCAAGGCTGATACCCTGGCAGGCGCTGCTCGTCGCTGCGATGGCAAGGAACGCGACCAGGCTGAGGGCGTTGATCCAGCGCGACATAGGCATCCTCCCACACAGGCGCCGGCGCCAATCCTGCAAAACGGCACGTACAACTTTGGCGCATGCCGCCGCCCTTGTCAACCGCTGATGTGGCCCGGGGTTCAGGATCGGGATTGGGTCGAGGCCTGACGAAGCACAAGAGCCCGGGGAGAGCGGAAGGGGCGGGCTGAGCAGCCCACCCCTCCGGATCGCGCGAATCTACTTGCCCTGGAACTGGGGCAAGTACTTGGCCTGCAATTGCAGCATCTCATCCACCAAAGCGCGGCCCTGATCCATATCGTTGACCATGGGGTCGGTGAGGACGGCTTGCAGCAGCAGTTCCTTGCTACCGAGCACGGCCGCGTCCACGGCGAGCGAGGCCACGGTCATCTGGGTGCGGCAGAGAGCAGCGATGGGCTCGGGCAGGCAGCCGACGCCCATACCCTGGATGCCGAAGCGACTGACAACGCCGGGCACCTCGACGATGGCGCCATCTGGGAGGTTGGCGATGTAGCCGTCGTTGGGGATGTCTACGGCCACCTCATAGGCGTTCTTGTTCAGCAGCATTTCCTCGATGATGGGCACGGCACGTTCGCCGGAGCCGGTCTTGATTCGACCCTCGAGCGGGCCGCCGGCAGCCATAGCTTCAATTCGCCGCCACATCTCATCCCGGCCCCTCTCAGCAGCGTCCCAATCGTAAAGGTGCAGGCCGTATTTCTCCCAGGGCTTAGTCTGCGGGTCATGAGTCCAGTGGGTGTATTCGGCCAGGTGGCCGTCGCCCGTGGCCGGGAAGACGCCGTAGGCAGCGAAGATACGCCGTGAGAGCGGCTGGACGCTGGGTGGCATTTCCTTCAGGCGCCTGGCGAAGAGCGGGTAGAGGTCCTCGCCTGTCTGCTTGTGGCGGATGTCGAGCATGAAGGTGAAATGGTTGATGCCAGCGGCCTTGATGTCCAGCAGCTCGTGCGAGTGCTTGGCGGCGGCGTGGAACATATCGCTCTCGCTGCCGCTCTCGGGCATCTCGATGCCGAGGTCTTTGGCCAGTACCGCGGCAACGATGCCGTAACCCATGCCGATCTGGTGGCAGAGGCCGACGGTCTTGATGCAGCTATAGCGGCGAGCGACCAGGGTCATGCGGGGGACGGGGTTGGTGAAGTTCAGCAACCAGGCCTGTGGGCAGTGCTTCTCCATGTCCTTGGCGATCGCAAGAAGCATGGGGGCGTTGCGGGCTGTATGGAAGGCGGCGCCAGGGCCGCCGTTCTCGCCCAATGGCTGGCGAATGCCGTACTTGGCCGGCACTTCCCAGTCCTGCCGCCAGCATTTCTCGCGGTCCACGGCGATGGACGTGATCACGAAATCCGCGCCAGGCAGAGCTTGGTTGCGGTCCGTGGTGGACTCGATGACCATGCCGGCATCCCACTCGTCGTTGATGCGCCTGGCCAGTTTCGCGATCAACTCCAATCCCTGGCCGTTGAGGTCCACGAGCGAGATGGTGCTGCCGCGCAGCTCTTTGGACTGCAGGATGTCGCTCAGAATGGCCGGGCCAAACGAAGCGCTGCCAGCGCCGATGATGACGATTTTGCTTTTCATGACTGATCTACCCCCTTGCGATTGCGGCCATTCTAGCGACGCCCGCCAATGCGGACAACAAGAGCGGGCGTGCCTGACCGCAGCTTGAGTTAGCCTTTCACGCCAGTGATGACGATCCCCTGAATGTAATTGCGCTGGGTGATGAAGAAGAGCACGAGCATGGGGATGGTCATCAGGACGGAGATGGCCATCATGGACTCCCAATGGATGGCGCGCGAACCGGGCCCTGCCTGGAAGGCGCGCAGGCCCAGCGCCAGGGGGAACTTCTCCATCTGGTTCAGATAGATCATCGGGCCGAGGAAGGCGTTCCACATGCCACTGAAGGAGAAGATGGCCGTGATTCCCAGAGCCGGCGTGGACATGGGCAGGATCATCCGGAAGAAGATCGCGTAGACGCTGCAGCCATCTATCTTGGCGGCGTCGTCCATCTCCTTGGGGATGGTGGCGAAGAACTGGCGCAGCAGGAAGATGTAGTAGGCATCGCCGAAATAGGCGGGGACCACGAGCGGCAGGAAGGTGTTCACCCAGTGCAGGCGGGAGAAAATGATGAACAAGGGGATCATGGTGATCTGGCCCGGAATCATCATCGTCGCCAGGATGATGAGAAAGAGTGTGCGCCGGCCACGGAAGCGCAGGCGGGCGAAGGGGTAGGCGACGAGAGCACTGGTAAAGGTGTGGCCTATCGCTACGAGGGTGCTGAGTACGACCGAGTTCTTGACGAAGACGAGCACCGAGACTGGCAGGGCATTGATGGCTTTCGGGTAGTTGGACCAGAGAATGCGGCTCGGGATCCAGGTTATCGGCAGGGTTACCCCCTCGTCCGGCGGCTTCACCGAGGTGGAGACCATCCAGTAGAACGGGAAGAGGATCACGATCGAGCCGATCACGAGGGTGAGATAAAGCAGGAACTGGCCAGTCACTGTCCTGATGGCGCGCAACCTGTGCGGCGAACGCCATGTTTCGCCATGAGACCGGCGGAGCG
>DAOTVV010000190.1:0-8056 GCA_034436255.1 Anaerolineae bacterium
ATGCAGATAGGCGCCGATGAACGCCGATCGAGTACGGTTATTGCCGCCAGGACCGGTGTGAATCGGCGTCCATCGGCGTTCCCTTATCTTGGCGGGAAGGCGCTCTCGTCTGGGGCATTGCCAGGGCGACAGGGCCAGGCTTCGGTCGAGTAGTGTAACCGTCCGCAGCGACTTACGGTCGCGGACATGATCCGGCGTCGACAGCGTCGACGGCGTCGACGGGGTCGACAGCCTCGACGGCGTCGACGGCCTCGATTACGGTGTAGTATAGCCCCTTGTGGGCGTCGTCAGGCTGGAGAACGACGGGAATGTGTCAGCTTCCGGGAATGTGTCAGCTTCGCTGACCCAGCCCCTACACTACGTTGCCTGATGGTGGATGGCGTGTCGTGTGTACCGCACAGTACGGCGAAGGTCGCGGCTCTACGCGCTGGTCTGCGCATTGAGTTTCGCTGCGTGACATTCGACCGGTACGCTAGGCTTCGGCCAGGATCAGGCCGGTGCGCGTGATCTCGGCATCGGCTGCGTCCAGGCCCAACGCCTGCAGGATGTCGCCCGGCCGGCCGGTGGCTTGCTGGTCGTGGCGCAGGCGCAACTGCAGTGAGGGGTCGCCATCCAGCTGAACGCTGGCCTCCAGGACGAGCGGACGGAGGTCGTATTCGCGCATCTGCCCTTGCCTCATGACGCGAACGGGCACGTGGTCGGCGGCCATCAGGCGGGCCACGGCCTGCTGCAGGCCGCTGAGGTCGGCAGCGGGCAGGCGGACGGAGTAGGTGGCCTGGCGCATGCGCGCCTGCAGAGCCGCCCTGCCAGGGGGCACAAGCTGCACCTGGTAAATCGCCAGGCCTGGGACTGCCTGTTGCTGCAGGGCGGCGAGCACCAGCTCGGGTTCGAGCGGCTGGGAGAGCACGAACTCCACGATATCCGCCAGGGAGAGCACGCCAACGGGCAGTGGCGCCGCGAATGCCAGGCGCGGGCGGGGGTTGAAGCCCTCGGAGTAGGCGAGGGGAAGCCTGGCCCGGCGTAGCATGCGCTCCCAGGCGCGGGTCATGTCCAGGTGCGAAATGTACCTGATCGGCTGCTGGCGAGCGAAGCGTGCCTCGTACGTATGAACGGTTGGGCTCATTCCCAGCACCTCAGGGAGCGGCTGTCGCTCACGCCGCAGCCAGCGCAACGCTCGAAGCAGTCGGGCGTGGTCGTGCCAGCGAGGGCACGCTGGTATTCGCGCCTCAGGTAACCCGGGCCGACGCCGGTCTCGATGAACTCCCAGGGCAGGGGTTCGTCGAGGGCGCGTTCACGGCGGGCGAGCGCCTCGCCGTCGAGGCCCAGTTCGGACATGGCCTGCTGGTAGGCCTGTGGGCGGAAATGGTCGTCCCAGGCATCGAAGCGGGCTCCAAGCTGCCAGGCGCGTTCGATCACGGGCGCCAGGCGGCGATCGCCCCGGGCAAGGAGCGCCTCGAGGTAGCTGAGGCGCGTGTCGTGCCAGGCTAGCTCGATGGCCGGGCTGCGCAGCCCGTCGCGCAGGATCTGCTGGCGGCGGCGCAGGTCGGCCTCGCTGGCGAGCGGCGCCCACTGGAACGGTGTGTGCGGCTTCGGCACGAAGGTGGCGACGCTCACGCCCAGTCGCGCCCGGCCGCGCTGGTGCTTGCGGCCGATGGCCAATACCTGCCGGCACAGGTCCACAATGCCCTGTACATCCTCGTCCGTCTCCGTGGGCAGGCCGACCATGAAGTAGAGCTTGAGCCGCTGCCAGCCGCGGCTGAAGGCAGCTTCGGCCACCTCGTAGAGCTGTTGCTCTGACACCTTCTTGTTGATTGCATCCCGGAGTCGCTGCGTGCCTGCCTCCGGGGCAAAAGTGAGGCCGGAACGGCGTTTGCGCTGGGCCATCTCGGCCAGGCGCAGCGAGAACGAGTCCAGCCTGAGCGAAGGGAGCGACACCGCCACATCGTCGCCGAATTGCTCGCCCAATTGCTGCAACAGGGGCTCGATGCCGCGATAGTCGCAGGTGCTGAGGGAGAGCAGGCCCAGTTCGTCGTAGCCGGTGTTGGCGATTATCTGCCCGGCAGCCTCGAGTATCTCGCCGATGGGGCGTTCGCGCACCGGGCGATAGATCATGCCGGCCTGGCAGAAGCGGCAGCCCTGGCCGCAGCCGCGGCGCACCTCGATGGTGGCGCGGTCGTGGACAGTCTCGATGTAAGGTACTACCGGGCGCAGCGGCGGCGGGGGCAAGGGGTGGACGACGCGGGAACGGATGCGTTCTGGCGCACCAGGAAGGAGCGGTTCCAGGGCGGCGAACCTGCCGTCCGGGCCGTAGCGCGGGGCGTAGAACTCGGGCACATAAAGGCCGGCGATGGCCGCCGCCTGGCGCAGGAACTCGCGCCGCTGGCGCCGGCTGCCGGGGGTTGGTGTGGGCCGCCCACCCAGGAAGCGGGCGTATAGGTCGGCCAACTCCGGCAGCGCCTCCTCGCCGTCGCCGAGCACGAAAAGGTCGAAGAAGAGTGAGACTGGCTCCGGGTTGAAGCAGGCGCTACCGCCAGCGATCACCAGGGGCATCGTATCGTCTCGCTGTTGCGCCCGCAGGGGCAGGCCAGCCAGGTCCAGCAGTTCCAGGGCGGTGCTGAAGTTCAGTTCGCTGCCCAGGGAGATGCCGATCAGGTCGAATTCGCGCAGGCGATGGCGGGATTCGAGGGAGAAGAGGGGCAGGCCAGCCTTGCGCATGGCCTCAGCCATGTCCGGCCAGGGGCAATAAGCGCGCTCCGCCAGCATGTCTGGCCGTGAGTTTATGCAGTCGTAGAGCAGGGCCAGGCCAAGGTTGGACATGCCGATCTCGTACACGTCCGGGAAGCACAGGGCCAGGCGCAGGCGGACGCTATCCCAGGGCTTGATCACGGCGTTCCATTCGGCGCCGGTGTAGCGGGCCGGCTTCTCCACATTTGCCAGGAGGCGGTCCAACTGCCTGGCCAGGCCTGATGGCTCGGTCCAGATGTATCCTGCTGCCAATGGCCTACTCCGCGACGAACTTGATGTGTACCTGGCGGCGGCGTGGTCCATCGAACTCAGCCAGGTAGATGCCCTGCCAGGTGCCGAGCAGAAGCTGCCCGGCCTCGACCGGTAGGCTGACGGAAGAGCCCACCAGGGTCGCTTTGACATGAGCGGCGGCATTGCCCTCGCTATGGGTGTAGTCTCCGGCCCAAGGGACGAGGCGATCGAGGGTGGCCAGCAGATCGCGCCCGACGGAGGGGTCAGCGTTCTCGTTGATCAAGAGGCCGGCGGTGGTGTGTGGCACGCTCACCAGGCAGATGCCGTCCGATTGGCTGGAGGCCAGCCTGTGCAAAGCGGTCTGGACTTCGGCGGTTATGTCCAATAGTTGCGCGCGGGCTCTGGTATAGACGGTGAGGGTCTCGATCACTGGGGTCACTCCTCTGAACTCACGCATTATAGCATGTGACGGCCCGGACAGAGGTGAACACGGCATCTTGGGGCTGCTGCGCTCCCGGGGCTCGCCCGCGATTGGTGGCGGAGTAGTTCTTAGGGGTTATAAGAAAACTCTCACAGTTGAGCCCTAACCGTGAACTCTTACCAATTGTAAGCATGCCGGCGAGAAGGTATAATGTGGGGTAACCAGGGATATGTGGTTACCTGGTTCGATATGATAGTTCAGATTTGTCGCTGCGTTGACCTTTGACCCTGGCGCCCCCGCAAGCAGGGTCCGCTGTGGGCCACAGGCCCGAGGAAAGGAGGTGCAAGAGAGGACCCGGAAAGCAGATTAGCAGGTATCGCATCAGCCGCTGGCGTTGATTTGCCCGATGATCTCGATTTACAGGAGGGGTGATTTATGGGCATGTCCATGAAGTATAGGCTGAGCCGCCGATCCTTGCTTCGCCTCAGCGTCGCCTCTGCCGGTGCCGCTGCGCTCGCTGCTTGCGGCGCAACACCGGCCCCTACTACTGCTCCCGCCGCTGCTACCGTCCCCGCCGCCACCACTGCTCCTGGAGCCGCCGCTACCGCGCCCGCGACCGAGGCGGCTGCGGCTGCGGCCACCGCTACTGCCAACCCGCTGTCCGCTGTCCAGATCAAGACCGGCAAGAAAGTGATCGAGTGGTGGTTTGGCTGGGGCGGCATGACCGCCCTGAACACATTCGCCACTCTCAGCAAAGACTTCAACGACACGCACGAGGACTTCCAGGTCAAGCCGTTGCAAGTCTCGGACATCACTCAGAAGTTGCTGGCTGCCATTGCCGGTGGCAACCCACCAGCGGTTGAGACCGGCAACATCATTTTCGCCGAGTTCTGGGTTCGAGGAGCGGCCCGCCAGCTGGACGACTACATAGACAAGAGCACGACCATCAAGATGAGCGATTTCTTCGAGGATGCGGTGAAGGCGGGCCAGTGGAAGGGCAAGACCTATGGCCTGCCGGCTGTCGAGGGCTACCTTCGCTGGGGGCTGTGCTTCAACAAGGCCTTCCTCGACAAGCAGGGCATCAAAGAGGACGCCTTGCCCAATGACTTCGACTCTCTTTACCAGTTTGCCAAGGACACGACCGTCATTGACGCCAGCGGCGCGATCAAGACGCTGGGGATTGACGTGCTGGACGCCATGGGTGGCTCCTTCGGAGACGGCGACCCGTTCTACTGGCCGGCCGCCTTCGGCCTCAAGTACTGGGACGATGCGAACAGCAAGTACAACTTCGATAACGCCCAGATGGCCGATGCCTTCGCTATGATCCAGAAGTTCTACGACATAGCGGGCGCCGACAAGATCCAAGGGTTCACGAAGAGCTATGGCACGTGGACCGAGAGCCCGACGGCCATGTTCCCAACGGGCGTGGAAGCGGCCAATATCAACGGCTACTGGGCCCCGGGTGAGTTGGCGAAATCCGCCCCCGACAAGCACTTCGTTTACACCTGGGTGCCCACCGCCCAGAAGGGCACCAAACTGCAGAGCACGGGCGGCCACTACGGAATGCTGCCCAAGGGCAGTCCTGACCCTGACCTGGGCTGGCAGTTCATCGAGTACCTCAATACCGATAAGGCGATGCAGATCATCTTCGACGGCACCGGCTGGATCGGCGCCCACAAAGCATTCGCCGACAAGCTTGACGTCAAGAAGTACGAGGGGCTCGATTTCTTCGTCAAGAGCGCTACAGAGGCCACCGTGATGTGGCGGGTGTACGTTGACCCGGTCCAGGCGTTCGTCAGCGACCAGTGGAGCAAGATCCAGGATTCGGTCAACTTCCACAAGGTCGAGCCGAAGGAGGCAGCCGCGCAGCTTCAGAAAGCCGCCGACACGGAACTAAAGAACCAGTTCCCGAACGGCATCTAGCAGGCTGGGTGGCTGGCCAACAGTTGGCCAGCCACCCTACCTTTGCCACCTGTGGCAAGCGACCCTGGAGCAGCACGGCAGCCCGCAGCTGCCACCGTATTGATGCCCGGATTCGCCAAGACCGACTGCCGCTGTCGGAGAGGAGGGCAGAAAAGTGGTTAGCAGCCAGCCTGTTACTCACCGAGGCTTCCACCTCAGCATACCGGCCCGCAACCAGATCATGGGGTTATTGTTCGTCTCTCCCTGGATCATAGGGCTGCTGGCCTTCACAGCCTACCCGATCCTCGCCTCGCTCTATTACAGCTTTACGCTGTACGACGTCATCAACCCGCCGCGCTGGATCGGCTTGCAGAACTACACCTTCATGCTTACCCAGGACCCATCGTTCCCCATCGTTATCTTCAATACTGTCTATTTCGTGGTGCTGGGCGTGCCGACCGCAATGGTCTCGTCCTTCCTGTTGGCGGGACTGCTGAACAACAAGATCGTCGGCCGCCCTTTCTTCCGCACCATTTTCTATCTTCCGTCCATCTTCCCAACCGTTGCAGTAGCCATGGTCTGGCTTTGGCTCTACAACCCGAACTACGGGCTGATTGATTCCACACTCGCGTCCCTGGGCCTGCAGGTGATCCCCTGGCTGTCCGACCCATCCATCGCCAAGCTCTCGCTTATCTTGATTGCCGTCTGGGGCCAGGGCGCGACGATCGTCATCTTCCTCGCCGCTCTGCAGGACGTGCCGCGGGAACTGTACGACGCCTCCAAAGTGGACGGCGCCAACGGTGTGCAGAGGTTCTTGCATGTGACCATACCGCTATGCACGCCGTCAATCCTATTTGTGCTCATAACTGGCCTGATCGGTTGGTTCCAGTACTTCACCTTGCCCTACATCATGACCCAGGGTGGCCCCATGCAGAGCACGGAGGTGTACGCCTACTACCTGTTCCAGAATGCGTTCACCTTCTTCAAGATGGGATACGCATCGGCCCTGTCGTGGCTGCTCTTCATCATCATCGTGACGTTCACATATGTCACGTTCCGCTCATCGGCTCGCTGGGTCTACTACGCCGGTGGTCAATGACAGGGTGGCAGGGGAGGATATTCAGTGGCTGAACTCACAACTGCGGAAAGAGTATCCCCGGCCTTAACACGCGCCCATCGCCGGGTGCACATCGGGGCAATTGTCTGGCAGGTAGTACTCTACCTGCTGTTGGCCGTGCTAAGCTTCGCTTTTCTGCTGCCAATGCTCTGGATGATCTCGACCTCGCTCAAGGACACGGCCCAGACCTACGTCGTCCCACCCATATGGATACCGTGGCCGATGCGTTTCCAGAACTACCCCGAGGCCCTGACCGCCCAGCCGTTTGGCCTGTTCTTCCGGAACACGATCGAATATGCGGTCTTTTCGGCGATTGGTGCGGTGTTCTCGTCGGCTGTTGTAGCCTATGGGTTCTCACGGATTCGCTGGCGCGGGCGGGAGTTGCTGTTTTTTATCTGCCTGGCGACGATGATGATCCCCTACCAGGTGCGGATGATCCCGCTGTACATCACGTTTCGGAACCTGCACTGGCTTAACACCTACAATCCGTTGATCGTCCCGGCATACTTTGGCAGCGCCTATTACATTTTCCTGCTTCGCCAGTTCTTCATGAGTATCCCGGCCGAACTGTCCGACGCCGCCCGCATTGATGGCTCCAGCGAGGTGGGCATCTTCTGGCGGATCATCCTGCCCCTGGCCAAGCCAGCCATCGCCGTTGTCGGCCTGTTCCAGGTGATGGACGCCTGGAACGACTTTCTCGGTCCGCTTATTTACCTGAACAACCCGGACATGTACCCGATCTCGCTTGGTCTGAACCGCTTCCTGGGGCAGTTCGTCGAGAAGCTCGCCTGGCCGTATCTGATGGCTGCGAGCACAGTCACGATCACGCCGATGATCGTCCTGTTCTTCTTCACCCAGCGCACTTTCATCGAGGGCATCTCGATCACGGGCATCAAAGGGTGATGTTGTGGAGGGGGCGCGGGCAGGCCGGCCGCTTCTCTGCGCACGGCAGTGAACGGGTGCGCACTGTTGCTGCCGCGCCCCCAGGCTGCGCCCCGTGGTCCCCGCCGCCCTGCTGCAGGTCCTCCCGGCCTCGGGTGTCGTGATGCCATCAACGGCTCTGCCTGGGAGTCCGCGGGCGCAGGAACAGCGAGATGGGCGCTCGCCGCTGTCTGACGGGGGTGTTCACCCGGGCGAGCATGGCTCGCCAGCCAGGGCGCTCCTCCTGGGTCTGACAGGCTTGGTTGTGGTGGCCGCCGCGGCCGCCATCCTCCTCCTGAGCCGTGGCCCTGCAGGCGGCGTTGTGCAAGGTCTCCTTGGCGGGCTTCAGGCCAACCAGGCAGGGGCGTACAGGCAGGAGGTGCTGGCGCTCCTCGGGCAATACGATTCCGCTTGGTCGGCTTCTGAGAGCCTGCTGGCTGAGCGCGACGCCGATCCAACCGTGGTGCTAGACCCCACCTGGATGGCGCAGCAGAGCCATGTAATCGGGCAATTCGAGGCCATATACCGAGGAGCTCAAGCCATAAGGGTGCCCGCCCGGTATCGCTCTCTTCATGACCGCCTGCTCAACGGTCTGCGCATGACGCTTGAAGGAGAGGTGGAACTGCATCAGGCGTTCCAGAGCGATGGTCACGCCGCCTACTACTTTGCGTCGCATGGGAACTGGAATCTCAACCTTGGTCGCCAGGCGGTGAACCAGT
>DAOTVV010000191.1:0-8998 GCA_034436255.1 Anaerolineae bacterium
GTCGTTTCTCCATAGGAATTAGCTATTCCTGGTCTGAATATGCTCTCCGGTGGAGGTAAGGGGACAGGGACAAATGCGGATGGACGCAGATTCACGCCGCTATGAGCGAAGATGCCTATTCCCGTGCGGCGTTCACCCGCCCCTATCCCGGTTCATGTGCGTTCCCTTGCCTGACCTGAAGATGCTCTCCGATGCAGACGGTCGAGGCCGGCACTGGCCCCGTCCTGCCCAAGCCTGGCAACGGTTGACTGGTTGTGCAAATTGCGTGCCCAGGCTCCTTGGCCTGGCCGGTCGCGATCGGCGGCAGCGGGCGCGGCAGGCAGAGGAGGGTGTGCTGAGGCGACATGGCCAGCCCGCCCACCGGGCGGTATAATCGCCGGTCAGGGTCGGCGATGCTTGACATATTACTGGGTCCGGCGACGGCGGCCAGGCCGGTCTGTGGTTGCGGGACGGGGTAGTGGAGCGGAGCGAGGTAGTGAGTGTGGCGGCGGGGCCTGCCGCGGGCAGGGGCCGGCAGCGCCGGCGGCGTGCAGCGGTGTCGGTGCTGCTATTCCTGTTGCTCGCCAGCATCAGCTTCGCGGGCCTGTTCGCTCTTGCCGACATGTGGAGTCCAGCGCCGGTAGTCGTGAGCGGCGCTACGTCGCTGCCGGTGGTCCCGGCCTTGCTTGCGTCGGACAGGCACGACTGGGCCGAGAATGGCCACCTCAGCGGGGCCACGCCGGAAGCCGCCGGGCAGGTGCCCGCTGGCTGGCACTTGTTCGAAGTGACCAGCGCCGGCGCCCGCCTGCAGCATCAGCCGGGCGAGGCTTTCTACGAGCTTAGCTGCGATGCTGCCTGCATCGCCGGCATATGGCAACGGCTGGCCAGCCTCCCCGCCGGCGCCTACCGCCTGGAAGCCGACGTCTACCTGCAGCCGCCGGAGAGCGGGCAGGGAGTGGTCGAAGCTCGCGTCGGCTTCGACATTGCCGGCGGCGGGAGCCCTACAGCCAGCAGCGTTGCCTGGTCCAAACCGGTGCAGCGGCCGGGCTGGCAGCAGGTGGCTCTCGAGGTGAAGCACGCGGGCGGCCCGGCGAGCGTTTTCGTGGCCTGCGACCGCCTGGCCACGGCCGGGAGTTGCCGGATCGCCGCGGTGCGCTTGCTTGGCCCGCCACCGCCCACGGCAACAGCGCCGCGCGCCGCCGCGCCATCTCCTTCGCCCGCCGCCACGGCGCCGGCCTCACCCGCTACGCCCGAGGTGCGCGCCCTCTATGTCGGCGCCGCCGATCTCGCCTGGTCCGGGCCGGCGGAGGTGCGCTCGGCCGTGCAGAAGGCGGCGGCAGCCGGATTCAACACGCTCTACTGGCAGGTGCGCGAAGTGGGCTACGCCTACTACGATTCAGGTGTTGAGCCACGCGCCGCGGTGCTGGCCGGCGAGCCCGGCAAACAGGGTAGTTGGGACCCCCTGGCCGAGGCCGTCGCTGCCGCTCATGGGCAGGGCCTCCGGCTCTACGCCTGGGTCCAGGTCCTGCCCATCTGGCGCCCGGGTGAGCCGCCGGCTCACAGCCAGCCGGAGCACATGTACAACCTCTTCGCTCTCCGCCTTGGCCAGGGCTGGCTGCAGTGGCCGGAGGGCGATGCGGCGGCGCCGGCGGCAGGGCCGGACGGCTATCTCTACGCCTCGCCCGCTGTTCCCGAGGTTGGCGCCTACCTGGCGGCCATCGTGCACGACCTGACCAGCCGCTACGCCCTGGATGGCCTCTACCTGAGTGGGCTGGCCTATGCCGGGCCAGGCTTCAGCCACGACCCGGCGAGCCAGTCGGCATACGATAAGGCGAAGGGCGAACAGGCCGGCCTCAGCTTCGCCGCTTTCCAGCGTCAGCAGTTGACTGACCTGCTGACGCGCCTGGCCGAGGAAGGGCGTGGCCAGCGCCCAGGCCTGCGCTTCTGTGCCGAGTTGGAGCCAGTGACGTCGGGTGGCGAGCGCTACCAGGACGCTGGCCAGTGGTTGGCTGCCGGGGCAGCTGATAGCGTCGCCCTCCGCCCCGAAGGCGAGAGCGCCACTGATGCGACGCCGGCAGGCACGGGGGCGGAGACGCCAGCGTCCAGGATGGTCGTTATCGTGGGGGGCAAGCCCAACTCTTTCGCCGAGTTGGCGCGAGACATAGCCCACGCCCGCCAGGCGGGCGCGGCAGGCGTGGCCGTCTACTCTTTCGCGATGATGGACCAGCGTAACTACTGGCAGGACCTGGCTTCCGGGCCGTTCACCTCGAAGGCAGTGGCGCCGTGAGTCCCGGGCGCGCCTCCCGTGGTTCTGGCAGGCTGGCCGCGACCGAACATGTGTTCGTTGCATTGCCCAGCCTGGCGCTCGCTGCTAGACTGAGCCTGTAGGGGAGCCTCAAAGCGATGGCACAAGAAACCCTGTATCTCAAGTGGCGGCCCAAAGACTTCGACGAGGTGGTCGGCCAGGGGCACGTGACGCGCACCCTGCGCAACGCCGCGCGTTCCGGCCGCCAGGCGCATGCCTACCTGTTCGCCGGCCCGCGCGGAACGGGCAAGACCTCCTGCGCCCGCATCCTCGCCAAGGCGCTGAACTGCCTGGCTGAGCCCGAACAGCGCCCCTGCAATGCCTGTCACATCTGCCAGGAGGTGAATCAGGGCCGCTTTCTCGACCTGATCGAGATAGACGGCGCCTCGAACCGGGGCATAGACGAGATTCGCGAGCTGCGGGAAAAGGTCAATTACCGGCCAAACGAGGGCCGCTACAAGGTCTACATCATAGACGAAGTGCACATGCTCACCCGCGAGGCCTTCAACGCCCTCTTGAAGACGCTGGAAGAGCCGCCGGAGTATGTCGTCTTCATCTTCGCCACCACCGAGGTCTGGCGTGTGCCGGCCACCATCCGCTCCCGCTGCCAGCGCTTCGACTTCCGCCCCCTGCGCCTGCCCCAGATCGAGGCGCGCCTGAACCAGATCTGCGAGGGCGAGGGCATCGCCCGCGACGACAAGGCGATTGCCATCCTCGCCCGCCAGGCTGGCGGCGCCCTGCGCGATGCGATCAGCATGCTGGACCAGGTGTCCTCGGTCGGGGACGGGATGGTCACTGCCGACCTGGTGCGGGCGATACTGGGCACTGCCCCTGACGAGGCCTGCGAGCGCCTGCTGTCATCCCTGCTCGCCGGGGACCTGGCCGGTGCCCTGGAGCAACTGGGCCAGTTCGCCGCTGAAGGCCTTGACATGAGGCAGTTCACTCAAGGGACGCTCGACCTCGCTCGCGCCATGCTGCTGATGCGCCTGGGGGCGCAGGCGGAAGTGGACGTGCCTCAGGAAACGCTGGCGCGCCTTGGCGACCTGGCCCAAGGCGTACAGGTAGAGCAGTTGCTGCGGCTCACGCGGTCGCTCAGCCAGGCGGTGGACCAGGTGCGGAATGCTTACCTGCCGCAGTTGCCGCTGGAACTGGCTCTGGTTGAGGCCAACGCCTATCTGCATGGCCGCCCGGAACCGACCTTGGCCGGGGTCCAGCCGGCCGCGGCGACCGCGGCACCAGCCGCTGCCGCCCCTTCGCCCCAACTGACGCGGCAGCGGGAGCCGGTGCCAGGGCCAGGCCGGCCGGGGCCGGTCACCGTCGCGCCGCAACGCGTGGCAGCGATGGGCGTAGCCGAACCGCCGCCGCTCGACTTGCAGCGGCTGCAGAAGCTATGGCTGAAGGTGGGCGCGAAGGTGCGGCTCAAGGACCGCACCCTGGAGCCGCTGTTGCGCTCGAGCGAGCCGGTAGCGCTGCAGGGCGAGCGCGCCACCGTGGCCTTCGCTTACCCCTTCCATCGCAGCGTGTTCGAGGGTGAGGAAGAGCGAAAGCTATTGATTGAGGCCGTGCGCGAGGTGACTGGCCGGGCACTGGAGCTGGACCTGGTGGTGCAACCGCCCAGGCAGGCGGCTGGGACAGAGAGCGCAACTTCTCCGGCGGAGGCAGCCGCAGCCGCCGCGGCGCAGCCTCAGGCTGAGGCGCCGAGCGAGCCTCTGCCGCTAGAGCAGGACCCCTTGTATCATGATGCCATCGCGCTGGGTGGCCAGCCGCATATCGTGGAGACGGAGGACGAGTAGATGAGCAAGAAGAGCGGCAGGCGGGCCCTGCCGATACGGCCACCCCTTGGTGGCAACAAGGGCGGCGCCGCCAAGATTGCCGGTGGCAGCAAAACCAGCCAGCTTCAGAAACTGCAGGAAGAGTTCGCTCAGGCGCAAGAGCAGCTCAAGGCAAAGACGGCGACGGCGACCGCTGGCGGCGGCGTCGTGCAGGTCACGGTCAATGGCAGCCAGGAAGTGGTCGAGCTCAAGCTGGCGCCGGAAGTGGTTGATCCGGAAGACGTCGAGATGCTGCAGGACCTGATCCTGGTGGCCGTGAACGAGGCGCTCGAGAAATCCCGTGCTTTGGCTGCAGAGCAGTTCAGCGGCCTCACCGGCGGGCTAGGCCTCGGAGGCATGTTCTAGTGGCGGTACTGAGCGAGCCTGTCGCCAAGTTGATTGATGAATTCAACCGCCTGCCCGGTATCGGCCCCAAGACGGCCTCACGCCTCACCTTCTACCTGCTCAGGGCGCCGAAGGAGCAGGCGCTAGCCCTGGCTGAGGCCCTGGTGGACCTGAAGGAGCGGACGATCCTGTGCTCGCGCTGCTTCAACATAGACATCACTGACCCCTGTGCCATCTGCCGCGACGAGGCGCGCGACCAAAGCCAGATCTGCGTGGTTGAAGAGCCTCTTGACCTGCTGGCCATCGAAAGAAGCGGTCGCTATCGCGGCCTCTACCACGTGCTCCATGGCGCCATCTCGCCGGTTGAGGGCGTGGGCCCGGAAGACATCAAGGCGCAGGAATTGGTGGAGCGCGTGCGCCAGGGCGTGGCAGCGGGTGTGATCAAAGAGGTGCTCCTGGCCACCAACCCCAACATGGAAGGCGAGGCCACGACCATGTATCTGGCCCGCCTCCTGCGTCCTCTAGGAGTGCGGCTGACGCGCCTGGCGCGCGGCCTGCCCATGGGCGGCGACCTGGAATACGCGGACGAGATCACCCTCGCCCGCGCTCTGGATGGCCGTGGCCCGATCGAATAAGCTCCTGGGGCACGCCTCTTTCATTCCTCTAACGCGATTCTAATGCTTCCTGTGTATAGAGAAGCATAGGTACCTGGCGGGCCACGGCCTGCAGGTGCCGGCTGCTCGCTTGAGAGGGAGGGGGCGTGTATCCTACCTGTGCCAACTGCGGCATTGTGATCACCTGGCAGCCGACCGTTGTCAACGGCCGGACCTACTGTTGCGTCGGCTGCAGCCGAGGCGGCCCTTGCACCTGCGACTACAACCGCCTGCCTACGGCACAGGAGGACCTTGCCGTCGTGATCTACAAGCCGGCCCTCCCCGACAAACGCCCGGCGCCGGATGAGGCCAGGGCGCCGGCCGGCCCGACGCGCAACCAAGGGGTGCCGGATAAGGCCTGAGGCGGTCGGCAAGGGCGCCGCCCCGTCTCTGCTTGCCGCGACGGCCCTGGCTCTGTACAGTAGCCAACGTGACCGGGTTAGGGCGCGACGGCCTGGGCGAGCATGGAGAGCGGCGGGACCTGCTCTTGCTGCTGGCGCTCTTTGCCGCCTTCCGGTTCGGCGCCGTGTTCCTGTTCAGGCCCGGTGGCTTCCTGGCCGACTTCTCCGATTTCTACTACTACCGGCTCTACGCCAGCCTGTCCGATAGCGGCCTCTACCCTTTCATCAACATCTGGAGCCCCTACCCGCCCATTTTCCCCTGGTTACTGGTGGCGGCGCACCGGCTGTCGTTGTTGCTGCCCCTCTGGCAGGAGCCGATGCTCTTCTTCGAGCTGATCCTGGGTGGGGTGCTGGCGCTCGCCGATTGCGGCAGCCTGGTGCTCGTTTATGCCCTTTCTGGTGGCCGGCGTGCACACTGGCAGGCGATGCGCAGTGCCATCTTCTACGCTCTCCTGTTTGCCCCAGCATATGTGGCCCTTGCCCATTTCGACGGCCTGGCAGTGGTCGCCCTCCTCCTTGGTCTCTGGCTGTTGTTGTGCGGTCGGCCCGCCCTTGCCGGCGCAGCGAGCGGCATCGGCTTCATGACCAAGTTGCTGCCCCTGTCGCTCCTGCCGGTGGCGGCCCGCCTCGCCTGGCCGGACCTGCCGCACTGGCGCCGGCTCAGGCAGCGGCCGCTACGGGGGCCTGACTGGAGACTTCTCCTGGGGGCGATCGCCGGCTTTGGCGTTGCCGTGGCTGCTATCGCCTCCCCGTTCGTCGCTTTGGGCAAGGGGCGCCTGCTCCTGGCACCGCTCGACATAGAGCGCATTCGGCCGCCATGGCAGACTGTGTGGGCCATACTGGATGGCCACTGGGGCTTCGGCGCGGCACCCGGGGACGTGCGCGACCTGTCGGTGCTCTCCCGGCCCTCTTTCCAGGGGCATGTCCCCTATGCTCTTCTCAGCGGGCTTCTGCTGGCCCTGCTTCTGGGCTTCTGGCTGTTGCCGGCCGACTGGCGAGAACGCCGGACGGCGATCGCTTATCTTGGCCTGTCGCTCACCCTGCTATTCATCTTCAGCAAAGGTTGGAGCCCACAGTATATCGTCTGGCTGCTGCCGTTCCTGGCCATGCTCTGGCCGGATTGGCGCGGCGCCACTCTGGCGATCGCGCTCACAGGCATCAACTTCGTCGAGTCGCACGGCTACTTCATCCTGCTGCCCCAGGCACACTGGTTGCTGGCGGTGACGACGAGCACGCGCACGCTGCTGCTCGTCGTGCTTGCTGGTGCACTGGCGCGCAAATACGCGGGTTGGACGTGGCTGCCTTCGCCGGCATGGAGCAAACGGCTGGGTTGGGGGTTGGCGGCCCTGGCGGTCGCGGGCGCGGCCTTGCTTTTCTGGCAGATGCTCGATGAATACGCGAGTGAGCGCTACCGGGCTGAGCCGGCGCGGCCAGCGATTGAGACCCTGCGCCGCCAGGCTCAGCCGGGCGCCGCGGTGTACTTCAGCGCCGACAAGGATTACCAGCACTTCTATCCGTACCTGCGCTCCCGCTTTCGCCTGTACAGCCTCGATGATTTTGCTCCGGATGACGATCTGAGGACGCACCTGGCCCGCCAGTTCGCCGCCACTGCAGGTGAGATCTGGCTGGTCAGCCGCGACGATGGCGGCGATAGGCTGGCCCAGCCTGCGGCCGCGGCCCTGGCCGGCCTCGCCTATCCTTTGGGCGAAACTGTCGTCGAGCTAGAGAAGCCGGCGCCCGTCCCTGCCTACCGCTTGAGCCGCTGGTTGGCGCTGGCCGGGCTAGAGCGGCCCGCTCAGGCGGCGCAATTCGGGGAGGCGTCCGGCAGTGCGCGCATCCAGCTGGAGGCCTGGAGCCGGCTGCCGGCGCGGCTGGACCAGGGGAGGGCGATCGTGCTCACCCTGATCTGGAGCGCGCCGGAGCCACCCACGCGGCCGCTTTCGGCCTTCGTCCACCTGGTGCCTGCGAGCCAGCCCATGGCCGCGCCCCTGAGGCAGAGCGACGGGCCACCGGCCTGGCCCTGGCCTGCGATGCAGGCCGTGCTCGACGCACGCACACTGGAGACGCGGGCGCTGCCCCCGGGCAATTACCTGCTGACGGTCGGCCTGTATGACCCGGCCAGTGGCCAGCGCCTGATGCTGCCCGATGGGAAAGATGAGTACAGCCTGGGCGAGATCGCGATCGAGGCGGCGAAGTGAACCTGGCGAAGCGGGATTCTCGCTCCCTCGCCCTTGCCCTGTTTCTGTTCCTGCTTGCCACCTACCTGCTCAACTTCAGCGGCCGGCCGCACTCCAGCGATGGCGTCGCCATGCTGGCCACGGCAGAGAGCCTGGTGCGGCGCGGTGCCCTGGACATGGATGCCTATCTCTGGATGGGCCTGCAACAGGGCAGCTTCGGCCCCGACGGCCTGCTTTACTCGCGCAAAGGGCTGGGCCAGGTGCTGGCATCCGTGCCTCTGGCCTGGCTGGGCCTGCATCTGCCCTCAGTCGGCCTGGTGCAGATGGCGCTGCTCTTGAGCCCGCTGGTGGCCGCACTGACGGCGAGCGGGCTATACCTCGCCGTCGTTTGGGCGGGCTATGGCGAGGCTGCCGCTTTGGCAGTTGGCCTGCTCTATGGCCTGGCGACGCCGGCTTTGCCCTACAGCAAGTACGACTTCAGCGATCCCCTGGCTGGCCTGGCGCTTCTGGCGGCCTTGCTGGCCGTGATGGCAGCCTGGCGCAATGCCGGCAGGCGGGCCCTGGCCTGGATGGTCGCCGCGGGAGCCGCCGCCGGCTTTGCCGCCTTGACGCGCACCACGAGCCTGATCGTCGCCCCGGTCTTTCTCGGGGCCATTCTCTGGCAGGTGTACAGGCGCGGCCAATGGTCCCGGCGCCTCCGGCGCGTTCCCGGCGAAGCCCTGGCGTTCGTCGCTGGCTTATCGGTGATGCTGGTGCTGCTCGGTCTGTCGAACTACCGGCGCTACGGCAACCCGCTGGTGAGTGGCTACCTGCCACAGGAATCGTTTTCGGGCAACTGGTTGGCCGGGATAGCGGGGCTGCTCTTCAGCCCGGGGCGGGGGCTGCTATTCTATGCGCCGTTACTCGCCTTGGCCCTGCCGGGCTGGGCGCGGTTGCGCCGGCGGGCGACGGCACTGGCCTGGCTCAGCCTGGGCATCTTCATGCTGCACCTTGTCGTCTATGGCAAGTGGTTCATGTGGCATGGCGGCTATGCCTGGGGGCCGCGCTTCCTGCTGCCCGGCCTGCCTTTCCTCGCTCTGTGCCTGGCGCCGCTCTGGCAGGCTGGCCGCCGCTGGCGGGTGGCGGTATTGCTGCTGGCGGCGGTGAGCTTCGTGCCCCAGGTTCTGGGCTCGCTGGTGCACTTCGCCCCTTTCGAGGACTCCCTGCTCAACACCGGCCTGCCGCTATATGCCCCCGCGACCTTCTGGGAATGGCGCTATTCGCCGCTGCTCGGCCAGTGGCGCTATATCGGCCCGGCTTCGCTTGACTTCGCCTGGGCGCAGCCACT
>DAOTVV010000192.1:0-6823 GCA_034436255.1 Anaerolineae bacterium
GATCGCGACGCAGAGAAAGGATAGATAGGCGGGATTGCCGCCAAGGGCAGCGGCCAGAACTATGGTGGCGCTGAGCACCGCCAGGAGCAGCAGGGCGGCCAGGCGGGGGTGCCGGCTGACCGCGAGCGAGGCGACGAAGATCGCCAGCGCCAGGCCAGAGGCGCCGGCAAGCATGGCGCGGTCATCGGGGTGGATGCCGAGGAAAAGCCAAAGGCCGACACACAGCACCGCCCAAACGACGAGAACGGCCTTCACCGCCGGCAAGCACAAGTCCTCAACAGTTGGTGCCACAGGGACTGCTACTGGCTGGCGGGCGCTGCCTGCAGACTCGGCACTCGTGGTCATCGGCTACCTCCGGGGACAAGCGGCGAAGCCAATGCGGACCTTGCCCTGCGGCGGGCATCGAAAACTGGGCACGTTTTGGTCACACATTTGGCACAAGCGGTCGAGTATAATCTTGTCTAACGCAAGTGATTATACGCCGTTTCGCCGCCGGGTGAACATGGCCGGCGGGCGAGTGAGCCGCATCGAAGCTACAGCGTTGGCCGGGTTTGCATCTTCCCCTGAAGGTTCCAGGGGAGGGAAAGGAGGTGACCGATCGGGATGAGCAGAGCGGACGTGCAGCCAGAGTGAGCTTTGGCATTCACCGGCAGAAGCGCTTCAGGAAGGAGGTTATGTATGGACGGTATCCAGAGGCGTCTCACACGTCGGCATTTCCTGGCTATCAGTGGTGGCGTAATCGGCACGGCCATCCTGGCCGCCTGCGGGGCGACAGCCTCGCCAACAGCAGCCCCGGCGGCCAAGGCTACCGAGGCGCCTCAGGCCACGACAGCAGCGGCAACAGCGACGACGGCGCCTGCCGCCGCAGCCACCGCGGCAAAAGTGAGCTTGGACTTCTGGAACCCCGCGGGTGACAAGCTGGGCAAGCAGATCATTGATTCCCTCGTCGCCTCGTACAATGAGAAGAGTACAGTCGCCACCGTCAAGAATACCGTCGTGCCCGACGAGAACAACTACGCCAAGTACACGACCGCTATCTCCGCCGGCACACCGCCAGACGCGATCATGACCTATTGGTACGGGCCAATCGTGAGTTGGGCCGCCGAGGGCTTCATCCTGCCGATAGACGACTATCAGGAGAAAATGGGGATCAAGAAGGAAGACTACTTCCCGGTCGTCTGGCAGATGATCAATTTCCACGGCCACCTTTGGGGCTTTCTGCAGGAGTTCGACTTCGACATAATCGGCTACAACAAGAACCTGTTCAAAGCGGCCGGCCTTGACCCGGAGGCCCCGCCGAAGACGATTATTGACCTCGATGCAATGAACGAGAAGTTGACGGTGAAGGACTCCTCGGGCGGGCTAAAGCAGGTCGGTTTCTGCCAGTGGATTGGCCGTGATTTCGCCTACACGCTGTGGTGGCGGATGTTCGGCGGCGGCTTCTACGACAATGTCAACGACAAGTTCACCATTGTCACGGATCCGAACATCAAGTGCCTGGACTGGTATAACTCGACTGGCAAGCTGCTCGGCGGGCCCGACAAAGTCACATCCTTTACCAACCTGTTCACCGGCGGGGCAGACCCCTTCTACCAGGAGCAAGTCGCTATCGGTATGCAGGGCGAGTACAACCCGATAGCCTGGCCGGACTCGGCGCCGAAGGCGATGGACCATCTTGGGCTGGCTTGGCCTCCGACGGCTGAGGGCGTCCCCTACGGCACGGGCCAGACCGACGGCGGCAACGTCTTTCTTCTGCCAAAAGGGGTCAAGAACCCGTCCGCCTCGATGGACTTTATGACGTTCATGGGTGGGCCTGAGGCCGTGCTCAAATGGAACGTCGAGGAGAACAACATTCCGCCGGTGAAAGCGGTCGCCCTCAGTGACGATTTCGCCAAGGCGACGCCGCTGATGAAGCCCTGGATCGAACTGCTCAAGCAGGACAAGATGGGCCCGGCGATCACCTCACCGCTTGCGCCGTTCTTCTTCGATCACCTATCCACCGCTGTGCAGGAAGTCCTGTACGGCAAGAAGGACTCCAAACAGTCGCTCACCGATCTCACTCAGGTGATGGACGAAGAGGCAGCTAAGTTCAAGTCATCTCACCCGAACTGGTAACTGTGAGGTTCGGACGAGAGGGCGTCTCTGCGAGACTAGGGCCTGGCCTCGGGCGGCGCCGCCCGGCGCCAGGCCCCGCGGGCGGAGGCATGGCCTGGGGGCCGCTGCCGACAGCCGAACGGCATGAGTTCAGGCGTTATGGGAGCAGAGCAGCATGACGAGAACCGAACGTCGAGAATTGATGGCCGGCCTGATCTTCATCGCACCGTGGATTCTCGGTTTTCTGTGGTTCACGCTCTATCCCGTCGTCATGGCGGTGTATTATAGCTTCACCTCCTTCAACACGGTGGCGACGCCACAATGGGTCGGCCTGGGCAACTTCGACACGCTGCGCACCGACGAGCTTTTCTGGACGGCATTGAAGAACACGGCGACTTATATCGCGTTTTCGGTGCCGCTTGACCTGCTGGCGGCCCTGTTCTTCGCCGTCCTGCTCAATGTGAAGATACCGGGGCGCGCCATCCTGCGGACGTGCTACTACATACCGACAGTGGTACCGGTCGTTGCCTCCTCCATCCTCTGGATCATGCTCTTCAACACGCATGGCGGGCTGATCAACGAAACGCTTGGCCTGTTCGGGATTCACGAGATTCCGTGGCTGAGCAGCCCGGACTGGGCGATGCCGGCCATCGTCCTCATCAGCCTATGGGGGATCGGTTCGGAGATCATCATTTTCCTGGCAGGCCTGCAGGATGTACCTGTAACTCTCTACGAGGCGGCCCGGCTCGATGGCGCTGGATCCTTGCAGCTGGTGCGTTATGTAACGGTCCCCATGATTTCGCCCGTGATCCTGTTCAACTTCATCCTGGGCATGGTCGGGGCGTCCCAGGTCTTCACGGTTCCTTTCATCGTCACTGGCGGTGGCCCGCTCAACGCTACTCTGATGTATTCGCTGTACCTGTTCCGGAATGCCTTTGTCTACTTCAAGATGGGCCTGGCATCGGCGATGGGCTGGGTTCTGTTCGTGTTCATCTTCGGGTTGACGCTGATCTCGCTCCGTGTCTCCAGGCGCTATGTCCACTACGAGTGACCCAGGGAGGTGACTGTTGATCCGCGTGATACAGCCAGCGAGAACTGTCGGCGCCGTCAGGGCGCGCAGGCGCCGTCTCACGGTTGCCAAAGTGCTGGGGATGGCCGGCCGCGTGCTTGTGCTGATCACCCTGGTTGTGTTCGCCGCGGCTTACCTGTTCCCCTTGCTCTGGATGATCTCTACATCGCTCAAGGACATGGGGGAGGTGTTCGCGATACCGCCGGTGTGGATTCCGGCTAAGCTGCACTTCGAGAACTACCCACTGGCGCTGACGACGTATTTCCCATTCTTTCTCTACCTGCGCAATACGCTCATCATCGCCGTCCCGGCGGTAGCGGGTACGGTCGTCAGTTCGACGTTGGTGGCCTACGGCTTCTCCAGGGTCCGTTGGCGGGGCCGCGATACCGTGTTCATGATCCTCCTTGGGACGCTGATGATCCCGAACTGGACGACTCTCATACCCGTCTATGTCCTTTTCGCGCGGATGCACTGGACCGGTACCTTCCTTCCGCTCATCGTGCCGGCATTCTTCGGGTCGGCATTCTACATTTTCCTGCTCCGCCAGTTCTTCATGCGCCAGCCACAGGAACTGGTGGATGCGGCGCGGATGGATGGCGCCACCCATCCAAACATCCTCTGGTCAATCATCGTGCCGCTGTCCAAACCGGCACTGGCGGTTGTGTTGCTGTTCAGTTTCATGGATAACTGGACGGACTTCTTCGGCCCTCTCATCTACTTGAACAATGCTAACCTCTACACCCTGGCGATCGGCCTCTACAACTTCCAGTCCAACCACCGTACCGATTGGACGACCCTGATGGCGGCGAGCATCACAGTCGCATCGCCGATGATGATCCTGTTCTTCCTGGCGCAGCGCACTTTCATTGAGGGCATCACGTTCACGGGGCTGCGCGGCTAGGCTTTGCTCTGGGATGGGCTCGGCTGGCCGAGCGTCTTCGGCCGGGCTATCCGCGGAAGTAGACTCTGCTCGAGGAGGCAAACCAATATGGCGCAGAAACTGGTCTTTCTCGGCGGCGGTAGTCCTTTCATTCCCTCAACGTTCCAGGCGATTATCGAGAACAAGAGCGTCCTGGATGGCAGTGAGGTCTGCCTGATGGACCTGGACCCCACCCGGCTGCCGAAGCTGGCGCAGCTTGGCGAGGTCATGGCCAGGCGTGCCGGAATGGACCTCAAGATCACCTACACCAGCGATGCCCGGAAAGCGATCGAAGGAGCAACTTTCGTCTTCCCAGGCTATCGGGTCGGTGGGTTCAAAGCTCTCGCCGAGGATTTCAGCATCCCTACGAAGTACGGCATCTGCGGCGACGAGACGGCCGGGCCCGGCGGCACTTTCATGGCGCAATGCACCATCCCAGCGACCCTGGCCTATTGCAGGCTGATGGAAGAACTCTGCCCGGACGCCTGGGCAATCAGCTACGTGAACCCAACTAACTTCGTGGCTGATGCGGTGCGCCGGGTCACCAAGACGAAGTTCATGGCTATCTGCGACTGCTTCCCCGGATTCGTGCATGGCATCGCCAGGTTCCTTGGCGTGCCGATCGAGAAAGTGAAAGCGCGGGCGATGGGTGTCAACCACATGACCTGGCTCACGGAGTGTTATGTGGACGGGAAGGATGCCTACCCGACGCTGAAGGCGCGGCTGAAGGAGAGCGCGCTTGAGTACGGCCCCGAACTCGACTTCTCCGCCCGGATCGCCGAAGCCTACGGCTACATCATGGTCTGCCCGGGTCACCCGCGGATGCTCTGGGAGCACGACGAGGTGATGGAGGAGCGCAAGAAGCACTGGGGCGGCCCGGAGGCGCAGGCTCGCCACGCCGAGCAGATGAAGAACGTGTGGGACTACGTGGACGCCATGATCGAAGGCGCCCCCTACGACGAAACGAAGTCCCACATGCAGATGCACCATGCGCGGCACGCCATCGGCCTGGCGGTCAGCGTGATCGCGGACGACGGGCGAGAGTGGGGCGGAATGAACTTCCCGAACAATGGCGCCATCGCTAACCTGCCGCGCGGGGCCATCGTCGAGGGGCAGTGCATCGTGGACGCCCGAGGGCCGACGCCGATCGCGATGGGCGACCTGCCGAAGCCCATGCTGGGCCAGACCCTGGCAACGCTCGCCTGGGAGGACCTGACGGTGGACGCGGCGCTGACTGGCGACAAGCGCGTGCTTTACCAGGCGTTACTCGCTGCCCCCTACGTGCACGACATGAAGGCGGCGAAGGCGATCATGGACGAACTCCTAGTCGCTCACGCCGACCTGATGCCACAGTTCAAGAGCTAGCCTGCTATGGCGACAGGGAAGAGGTTTCAGGGCATCGTCCGCAGCGTCACTCTCAGCAAGGAGGACATGGCACATCTGCTCACCATGCCCCTGGATGAGATTGACGAATGGAGTCCGGTCAGGGTCGCTCTCCTGCCGGATCGAGGCGCAGTCGCCCAGGCGATGGCCACGTCCATGGTGAACAAGATCAAAGAGAACAACGCATTGGGCAGAATCACGACGTTCATCTTGCCGGTGGGCCCGACGGCGCAGTACCCTCTCGCGGCGCAGATATCGAACGCGGAGAGGGTAAGCTGGCGGAACGTCTGGACCTTCAACATGGATGAGTACCTGGACTGGCAGGGCCGCCCGATACCCGAAGAGCACCCGATGAGTTTCCACGGGGCGATGAAGAGGGCCCTTTTCGACCAGCTCGACAGTGAACTCGCCATCCCTGACAGTCAGAGATGGTTTCCCGATCCGTTCGACCCCGACGCGATAGATAAGAAGATCGAGGAGGTCACTAGCGGCGAAGGGGTGGACATCTGCTACGGTGGCATCGGCGAACACGGCCATGTTGCCTTCAACGAGGCCGCCGGCCTGATGGCTCACTACACCCACCTCACTCCAGACGAGTTCAAGAACTCCAAGACGCGCGTCCTGCCCCACCTGAATCCGGAGACTTGGGCACGCGCTCTCCGCAGCCCACTGTACACGCTCTGCCCACCGGGAGCGGTCACGCTGGGTATGAAAGCGATCCTTGGCGCAAAGAGGATCGAGCTGGCGACCGAGGGAGTCGTCGCCCGGATTGCGGCAATGCATCCACCGACGATGGATTACCCGGTGACTTTCATCCAGGAGCATCCTAACCCCAAGGAGACCGTCACCCTCTACCTGGCCAGGGGCGCATGAGAGGCTCCGGCCAGAGAGGCTGCACGGGCGAGGAGCTGCCGGCGCGGCGACGAGCGTAGCCGGCGGGAGGCGATAGGCCCTGCCACTGGTAGTTGGTGAGGGCTGCCGCTACAAGGTAGCGGCAGCCCTCACTGTCTCCGTTTGGCGCTGGCTCTCGGTGGTTGCTCGCACTGTGCCAATCTCATATGGCTCCGCTGTTGCCCCTGCTGTGCGAACCTGGCGACCCGCCCGCACTTCGCGATGCGACAACTGGCAGGATGTCTGGAACATCGGTCGGCCGTGTAACCGTGCACTGTGGCTTACCGTCGCGGACATGATCCGGCGTCGACGGCCTCGACGGCGTCGACGGCGTCGACTACGGTGTAGTATAGCCCCTTGTGGGCGTCGTCAGGACCGAGAACGACGGGGATAAACCCCTACACTACGTCGCCTGACGGTGGATGGCGCGTCGTGTGTACCGCACAGTACGGCGAAGGTCGCAGCTC
>DAOTVV010000193.1:0-4206 GCA_034436255.1 Anaerolineae bacterium
GACCAGTACCAGACCGGCACGCTGACAGGCTGGACGGGGACGCTGGCTTCGGCGGCCTCCGCTGGCGCAACGACGGTGAGCATCACGGCGACCGGTGGGACGCCGGCTGTCAATGACATGGTGATGATCGGCAGCCCCACCAGCAAAAAGTCGGAAGTGCGCAAGATCAGCGGAGTGACGGGCACTGGCCCCTACACCTGCACCATCGAAGCCCTGACCTATGCGCATGCCTCGGCTGAGCCTGCCAGCAAGCTGGATGCAACCAAGCCCTACACGCACTACCTGGCCGTGAGCAATAGACTGGATAGCCTGACCATCGAGAAGTCGCTGGTGAACCAGTCGCTTCAGTTCTCCGGTGCGCGCGTGGGCAAGCTGACCATCAAGGACGCGCCCGGCAACAATGCCACATCGGTGACGGCCGACGTCACAGCAGCGGGTGTCTCGGTGCTGGCAACGCCCAGTACGCCCACCTTCCAGTATGACACGCCCTTCGTGTTCGCCGAGGCGTCGATCAACCTGGGGAGCCAGACGGGAATCGGCACGGTGACGGACCTGCAAATCACGCTGGACAACAGCGTGAAGCCGACCTACACCCTCGGCGCCTACGGCCCGTCCCTGGTGACGCCAACCCAGCTGAAAGTCAACGGCACGCTGAAGGTCGTGTACCAGAGCCTGAATGACAGCACGTACGGCTACCTGGCGCAAACGCTGCCGCCCACGGCCAGGTCGTCGCTTGCAGTGACATGGGCGCACGCCGGAACTGGGCAGAGCGTTGCAGTGACGCTGCCGCACATCCGGCTGAGCAAGCATGGCGTTCCGGTGAAGCTGGGTGACATCCTGATCGAGGAGCTGGGCTTCGAGGCCGCCTACGATGTGACGACGGCCAGCACGATTACCTGGGCCGTTACCAGCAGCCAGTATCTGCCGTTCTAAGGAGAAGTGGCCATGTCCTATTTCGACGTTCCTACCGAGACGATCGTCCTGCCCAGCGACGCGCAGTACTGGGTGAAGATCAAGGTCTGGCTCACGCGGGCGGAAAAGAACCGGGCGCAGCAGGCCCTTATGCAGGCAGCGCTACATGCGGGCTTGAACAGGCAGAGCGTGCAGAACCTGGTAGATATCACCGGCTCGGTCCACATCGGCGCGGACGAGCCTATTCTGCTGGCAGCTGCCATCGTCGAATGGAACCTGACGGATGCGCAGGGAGCGCCCTTGCCCATCAATGAGCAGACGGTGATGCAGCTGCGCGATGCCGACGCGGCGGCTATCCTGGAGCGGATCAAGGAGCTCAATGCCCCGCGTACTCCGGAAGAGCAAGCAAAATAGTTCTGGCCATCGACGGCGTGCTCGGGGGAACGCGGCCAGTGGAGAGCGCCCCTCCGGTGCTGGCCAAGTTCATCACGGAGCGCCGCCGGTGGCGGATGCTGGGCATTCCTGCCCGGCCCTTGGACGAGCGCCCATGGTGGGAGGCCGACGACTATGACCTCATCATGGGCCTGTGGGAGCGGCGTGAGAATCAGGGGTAAGGCGTACGGCTGATGCAGCGGAACTGCTCATGGTCCTGGACGCGCGCGATCAGGCAGCGGCCGTGCTCAGGGACATAGAGCGAACGGTGAGAGACCTTACCAAAGCCATGGCAGCGGCTGCCGAGGACTCGCAGCGGCTCGCTCTCGGCTTGACTGTTGCTGCGGGCGGGCTCCTTACTGTTGGCCTGGGCGCCGCTGCTTTCCTCAAGGCGAGCGTCGACGAGGCAGCGGCCTATGAGCAGGCCCTGTCGCTGCTCATCACCAAGGGCCACGAGACGCAAGAGACCATCGGGGCCATGGGCGAGCGCATTCTCGCCCTCTCTCGCGCAACGGGCTTTGCCGGCACAGAGTTAGCCCAAGCGATGATCCCGCTGGAGCAGGCGGGCTATAGCGGCGCGGATGGGCTGAAGGTGCTAACCGTGGCCGCTATGGCCGCAGAAGCAACGGGGGAACCCGTGGCCACGGCTGTGGGAACCATCCGGACTGCCCTCGCCAGCTACAACCTGACAGCTAACGACTCGACGGCCGTTACCGACATGATGCTTGCAGCAATCAAGGAGGGAGCAGGCTCGTTTGGCGGCCTGCAGTCTGCCTTGTCTGTCATCGGGCCCGAGGCCGCAGCCATGAGGATCCCGCTCAAGGACCTGCTGGCTATCATTGCCGACATGGGCCGCCAGGGCGTAAGCACCTCTGTAGCTACCAAATCACTGCAATTCATGCTGCAAGAACTGCAGAAACCGAGCGCAGCCGCTCAGGAGGCCCTGAGCGAGATTGGGCTGACTCAGGCACAGGTGGCCAATGAGATCAGTAGCAAAGGTCTCGTCCCTGCCTTGCAGCTTATTCACGAGCATCTGACCCAGAAGTTTCCCCAGGGCGGTGCAGCGGCGAATCAGGTGATGGCGATGCTCTTTGGCAATGTGCGCGGCCTCGCTGGAGCCGTCGATGTGCTTGCAGATAGTGAGGGCAAGCTGCCGGAGATTGAGAATGCGATCACTCAGTCCACACAGGGCACGGGCGAGACCATGAAGGACTGGCAGATAGCGCAGAGCAACCTGAACAACCAGATCAGGGAGTTCAACGCGACCATCCAGTCCATCGCCATATACGTGGGCCAGGCCCTGCTCCCCGTGCTGAAGGGCTGGCTTGCGACATTGGGGCCAGCGATAGCAAGCATGGCTGAATGGGTGGCCCAACATAAGGGAAGCGTGGCCGTCATCATGAGCGTCGCCGCTGCGGTGGGCATACTGGGCGGTGTTGTACTCGGATTGAGCGCGGCCGTGGCGGTCGTCACGGCTGCCGGTGCGCCAGTGATCGCCATCATCGCCGCTGTGATAGTCGTACTCGGCATCGTGGCCGCGCTGATTGTCGGCGTCACGTCTGGTTGGATCGACCTCGGGAGCGCCGCCAAGGCGGCGGGTAACGAGCTCGAAGCGGCGGGCAAGGACATCATGGCGTTCTTCGACAACACTGGAGCGACCATACTCTCATTCATGGCGCGTGTCCTTGAGCTTCTGCACATATCGGCGGACGGGCTCAGAGAGGAGGCGCAAAAGCTCAGGGACAGTGCAAGCGACTTGCAGGAACAGGCGAGCAGGGATACCAAGGCCGCAGATGAGGCTTTCCAGCACTTCAAAGAAAACCTGAGCAAACCGTTTACATCGGATAGCCTCGACAGCTGGAAAAAGAAGCTCGAAGACATGATAAGCGGTCTCACTAAGGGAACTGAGGCCGCAAACGATTTTGGGGCGCAGGTCCCGCCCGCCTTCGATGCTGCCAGTGACAGTGCGCAGCAGCTGGCCGATAAAACCAATGACTTTGTGCAAGCTCTGGTGCAGGCGGACCCGGCCATCGTCGCCGTGAATGCGGAGATCGCTTCCCTGCAGGAGCAGATCGCCGGCCTCAACGCTGCCATCCGCGCCAATGAGGACCAGCTGAGGGGCGCGCAGGCCGAGTACCAGCGCATGAGTGACCAGCTCAGCAACCTGCAGGAGCGGCTCTCCGCCGCTCAGGAGAAGCTGCGGGAATTCGAGCACCCGACCTTCACGGGTTCGACAGAACTGGCTCGCCACATTGCCGTCGTCCAGGACCTGCTCAATCGCATCGACATCAGCCAGAGCATGATCCTGCCGCTGGATGAAGTCCTGAAGAGGTACCCCATCCTGGTAGAGGGCGCTGAAGCGTACATGCAGACGCTGCCTCTGACCAGGGAGGGCCTGCAGGCCACTCTAGACCAGCTGAAGAAGATGCAGGAAGTCCAGGTTGGCGAGGCGCAGTCTGCCTTCGAAGAGGCCATCAAGGGGCCGCAGGCAGAAGTCACTCTGGATCAGGCCATCCAGCAGTACAGGCAGCAGAGCCAGGTGGTGAGCAGCCTCACGGCGGAGGTGGAGCGCCAGCAGCAGGCTATGAAGGCCCAGGAGTCTGTGATCCGCAGTATCCAGGCTGCCGGTGAGGCTCTGAACCGCACGCTGCAGGCGATGCAGGAGCAACTGCGGGAGACCCAAGAGAAACAGCGCGCTATGAGCGATGCCCTGAGCCTGGTGTTCGACTGGCTGCTCAAGGGCCGCGCGGAGTTCGAGAAACTCGGCCCAGCAGGCGAACAGGCAGCGTCGCTCATCGACATGAAGATGGGCGAGCTGATGAAGAGCGTCGAGGGGGCCGCCACCGGCACGACCCAGACCAC
>DAOTVV010000194.1:0-5943 GCA_034436255.1 Anaerolineae bacterium
ACTCAGCGAACTCGGTGGCACGGTGGCGGCTGCAGTGGGCTTCGGCGTCCCTGGCGTGGGCTTTCTGCTCAGCGGTCTGCTCACCCTGATCGTCTACCTGAGGCGCACGAGCGCCTCCGCTCAGGAAGGCCAGCCGTGAGCACGCCCAGCAGCCCGCCAGCCGAGTTTGATCGCCTGCTGCATGAGCCGGCGCGCCTGGCCATCGCGAGCCTACTCTATACACTGGAAGCGGCGGACTTCCTCTTCCTTCTGCGGGAGACGGGCCTGAGTAAGGGCAACCTCTCTTCGCACCTCAGCCGGCTTGAAGCAGCTGGCTATGTCAGCATTGAGAAGAGCTTCCGCGGCAAGGTGCCAGTGACAACATGCCGCCTGACCGAACAGGGGCGTGCCGCTTTCCGGGCCTACCGTGATCAGCTCAAGCATCTTGCGGCCTCCCTGCCGAGCTGATGTTGGTGGCCTCTCATTCCTAACGATGGCCACCGGCGTGCCCCGAGCAGAAATGGTGGGACAGCCGGCGCCGGCTGTCCCACCGACGCAGCCAGAGGCGTCGAGCCCGCCCCAGACGGCCATCTCCTGCGTAGGCTCGAGACGAGGCGGGCCTGGGCGGTGGCGCTCAAGCTGACCGGGCCAGTGGGCGGTATTCAGCCCAAAGGAGGGCTGGAGCGAGACCATTGCCAGAGACACCGTGCGTAGCCCATGCGCTCTTTCGCCGTCCAAGCACCTCGGCGCCTGCGGCTGCCCCCGCCAGGTCGCAGGCTGCACGTGCCTCGCTCCGCACGGCGTAGAAGCGTCTCCTTCTGATTGGACCGGTCATCGCTCTGGCTCTAGAATCCCTGCACCTGTAAGCATTGCAGCATTTCATAATCGGGCCGAGCAGGCCCTTGGAGGCAAAGCATGACAATTCGAGCCGGCATCATCGGCACAGGCGGCATAGCTCGCGCCCACGCCGAAGGTTACCGCAAGAACGGTGTCGAAATCACCGCCCTCATGGACGCCTATCCGCAGGCGGCCGAGTCGTTCAACCAGTCCATCGGCGGCAAGGCCAGGATCTTCCCGGACTACAGGTCGCTCCTGGACTCGGGCCTGGTTGACCTGGTGAGCATCTGCACACCGCCCGCCTTCCATGAGGAGCCGGCGGTCCTGGCTCTGCAGCGCAACATCCACGTCCTGCTTGAGAAACCCATGGCGCAGTCGGTTCAGGCTGCCAGGAACATAGAGGCAGCTAGCCAGGCGTCCCGGGCCCTGCTCACCATCGGCTTCCGCCATTGTTGCCTGCCCGCGGTGCAGAAGCTGCGTTCGCTCATCCAGGAAGGGGCGATCGGCCAACTCGTCTTCTTCCAGAACATCTTCTGCGGCCCCGCCTTCGACATGAAGGACAAGTGGTTCAGCAAGAAGGCCATCGCTGGCGGCGGTACGATGATGGATACGAGCGTGCACTCGGTGGACCTGTTCCGCTTTCTGGCCGGGGAGGTGAGCGAACAGAAGGCCGTCGCCGCCACGCACCTGGAGGGCATTGACGTCGAGGACGCAAGCATCATGACGGTCAAAGCCGAGAATGGCTGCCTGGGCGCACTGACGGCTGCCTGGGTGGCCGGCGATGGCCAGGCCTTCATTGACATCACCGGCACAGGCGGGCGCGTCCGCTACGATTACTACAATGCCGGGCAAGTCAAGTTGCGCAAGCTGGGAGAGAAGGAGTGGCAGACCTTCGAGGTGCAGCCGAGCGATGGCTTCGCCGAAGAGATCGCCATCTTCCTCAAGGCCATCGCCGGCCAGGGCGACCTGCTCTGCACCGCCTACGACGGCCGCCGCGCTATCGAGATCATCCAGGCGAACTATTAGCGGCCTGGCGGAGGTTACGAGGTGAAAAAGAGCATTGGCTTCATTGATCACTACATTGACGAGTGGCACGCCAACAACTACCCGACCATGATCCGCAACTCCTCGCTCAAGGACGAGTTCGAGGTGACGCTGGCCTGGGAGGAGACGACGCCGGAGGGTAAGAAGCCGCTGGCCGAGTGGTGCAAGGAACAGGGCGTCGCCAGGGCCAGCAGCATCGAACAGGTGGTCCGCGAGTGCGACTGCATCATCGTGCTCTCGCCCGATAACCCTGAGCGCCATGAGGACCTGGCCGACCTGCCCTTGCGCAGCGGCAAGCCCGTCTACATTGACAAGCCCATCGCGCCGACACTGGCGGCAGCCCGGCGCCTTTTCGACAAGGCGGCGGCGCACAACACGCCGATGATGTCCTGCTCGGCCCTGCGTTTCGGCTCCGCCCTCCAGGGGGCATTAGCGGGCGAGTTGGCCGGCCAGGAAGTGCACTTCGTCTCCACTCGCAACGGCGGCCCTTTCCACGTCTACGCCATCCACCAGATCGAGATGCTGGTGATGGCCCTGGGCACGGGCGCGAGCCGTGTGATGCAGGCCGGCAATGACTACGCGCGCCACATGATCGTGGACTACCCGGACGGCCGCCGGGGCACGATCACGCTCGCCGGCTGGCACCCATTCCAGATCTCGATCCAGTACGGCGCGGACAAGACGCTGGTGATCAACGACATGCCCGATTTCTTCCCGCGCTTCATCGAGGGCATGCTTACCTTCTTCAAGACCGGCCAGTCGCTCGCCCCGAAGGAGGAGACGCTGGAGATCGCCGCCTTGATCGAGGCCGGCATGGCTGGACTCGACGCCATGGACAGATGGGTGCCCGTGCCCAAGGCCTGAAGCTCTCCTTCGTTGGAGGCAAGTGAACGCGGATGAACGCGGATAGGCGCCGATGAACGCCGCTCAGAGGCGGATAAACTCTTTTTGTATTTATCTGCGTGTATCTGCGTTCATCTGTGTTCCCCCTCCCTCCCGGCGCTGGTGCGTTTGCCGGATACGGAAACTGGGTGTAGACTCGCGGCCGTGGTAGGAAGGTAAACCGGCAGAAGGCAGAGCTCTGGCAAGCCGCGCTTTCTGCACATAGGCCGTCCCAGGCCAAGCACGCCCGGCCTGGGGGGAAGGTGGGGACACTTGGAGGGACGCACGGTCGCTCCGACCGTCGAGCCGTCCAAACCCATGTCCGGCCAATGGCGGCCCTGGGCTTGGCGATTCTCCTGCTCGTTTGTTCACAGGCTAATACGGCTAGCAAGCGAGCCGCCCACGGCAGGTGGGCTACTGCGCTTCTCACGTCGGCACAGCCTGCACCTGGCCATGGCCACTATCGCTGTTGTCGTCCTCTTCAGCCCCAGGTTGCCGATGGGCATTTCCAGCCTCACCCTGCCGCGCCCTAAGCTGTTCGACAACAACCGCGTCTACCTGGATCAGGAGCAGCCCTCCTCGCGCGGTGTCAGGCCGCTGCCGGCTCTGGCCAAGCCGGACATGCTTCAGCCCGGCCAGTTCGTCCAGACCGCCGGCGCCGAATACCCCCAACTGCAGCCGGTCACCTACAAAGTGAAAGATGGGGACACCCTGCTCAGCCTGAGCGAGCAATTCCACCTGGACGTCAAGACGATCGTCTGGGCTAACGACGCGCTGGCCAAGCAGCCCGATAGGCTCACCGCCGGGCAGGAGTTAGTGATCCTGCCTCTGGACGCTGCCTACCACACCGTCGCCGCCGGCGAGACGCTGGAGAGCATCGCGGCGCAGTATCACGTCACCCCCAGGGCGATCACGGCCTACAAGGGCAATGACATCCCCGCTTCAGGCCAACTCACGCCGGGCATGAAGCTGATCATCCCTGGTGCCGTCCTGCCGGAGCCGAAAGCGCCGGAGCCGACGCCAGAGCCGGCCTTGGCCAGCCCTGCGGATATGTCGGCGCCGCCCGGGCCGCAGCACGGATCAGGGCAGTTTCTCTGGCCCGCCCCGGGCCCGATCACGCAATACTTCGGCCCCACCTACCTGGAAGCCTTCCACCGCGGCATTGACATCGGCTGCGACGTCGGGACGCCGGTGCATGCGGCTGATTCCGGTACGGTCGTGCTCGTGGCCTGGTGGCAGTACAGCTACGGCTACCATATCGTCATTGACCACGGCGGCGGGCTGCAGACGCTCTATGGCCATCTGAGCGAGATTGACGTCGAGGCTGGCCAGGCAGTGGCCAAGGGCCAGGTCATCGGCAAGAGTGGAAGCACCGGCTTCTCCACCGGGCCGCACCTGCACTTCGAGGTTGACGTTAACGGCCAGCCCGTGAACCCGCTCGGCTACCTGCCGTAGGGCGTGGGGCCGGCCCCTCGCTATGGCAATGGGGTGGGCGCCGGCGGTGCCAGAGCGGTTGAGGGGATCACTTCTTCCACGCCATCCGGCCGCTTCCAGCTGAGGCGCACGCCGGTGTAGCCGGTCTCGTCCCAGAAACGCACCTCGATGGGCACCGGGCCGGCCAGCGCCCGCGTCAGCGAGACGGGCTCCTCTGGCCGCTGAGTGCTCAGCACAAGTTCCCCTGCCAGCCACAGCTCGGCGCGGTCGCGTGCCTGCAGGGTCAGGGTGTACTGGCCGGCCTGCGGCGGCACGAGCCAACCGCGCCAACGGACACGGTAGGGGCGCTCCAGCGGTGTGATGTGGAAATAGAAGTCCACAAAGGGGTCAATGCGGCTGAACGCCGGGCTGGGGAGGCCGTCCTCCACCGGAGAAGGCCAGGCATCGCTTTCGCCGGGCAGGTAGTCGCCACGCAAACCGCCGGCCTGCACAGGCGAGCGATAGAGACACTGAGAAGGCACGGGGGCTAGCTCCAGCGCTCCCGGTGGCTGCCAAAGGAGGGCGACGCTGCCGCCGGACGCTGGCTGTACCTGCACGAGCAGCGCGTGCAGGCCCCGCGCCAGGGCGACGCCGGCGGTCGCCTCCATCTCCTGGCCCTTCCCTGGCAGCGCCAGCAGCGGGCTGCCGTCCAGCATCAGGCTCCCCTTGCCGGCGGCGCGCAACACCAGGCGGTAGACGCCGGCGCGCGGCACCAGCAAGGCGCCCTGCCAGGTTAGCTGGTAGGGCGCCGCCTCGCCCGGTGCGGCCTGCCACTCCAGGCGCGGGACGGCCTGGACGCCCAGGTCCGCCCCGGGGTAGCTCTGGCGCAAGTCCAGGCCCTGCACGGCGGCTACGTCGGCCGGGCGAAGGACGTACTCGAACATTGATGCGTGGCCGTCCGCCGGGTTGGCATGGGCGATGGTAGTGACGTGCGGGTACCAGCGCGCGAACAGCTCGATGAGCGAGCGGTTCTCCTCGCCGACGAACACCACGGAGCCACTTGGGCCCGGGGCGGCGATGGGCAGGACCTCCGACGGCGCATAGGGGGTCGGCTCCTGGAACCAGGGAGCGAGAAAACGTACGGTGGCGCTGCGGCTGAGTTCCGGGTCAATGTAGTAGTCGTAATCCGGCCCCAGGCGGTTCACCTCGCGGGCCAGGTGCGTCTCGGCGGTGGAGAAGGCATTCCAGACGGCGAAATCCCCTGCCTGGCGGACGAAGAAGGCCTGGTAGCTGCCGAGCAGCAGCCAGAGGCAGGCGGCGAGGAGCAGGGGAAGGAGGGCGCGCCAGCGCTTGGCCCCGAAAGCGTCGCGCCAGCGCCGCCACAGCTCCACCACGGGCAGGCTGGCGATCAGGCAGGCGGCGGGGATGGCGCCGATGCTGCGCAGGGCTTGCGGCGCTTCGAAGGCAATGCTGAACACCCCCGCTGCCAGGCCCAGGCCCAGCCAGGCCAGCAGGAGCAGAGCCTCGGGTGTGCGCCAGAAAGACAGGCAGGCCACCAGCCCCAGCGCGAACAGGGCAGCGACGAGGGGGTGCAACATGGGCCGGCCGGGCAGGTTGTGGCGGCCGTTGCTATCCCCCTTGAAGTTGAACATGCCCAGGTGCTTGACGGCGTTGGAGCGAATGTCCGGCGCAGCGGCGCGGAGCGAGCGCCCGCGCAGCACCGAAGCCGTCTTCGTGCGTTGCCAGAAGGTTGACGGGTTGGCGCTCGCGTAGTTGACCAGGGGGCTG
>DAOTVV010000195.1:0-6157 GCA_034436255.1 Anaerolineae bacterium
CCTCTTCGGGCCAGGCCCGTTGGCCCGATCCCCTAAGGCTAAAGCTACAAGATAGCATTACCAAGGGGCCGCGGCAAGACCCGCGCAAAGCCGGTCAGCGGTCACCCACATCTGGCCCTGCAAGCGCCCCCTCAGGCATGGAAGATCCCGCTCCTGCAGTACCCGAGAGAGCGTAAAAACGCGCCGGGTTGGGCAAACTCCCTCGAGGTGACAGGTCGACGAAAGCGTTTTCGGTTCAGGCAAGAGAACGCAAATGAGCAGAGGTGGCGCCAGGTGAACGCCGGCAGGCACCGACGAACACGCGCCAGCTGCCGATATTGTCTCCTCCTACGGCGTGGACCTGCATCCGGCTGCGTCCATCTGCGTCCACTCGTGTTACCGCATCTTGCCGGCAGAGCTTAGTCAGATCACTGCGGTAGCCGCCGGCATCGCATGCCCAGCTTTCCCTCACGAGCAGGCCAGGCAAGCCGGCATTACCCCTTGACGGACGGGCACCGCCAATCTATGATGTGATTGTCACGGTCGAAGCTTGAGCGGCGTGAGTTGACATGGAACCCTTAGGCAGCTTCGCCTTCGTTCTGCACACCCACCTGCCCTATTCGCGCCATGCCGGTCGCTGGCCGCACGGCGAGGAGTGGCTCGACGAAGCGGCCACCGACACATACATCCCCCTCCTCGAGATGCTTTCTAGCCTGGGAGACGACGTACCGTTCGCCATCACGATCTCTCTAACGCCGGTGCTCGCCGAGCAGTTGGCTGCGCCTGAGGTGATGGCTGATATCGAGTCGTACCTACGCGACCTGATACGCCGCTCGCAGGAGGACCAAGCCCGGTTCGAACGCTCGGGAGACTGGCAGCAGGCCTCGCTAGCCCACTATTACTGCCGCTGGTATGAGGCACGGCTGAGGGCTTACCTCGATCGCTTTGCCGGCGACATCGTCGGGGCGATCAGGCGCCTCCAGGAGCAGGGGCGCATCGAGGTTATCGCCAGTGCCGCCACTCATGCTTACCTGCCTTTGCTTTCAAGGGATTCATCCGTCTACGCCCAGGTTCACACCGGCATCGAGGCCTATCGCGCCCGGCTTGCCTCAGCGCCGCAAGGGTTCTGGCTGCCTGAATGCGCCTACCGGCCTGCCTCTGGCGCTGGAGATGCCTTCCGCCCTGGTCTGGAGGAATTCCTGGGCGACCACGGCATTCGGTTCTTCTTCGTTGAATCCAACGCCATCGAAGGCGGGGCCGCTCCCACCGGGACGGGTCACCTCGCGCCCTGGTATCGCGGTACCGAGCGGCTGGCGCAGGCATCCCCCAGCGGCCGCGCACCAGTGGAGTTCCGCACCACTTCTCTGCCGTATCTCGTAGGTACCAGCGACGTCTGCGTTGTCGCCCGCAACCGTCGCCTTAGCATGCAGGTCTGGTCCGCCGGCAGCGGCTACCCCGGGGACGGCCGCTACCGCGAGTTCCACAAGCGCGATGCCGGCTCCGGCTTGCGTTATTGGTCGGTGACCGGCAGTGGCGTGGGGCTGGGCGACAAGGCCTACTATGACCCCGACTTTGCGAGCGAATGTGTGCTTGGCCACGCAAAGCACTTTGCCGCGCTCGTCGTCGAGGAACTGCAAGCACATCGCGAGCGCTACGGCTCTCCAGGCCTTGCCACCGCTGTATTCGATACCGAGCTCTTCGGCCACTGGTGGTTCGAGGGCATCGAATGGCTGGGCCACGTCCTCAAGCTGTTGGCACGCGAGGGTCGCGTGCGCCTGCAGCCGGTTGCGGGCTACCTGGAGGCCAATCCGCCGCAGCAACGCATTGACCTGCCCGCTTGCTCGTGGGGCGCTGGTGGCGACGAGCGCACCTGGCTCAACGACGATACCCGCCCTATGTGGGAGGGCATCCACGCCGCAGAGGCGACCATGGAGCGCCTGGTGGCCACAGCGAGCCCCGACAAGGGCCGCTTCCTAGCGCAGGCGGGGCGCGAGTTGTTGCTCATGCAATCCAGCGACTGGCCCTTCCTGGTTACGACCGGCCAGGCCAGGGAGTACGCCTGGCAGCGTTTTCGTGACCACCAGGAGCGCTTCTCTCTACTCAGCCGTCTATTACAAGCCGGTGGCTGCACGGCCGATGAATGGGCCTACTTGGAACGGTTGGAACGACTGGACGATCTCTATCCGTTCCTGCGGCCGGCCTGGTTTGCCGAGCGCCAGGGCTGTACTCGCCGCGAGGGAACCGGAGGTAGACCATGCTGACAAGCGAAGGCATTGAGGTGATCGTTCACGCCACGCACGAAGCTGCCTACAAGATCGGCGGCATCGGAGCGGTCCTCGACGGCTTGTTGTCGGCGACGCCCTACCTCAAGAACGTCGGGCGAAGTGTCCTGGTGGGGCCTTTCGATAGCCGCGATGCAGTCGGCATGGAGCGCCTCCACGCCCCCAGTAATGGTCTCTCTCTGCACTACTCGTCCGCCGATGGGGTGTCGCCCGGGGACGCACTGAGCCAAAGGCTGAGGGCCATCGAGGCAGAGTACGGTGTCCGCATCCTCTACGGCACCCGCCGCTTCGGCCAGGCTCAGCACGAGGTGATCCTGGTGGACCCCAACCAGGCGGGCACGGAGCGTGTGAACAACCTCAAGTACGGCCTCTGGCAGCGGTATGGCCTGCAATCGGACCGCTATGAGAGCAACTGGGAGTACGATTACTACATCCGCGCCGCCGAGCCCCAGTACCTGGCTCTCGAGGCCGTGCTCGGGCCGGACTTGCAGCGCCAGCGCCTGGTCATGATGTCGCACGAGTTTATGGGCGTGCCCCTCTGTCTCGTCGCGGAGATGCGCCGGCCGGGCGCGTTCTGCCGCGTGTACTACGCCCATGAGACGCCGCCCGTCCGCCCCATTGTCGAGAGTCACCCCGGCCACGACACCATGTTCTACAACGCGATGAGGCTGGCTCAGCGCGACGGTCTATCCCTTGGCCGTGTGTTTGGCGATCAGAGCGGCTTCTTCAAGGCGGCACTCCTCGATCTGGCTGCAGATTTCCAGGCCGTCTTCGCTGTGGGAGATCTCGTCGTGGAGGAGTTGCGCTTTCTCGGCCCGAGGTTCGCCAACAAGGCCGTTGACCTCGTATATAACGGCATCCCTGCGCCAGCGCGCTCGTTCGATGAAAAGCTGCGATCCCGGAGACGTATGCAGGCATACGCCCGGAATCTCCTTGGCTGGACCCCCGATTACATCTTCACCCATGTCGCCCGCCTGGTCACCAGCAAGGGCCTTTGGCGCGACCTGCGCTTGCTGGAGCACCTGGACGATCAGCTTGCCAGGCGGGGCGCCACCACCGTGCTTTTCGTGCTTGCCAGTGCCCTCGGTTCCGGCCGGCGAGCCGAGGACATCGCTCGGATGGAAACAGAGTACGGGTGGCCCCTTGAGCACCGAGAGGGCCCACCCGACCTCGTTGGTCAAGAGGTGCCCTTCTACGAGGCCGTGACTGCTTTCAACAAGCAGGCCAAGGCCATACGGATCGTTTTCGTGAACCAGTTCGGCTGGAGCCGCCAGGCCTGCGGTCAGCGCATGCCGGAGGACATGACCTTCGCCGACATTCGAGTTGGTTCAGACCTTGAGTTCGGACAAAGCATCTACGAGCCGTTCGGCATCGCCCAGTTCGAGCCTCTGCCCTATGGCGCCCTCTGCGTGGTTTCCAGCGCCTGCGGGTGTGTGGGCTTCGCTCAACGATCGGGCGCCGATGCCGGCAGTGGCGTGATCGTGGCCGACTACATCTCGCTGCCACCGAACCTCAAAGTCCAGACTTGGAGCGAAGCCGTCCAGATCGGCCAGGACACACGGGACTTGGTGGAGCGCTTTCGTGCCCGCGAAGCGGCCGAGGCCGTGATCAGCCACCTGCCAGCCGATGATGCCGAGCGCGGCCAGCAGATGCGCCGCGGCTACGAATTGGCACGGCGCATGACGTGGGATGTCGTGGTCTCCGATTACATGCTGCCAGCGCTGGCGAGAGCTCTGCACGCTGGCAGCTAGCCCACATCGAGCGATCGGATTCGGGATGCGCATATGGATTGCCTGGCGCTGATCCTGGCCGGAGGCCAGGGCACAAGGCTCAACATCCTGTCCGTCAAACGGGCAAAGCCGGCTGTGCCATTTGCCGGCAAGTACCGCATCATAGATTTCGCCCTATCCAATTGCGTCAACTCAGGCATATACACTGTTGGCGTCTTGACGCAGTATCGCCCGCGCTCGCTGAACGACCACATCCAGCGCGGCCAGCCCTGGGACCTGGACCGCAACTATGGCGGTGTGCATCTCTTGCAGCCGTATCTGGGGCGCGGCGAAAGCGACTGGTATCGCGGCACAGCCGATGCCGTGTACCAGAACATGGATTTCATTGATCACTACAGGCCGGACAATGTGATCATTCTGGCCGGCGATCACGTCTACAAGATGAACTACTCCTGGATGCTCGCGTACCATAACGAGCGCCAGGCCGATGTCACCGTGTCAGCGATACGGGTGCGGTTGAGCGATGCTCCTCGTTTCGGCATTCTCACCACCACTGGCAGCGGGCGGGTGATCAACTTCGAGGAGAAGCCCGAGCAGCCCAAAGGAACGCTCGCCTCGATGGGCGTATATGTGTTCCGCCGCGAGGTCCTGCAGCAACTCCTGGCCGAGGACGCACGCGACCCTGATAGCACACACGACTTCGGGCACGACGTCCTGCCGCGGATGGTAGCGGCTGGCTGCAATGTCTACGCCTACCTGTACGAAGGCTACTGGATGGACGTGGGCACAGTGCAGGCCTACTGGGAGGCCAACATGCAACTCCTCGTCCACGCACCGCCCCTGGACGTGTACGATCGCGGCTGGGTGATCCATACCCGCAGCGAGGAACGCCCACCCGCCAAGATCCAGGCCGGCGCCGTCGTCAGGCGCAGCCTGATCTGCCATGGTTGCATCATCGAGGGCACAGTGGAGAGTTCCGTGCTCTCGCCCGGGGTCTATGTCGGGCCAGGGGCACTGGTGCGCGATTCCATCGTCATGACCGATTGTGTCATCCAGTCCGGCGCAGCCGTGGTGCGTTCCATCCTCGACAAACTCGTCACGGTGGCGCCGGGCTGCGTGGTCGGCAACGAGAGCGACCAGACTGTGAACGAGATGTTCCCGGACTCGATTAACAGTGGCCTCACTTTGGTGGGCAAGAACACTGCTCTGCCCGCTGGTCTGCGCATCGGCAGCAACTGCGTGATCGGCCCTGACCTGACGGAGGCCGATTTCGCCGGGATCACGTCTCTCGCCAGCGGCAAATGCATTGGCGTCCAGCCTCTCTAGTTCCTCCGGCGACCAGCACTCGGCTCGTGTGGCATCGCCTTGCCTGAGGGAAGAAACGCAGTTTTCGGCATCTGCGGTTCATGTGTCGGCCGTCGGCGAGGGTTCTTGGGGCCGCCAGGAACCCAGCCTAGACCCGAGCTCCACGCTCTGTCTCCTTCATAATGCGTAAGGCAGATCGTATGCGGACAGCGAAACTCGAACTCGCCTTCGTGTTCCACAATCACCAGCCCGTCGGCAACTTGCCCGAGGTGTTCCGGTCCTGTTTCGAGCAGGCATACCAGCCCCTGCTCGCACTTCTGGAGAAACACCCAGGCATCCGCTTTGGCATGCACTACTCCGGACCCCTGCTTGAGTGGCTGGACGCAGAAGAGCCAGCCTTTCTCGATCGCTTGCGCCTGCTCATCAACTCCGGCAGAGCCGAGGTGATGGGTGGCGGCCTGTACGAGCCGATCCTACCAGTGATCCCGGACCAGGATAAGCGCGGCCAACTGGCAGCTCTTTCCGAATGGGTGCAGGGCCGCCTGGGGAGCCGCCCCGTGGGCGCATGGCTGGCTGAGCGCGTCTGGGAGCCCCATCTTCCCCCCTTTCTCGCGGACGCCGGCATAGCCTATACCGTCCTTGATGAAGAGCACTTCGCGAAAGCTGGCTTCGACACCGACCATCTTGACGGCTCGTACGTCACGGACGACGCCGGCTCCACCCTGCGGATCTACCCAGCGTCCACGTCCCTGCGTTATGTCATTCCCTGGCGCAGCGTGGAGGAGGTTATCGCCTTCCTGCAGGAGAGACGGATGGCTGGCCAGCGGCTCATCGTCTTCGCCGACGATGGGGAGAAATTCG
>DAOTVV010000196.1:0-6317 GCA_034436255.1 Anaerolineae bacterium
ATAACCGCGTCCAGGTCGGTGGGTTCGCTGGAGGAACTGGCCTTTTGCCGCACCCATGGTCGCATGCTAGACTTTTGTGTTCGCTCCGTACGGGGGATTGGTGCGCATACTGTTCGCAATTGACCAGGTGGACTATGAGCCGCAAGGGATAATGCAGCTATCCAGCGTGCTCAAAGCGGCAGGCCACGAGGTCAGGCTGGTCATTGCCACCCGCGAGGACGCCGTCGCTTTCGCTGCCAGGTACAAACCCGGCATCGTCGCCTACAGCGTCATCACTGGCTCGCAGCGCTACTACCTCAACCTCAACCGGCGCATAAAGCAGGCCGTGCCCGCCTTCTCGGCCTTCGGCGGCCCCCACCCTACTTTCTTCCCGGAAATGATCGCCGAGGATGGCGTTGACGGCGTCTGCGTCGGTGAGGGCGAAGGTGCCATAGTGGACCTGGCCGATGCTCTGGCCAGCGGCGGCCTGCCCTCAAGCGGCATCGCCAACTGGCACCTGAAGTTCGACGGCCAGATCGTCCGGAGTTCGGTGCGACCGTATGTGGCCGACCTGGATTCGCTGCCCTCTCCCGATTATGCTCTCGTCTACGAAGCGGACCCGGCGGCGCGCGACGCCAAGATCAAACACTTCATGGCCGGCCGGGGCTGCCCCTATGGTTGCACCTATTGCTTCAACCATGCCCTGACGGCGATCTATCGCGGCAAGGGGCCACATGTACGCCTGCGCAGCCCCGAGCGCGTGATCGGCGACGTGCTCTGGGTAAGGGAGCGCTATCCGCTCGAGTTCGTCGTCTTCGTTGACGACACCTTCATCCTGGATGGCGCCTGGCTGGCGGAGTTCGCGCAGCAGTATCGCCGCCGGGTGGGCCTGCCCTTCTTCTGCAATGTCCGCCCCAACCTGGTGACAGCCGAGGTGGTCGGCTTGCTGAAACGGGCCGGCTGCCACTCAGTGAGCATGGGCATCGAATCCGGTAACGATCAGGTGCGGAATCAACTCCTGCGGCGGAACATAAGCCGCGAGCAGATCCTCGAGGCAGCGCGGCTCATCAGGTCTGCCGGCCTGCGCTTCACCACGACCAATATGATCGGCCTTCCTTCGACCACCATCGCTGACGATCTGGCCACACTGGACCTGAACATCGCTTGCCGGCCGGACTACGCGCACGTTTTCATCTTCCAGCCTTACCCGCGCACGCGCCTCGGCCAGTATGCAGAAGAGCATGGCCTCGTGGAAGGCACACTCGAAGACATCGGCTCCGTCGCCTGGGACCGTTCCATCCTGCGCTTCAGCCCAGAGCACAAACGCGCCCTGACCAACCTGCAGCGCCTTTTCGCCCTTGCCGTGGAGTGGCCCAGGCTGCGCGGACTGGTCGTGCGCCTGCTCGCGGCGCCCAGCAACGGGCTCTTCTGGCTCGCCAACAAACTCTGGAAGGGTTACGCCATCAAACAACGCGTGCATCCCGTGCGCCTCTCTCCAGGCGATCTGGCGCGCACGGCATGGCGTTTCATGAGGATCAAATCCTGACGTGCACATACTCTTCATCGCCAAAGAGATAGACGACGAACCGCACGGCATCCTGCTCATCTCTGCACTGCTGAAGAAGCACGGCCACCGTGTCAGCCTGGTTGTGGCCAGCGAACAGGATCCCGTCCAGGCCGCTCTCCGCCTGCGGCCGGATGTCGTCGGATACAGCGTCTACACCGGGACGCAATTGTACTACCTGGACGTCAACCGCCGCATCAAGGCACAAATCCCGGTCATGTCCATCTTCGGCGGTCCGCACCCGACCTTTTTCCCGGAGATGATTGAGCAGGAAGGTGTGGACGGAGTATGCGTGGGCGAGGGAGAGTACGCCACGCTCGAGTTGCTGAACGCGCTGGAGGCACGCCAACCGTACACAGGCATACGCAACTGGCTTTTCAAAGTTGACGGCAGGGTGGTACGCAATCCTCTTCGCCCGCTCCTCACCTCAGCGGAACTGGACGCGCTGCCTTTCGCCGACCGCCAACTGCTATACGATGCCCATCCCGCCAGCCGCGACAGCCACATCCGGCCTTTCATCACCGGCCGCGGCTGCCCATACAACTGCAGCTTCTGCTTCAACGAGGCCTATTCCCGGCTCTACCGCGCCGCCGGGCATAGCGTACACATGAGGCGGCGCAGCGTGGGCAATGTGCTCGCCGAGATCAAGGATGTGGCAAGCCGCTATCGCCTCTCGTTCATTACCTTCATGGATGACACATTCATCCTTAACCCCAGCTGGCTGCGAGAGTTCGGGGAACGCTATCGCCTCGAAGTCGGCCTGCCCTTCTGGTGCCAGGTGCGAGCCAACCTGGTGAATGAGGAAGTGACAGCCCTCCTGCGGCGGAGCGGCTGCGTGAGCGTCAGCTTTGGCATCGAGGCCGGTGACGATCGTCTGCGCAACCAGATCCTGAACCGCTCCATGTCCCGCGCCGAGATTCTAGACGCTGCCGCGGTCCTGCGGCGCAACGGTATCGCTTTCTCCACCAACAACATGCTCGGCCTGCCTACGGGTAGCCTGGCGGAGGACCTGGAGACACTGGCCCTCAATGTGCTCTGCCGCCCCGCCTACGCCAACGTCTTTCTGTATCAGCCCTACCCAAAGACGGCGCTGGGCGAGATGGCGCTGCGGGAGGGCTACATGTCTGGAACGTTCGACGACTTGAGCGGGTCGGTCAGCCAGAACACCCTCATCCGCTTCGAGAGGCCGGGCGAGAGCCGCAGAGTGGAGAACCTGCAGAAGCTGTTCGCAGTAACGGTGGAATTCCCCTGGCTGCTACCGCTGGTGAAGCGCGCTATCGCCTTGCCGCCGAACCCGCTGTTCTGGGCCATCTACAAGGGCTGGAAAGGCTTCGCCATGAAAAGGCGGATCTTCCCGTATCACCTCAGCCCGCGCGAGTACGTGACCGCCGCCTGGCGCTACCTGCGCATTCGCTCGCAGTAGGCCGAGGTCGAGAAACGGCGCGCGCACCGCCTCGATCTGGCGTGCCAGCGCACCACGAGCGGGCCTCACAAGGCAGGAGCCTCGGCGGATTCACCGCGAACTGGCCGCGGCTATCCCGAAGGACATAGACTCGCCACCGACACACTGCCGTGCCCAAGGGCAACGAGATGGGCGCCCCAGGCTAGCCCCTTCGTCGCCGGCGCGGCTGACGCCACCACATCAGGTACCGCCCCAAGTTGGCCGGGGTGAGCGTGCCAAGAGCGCTCTGCGTCCCCACGTAGACGCTTGCCATCAGCGAGGCGAAGCCGGGATCCCTTTGCGCCCGCCCGATCAGCCGCTCGATGACGCGCTCGCTATGGAGCAGGATGTTGAGCACGCGCGCAGCGCGGTACTCCACGCCGAACCGGCGCTGCAAGGCCAGGGCATAGGCAGAGAGGTCCCGCGCCCCGAACTGACCTTTCTCCAGCGCATAAAGCGCATGCTGGGCGACTATCCGCCCGCTCTCCATGGCCGCCCCAATGCCTTGCAGGGTCATGGGGTGCACCACCCCTGCCGCCTCCCCGGCCAGCAGCACCCGCGTGCCGTAGGGGCGCACCGAGCCCAGGCGGCTGCGAATGGGGGCGGCGGCAAGCGGTACAACAGCTTCCTTGCCCGCGAGCGCTCCGCCCAGAGCATGTCTCTCGACGAAATCGGCGAGGGCTGCCTCGAGGTTCAGTCTGCCAGCATTTATGTCGCGCAGTTCCCCAGCCAGGCCCACGCTCACTCGCCCCGCGCCAGCGGGATAGGCCCAGGCTGTGCAGGGCAGGACGCCGGGCAGGAAATGCAGTTCTGCTGCGGCTGGCCCTTCGTACTGGTAGATGGCGCGCACGGCCATGTAGTTGGGACCATACTTGGTGAGCCGCAGTGAATCGGCCAGCGCTGTGACCGCGCCCTCGGCCAGGATCAGTATCTTCGCCCTCGGTACATCGCCGGCAGCCTGCAGGCTAACCCAACGCGCTTCGATGCTGGCCCCTGTGACGGGAACCCCTTGCAGAAGGCGGACGCCCGCGCCCGTCGCCGCCTCGCACAGGGCAGCATCCAGTTCGAAGCGAGGGATGAAATAGCCGCCGCGCCTCCTGCCGCGCATGTCGAGACCGACTTGGCGCCCGCGCGGGCCAAAGAAACGCAGTTCCTGCCAGGCCGGGTAGCGTTGGGCCCATCCGTCCAGGCCCATTCCCGTCAGGCAATCCACTGCCAGAGCCGAAAGGGCGCCGCCGCACGGCTTATCGCGGGGGAAGATGTTCTTGTCCACAAGGACCACCCTCGCCCCGCCTCGAGCCAGGTGAAAAGCGGCACTGGCCCCACCGGGCCCGGCGCCGACTACGACAGCATCAACCAGCCCTTGATCAGCCACACGTTCCCGCCGCAGGCCGGGCCATCAGCGGATGATGGTCTGTTCGCGTTCGGGCCCAACGCTGATGACGCTCACCGGCAGACCCGTACGCTGCTCGATCAGGCGGACGTAGTCCTGAGCCCGTACAGGCAGATCCTCGAAGCGCCGCGCCTCTCCAAGTGGTTCCGTCCAGCCTGGCATCTCGGTGTATACAGGAGTGACCTTGGCCAGGCTCTCTGCCTGAGGCACGAAACTGTCGAGAAGCTGACCATCCAGGGAGTAGGCGGTGCACACTTTGATTGTCTCGAAACCAGAGAGGATGTCGAACTTGGTGAGCACCAGTTCTGTGAGGCCGCACACCCGCGCCGAATAACTCACGGCGACCAGGTCCAGCCATCCGCAGCGGCGGGGCCGGCCGGTCGTGGTGCCGAACTCATCCCAGAGGTTCTGGCCCGTGCCACGTAGGCGGTTCCCCGCCTCGCCCAATTGCTCCGTAGGGAAAGGCCCCTCGCCGACGCGGGTCTGGTAGGCCTTGGCGACGCCCAGTACGCGGCTCACCTGGCGGGCGCCGATGCCCAGCACGGCCAGGGCGCCGCCAGTGACCGTGGAGGAACTGGTGACGTAGGGGTAGGTGCCGTGGTCTATATCCAGCAGTGGACCCTGGGCCCCCTCCAGCAGAACCCGCTCGCCACGCTCGATCGCCCGGTTTATCGCCAGGGAGTCGTCGGCCACGAAACCACGCAAGCGCTCAGCATAACCAGCAAACTCCTGAGCTATGGCGTCGGGGTCCAGCGGCTCCAGCCCATAGACGCGCTCGAGGAAGACGTTCTTGTCCTCCACAGCCCGCCTCACCTTGGCGGCGAAGTCGGCAGGCGCCAGGGTCATGTCGTAAGCGCGCAGGCCGGTGCGCGCAGCCTTGTCCTGGTAGGCGGGGCCAATACCACGCCTGGTGGTACCGATCATGGCCGCTCCCAGGCGGCTCTCGCTGGCACCATCGAGAAGCACATGATATGGCATGATGAGGTGAGCCCGGCCGGAGATCAGCAGGCGAGCGCGCAGAGCCCCTTTCTCCTGCAAATCATCCAACTCGCGCAGGAGGGTGCGCGGGTTGATCACCATGCCCCCGCCCAGGACGCACAAAGCTCCGTCGTGCAGGACGCCCGATGGCACTTGGTGCAGCTTCAGGGTCCATCCGCCGTAGACGACCGTGTGGCCGGCGTTGTCGCCCCCCTGAAAGCGGGCGACCACATCCGCCTCGCTGGCCAGCATATCGGTTATCTTGCCTTTGCCCTCATCGCCCCACTGGGCGCCAACGATGACAGTGACGGGCATGGGAACCTCCATTCACAGCGCTGGCATTACCAACTTGGCCGGCCATCGGCTAAGCCGCCGACCGCCGCGTCGCACGGCAACAAGCCATTCTAACTGGCGCAACCTCTGTGACGCCAATCAAGAACGGAGCAGGTGCTGATGGGTGACAGGAAGTGGAGCGCGCTAGGGCGACACCTGGACGAACTGGCCCTGCTGCACCTGGAAGATGTAGATGCGCTGCTCGCGCAAGTCGCCGTTCTCATCATAGGCGATGCGCCCGCCGAGCCCCTGGTAATCCAGCCTGCGAATGGCCTCACTAACCTTGGCGCCAGAGAAGCTACGGGCGGCCTGGGCCCCCCGCGCCAGCACATCCATGGCCATATAGCCTACGATGCTGTACGTATCGGGATTGCGCTGCTCGACAGCCTGGTACTGGCGCGTCCACCTGGCGTCGGCCACGCTGGATGGGCTGGGGGTGAAGCCGCTGACGTAAGCACCTTCAGCCGCCTTGCCCGACTCGTCAATGAGAGCTGCGAGAAAGCAGGCGTCGCCAGCCATGAATGGCGCGGACACCTGTTCTTCCCGCAGCTGCGGCAGGAGAACGTAGCCCTCAGTCTCATAGGCAGCGAGGAAGATCACGTCCGGGTTCATCGCCTTGATCCTGGCCA
>DAOTVV010000197.1:0-8225 GCA_034436255.1 Anaerolineae bacterium
ATCTGTGCCGGGCCGTACGTCAGCCAGATGGCATCGTCGAGCCAGCGCCAGCGCGCCTGGCGGAAAAGCTGCCAGGCGATCAGCATGTCGCTGATGAGGAACAGCGCTCCACCCAGGCCGGCGAACAAGAAAACCGGGCGCAGCAGGGCCAGCCCGTTGGCCAGGCCCGCCGTGCTCGCCAAGAGCAGGCTGTAGGGCAGGGCGGCCCAATGCAGTGAACTGTGTTCGCCCTGCCTGGCGCCCCTGAAGACGACCACGTACCAGCCGAGTAGCCCAACCGCCAGCCACACCGCCCAGGCTGCCAGGCGCAAAGCCGGGGGCTGCGCCAGGAGACGGCCCAGCCCAAGGAAGGCGACACAATAGGCCACATGCCCCAGGGCGAAAGCGGCCATGCCGCCAAGAACCGGCTGGCTCACGGGGAGCAAACCAGCCATGAACAGATCCCCCAGCAGGCCGAGGCTCATCCCGCCTGCCAGGAGTAGCGCCAGGCCCGCCAGCTGGCCGCCGCGCAGGCTGCCATAGCCCACCCAGGCGGCGAGCACGAGTGCGGCCGAGGAGCCGATGCGCGCCCAGGTCGGCAGGCGCCGCCCGCCAGCGTCAGGCCGACCGAGGGCATAGCCGCCGAAAAGCATTGCCGCCCATACCGTGCACAGCACCACTAGCACTCTCATGCCAGCCATTCTAGTCTGGCGAGCCAGCGCCGTCGAGCCCGCACCGCGAATGCACTTGATGAACCGCGGCAACTAATGCACACTGTGAGAATGAGAACACCGATGAACACGGATGGCCAGAGAGGAACACCGATCAGAACCGAAAGCACCCTCTCTGTATGCGCGCCAATCTGCGTGCATCAGCGTTCATCTGTGTCCCTACCATTCTCCCGTTCCCTTACCCGCACCAGACTGCACCTCCAGGTCGTCCTGGATAGCCTCTGCTTCGCGCCAAGGAGGACACAATGCGCAAGGATAGCACCAGGCAGATCGTCAACGTCGTCGCCGTGATCGCTACGCTGGTGGTCAATGGCTTGGCTAACGCCCTGCCTTTCAACGGGCGTTCCACCGGCGCCATCTCCGACAGTTTCCACGTCTACTTCGTGCCCGCCGGCTACGTCTTCGCTATCTGGGGCGTGATCTACATCGGCCTCCTGGCCTTTGCCGTCTTCCAGGCCTTGCCCTCGCAGGCGGCCAACCCTCGTCTGCGCCGCGTCGGCTACCTCTTCGCCCTATCCTGCCTGCTCAACATGGCCTGGCTGTTCCTCTGGCACTATGAGCAATTCCTGCTCACCATCGTGGTCATGCTGTTGCTGTTGCTCAGCCTGATCGCCATTTACCTCCTCCTCGGGATCGGCCGCGGTCAGGTCAGCCGGGCTGAGGCCTGGTGTGTCCGCGCCACCTTCAGCGTCTACCTGGGCTGGATCACGGTGGCCACTCTGGCCAACGCCACCGATGTGCTCAACTACCTTGGCTGGAACGGGGCGGGGCTGCAGCCGGCGCTTTGGGCCGCCATCCTGCTCCTCGTGGCCGCCGCCATCACCGTCGCCGTCATCTTCACCCGTGGGGACGTCGGCTACACGCTTGTCATCGTCTGGGCATACATCGGCATCGCCGTGAAGCAAGCTGCCACGTCGCTCGTCGCCGTGACGGCAGCCGTGCTGGTCGTCGCCATCGTCGCTGCGCTCGTCCTGGGCCTGCGGCGGCGTTGGGCGGCAGGCACGCACGCGCCAGCGTCGTAGAAGGGAGCACTTCCGCACCCGAGCGGGCTCGGGCTACTGGCTGTCCTGGGCGATGGTGGCGTTCAGGTCCTGATCCACCTTGGTCATGGCGTCCTTCACTGTGGCATCGCCGCTGAAGATCGAGTTCATGGCCCAATCCATCTCGCGGACGAAATCCCGCAGCCAGGACACAGATGGGAAGGCCTGAGCATTCTCCATGGCCAGGGTGGCCGCCTCGCGCACGGCAGGTGGGTCAGCCGGCAGCAGGTTCTGCGATTGCATGGCCACCTTGAGCGCGGGCAAGTCGTAATCGCCGCCTGGATGCTCGGCCAGGTACTTGGCCCATAGCCAGGCCGGCTGCAGGTGCTCGCTCTTCTGGTTGATGGCCACGCTGCGCAGAGAGAAAAGCGTCACTCGCTGCTTGCCCGCCGGCTGGCGGACCACGCCCCAGTTGAAGTTCCAGGGCACGCCCCAGGCCATGCCGTTCCTGTCCGACAGGGCGCCGAACCACATGGCAGCCCGCCGACTGACCACCATGGTCTGCAAGCCGCCTCCGCCGCGCAGGTCCTGCGGTGTCGGCATCACCTTGGAACTGAGGGCCAGGTCAACATACCACTGCAACGCAGCGACGCTGGCATCGCTCGAAAGCGTCGCTGCCTTCGGGTCAATGGCGCTATCCACGACCGAGCCGCCACCCTGGTATATGAAAGGCAGGAAGTCCAGGCTGCGGAAGCTGCCTTCGGAGACGAAACCGTACACCGGCGGCTGGGCGTCCGGCATGGCGATGCGCTGCGCCGCCTGGAGGAAATCGTCCCAGGTCCAGTCGTTGCTGGGGTAGGGAACCCCGGCGGCGTCGAACAGGTCGCGGTTGTAGTAGAGGAGTTGGGGGTCAACCCCCAAAGGGAGGGCGTAGAGCTGGCCATGCCAGCGGCAGGCGTCAACCGTGCCAGGGGAGAATTCCGCCAGGTCCAGACCATCCGGCCCCTGCAGGATGGGGTCGAGGGCGCGCAGGAATCCGGCTTTGGCGAGCGTCGCGAGGAAAGGCTGGCCAATCTCAGCGACGTCAAGGTTGGTGCCGCTGGAGCCGAAGAAGCCGTAGGGGCTGCTCGAGATGAGCTTCACCGTCAGGCGTGGGTTGGCGGCCTCGAACTGCTTCTTGGCGTTCTCGTAGTAGCCGGTGAGCGAGCTATCCGAATAAGAGAAACTGATCTCTACCGGAGTAGGGGTGGGAGTGGGCGGCAGCACGGCGCCGCACCCTGGCAGCAAGAGCAGGGCAACCAGAACAAGCAGGACTCGACGCATCGCGAGCCTCCCGGAGGGACACAGCCGCCTCCAGGCCCCATCCTAGACCCTCCGCCCGCAACCGCAAGTTGGCGGACCGACCGCCCGAAGCCTGGGCGCCACTGGCCGTGGGCCATCCTCAGCGGCTCGCTGGCCTGAACATGCTCTCCGGGCAAGATTGGCAGCGCCGATGATTCCGCCCGCTCGTGTCACCTGTAGCGCATGCCGAGGCTCGAGGAACGGCCCAGGCACTCCCTAGTACCAGCCGATCATCACCCGCGGGCCCCAACCAGCGCACCAGCCACTGCGACCGGGACCATAAGGGCTTCAGCGTGCCCATGACACGCCATCCACCACCAGCCGACGCAGTGTAGGGGCTGGGCCAGCGAAGCTGACACATCCCCGTCGTCCTTCTCGGGCCTGACGACGCCCACAAGGGGCCATACTACACCGCCGTCCAGAGCGCATCGTGCCGGCAAGACCCCTCGGGCCGCCTCCCTTTCGCGGCTTTCGCGTCCTTTCGCGCCCTTTCGTGGTCCAAACGTCCCGTCCCGCCCGCTCCTTACTCCCCTTTGCCAGGGAGGACGCGCACCGAGCCGATCCCGCTGTCCACCGTAAGCTCCACACGGTTCGCGGCAGTATCGTAGCCGGTCGAGAGCCACTCCCCGTCCGAGCGCTTGCTGTAGGCACCGGCAACGCTCGCGCTGCCCAGGCCAGCATGGGCGTGGATGCGCGCTGCCAGCCCTTCAGGTACGTACACCCAGACATCGCCGACACCCGCGTGTACACGGGCACTGTAGTCACCACGGCCGGGCAAGGTAATGCGCACCTGGCCGACGCCGCAATCCACCTCAACTGCCCTCACCTGGAGGCCAGAGGCATCGAGGCTCAGGTTCCCCGCCCCGACCTTGGCCGATAACTCTAGCGCCAGGTCCGGGCTGAGCCCCAGGTCCCAGAGCCGCCGGGGTTCCCAGCCGGACATGACCCAGGTGCTGCCCTGCTCCTGAAGCGTCAGGTGGGCGACGCCGCCATCTTCTTGGAAGCTCTGCGTGAGGCGACCGCGGCCACCACGTAGCTCGATGCTGCCCGAAAGCAGTTCACCCGGCTCGGAGGCGGAGTGCAGGCGCAGTTCGCCGTCGCCCAGGGCGATGCTGACGACGGCGCTCTTCGCCCCCGCCACCGGCTGGTTGACGCTCTGGCGGCTCAGGCCGCCTTCGCCGAGGCCGAAGGCGGAACCGTTGACGGCCCAGATCAGGCCCGCCCCGAACACGATGGCAATCAGAATGAGCGAGAGCACGGCGCCGATCCGCGAGCGCCCAATCAGGCTGGCGAGCACCAGGTCAATGCCGATGGCGATCAGGATGAGCGGCCAGAGCCCGACGAGCCGCAGCCAGATGTCCGCCGCCACCAGGCCCATCTGCTGCAGTAGGAAGATGACGCCTACCACGATAAGGATCAACGGCCCGACTATGCCGCCCCGACGCCGTTCGTGCATCAGAATCCCCCTCCGCTATTAATGCCTGGGCAGAACCCAGCGCACCAGCAGGAATATGCCGCCGATGATCAGCAGCAGCGGCCAGAGCGTATTGAGGTTCAGCCAGCGCAGCCAGGGGATATCGAGGCTGCCGAAGAAAAACACCGCCCCAACGATGATCAGCCCCAGACCGGCCCAGAGGCCCGCCTGGCGCCCCAAGCTGCTCAGGTTGCCGGCCGCCTCCAGCGCCATGCCGCTCGCCTTGCGGCTCATCTCGACGACGCCAGTGCGGGCGTAATCGCCCTCATACTCGCCCCGCCGCGGCAGCGCCGCCCAAAGGATGAAGTAGAGGACGGTGCCCACGCCTGGGCCGAGCGCCAGCAGCACGAAATAGAGCCGCACCAGCCACGCCGGCAGACCGAGGTAATCGGCGAGGCCACTGCACACGCCACCGATCATGGCACCATAGCGGTTGCGGTAAAGACGGCTGTTCATCGGCAACCCTCATGGCCGAGCGCCATACTAGGCGCGCCTCAGGGCCCGCAGCAGCAGGTAGCAGCCAGCAGCCAAGAGCGCCAGGGGCCAGACGAAACGCACTAGCTCCACTGCCGCTGCCAACAGGCCCAGGCCCATTATCGCCATTATGCCGGCGGGGATGAGCGCCCAGGAGCGGCCCTCGTGAGCCGGGATGGCCAGGTAGACCAGGCCGAAGGTGAGCGCCATTCCCAGGAAGAAGACGCCGCCACTGTTAAGCCCGCCAAGCGTCTGCGCAAGCGTAGCGATCACGGCCAGGGTGAGGAGCGTCCCGCCCGGGATGATCGCCCACCAGTTCTCAGGCTTGACGAGGAAGACGATCAGGAACGACAGCCCGATCATGCCGAGGAACACCCCTCCCAACCAGCCACCAGCCAGCCCTGGCGCGAAGGCGCCGACGAGGACGAGCAGCCCCAGGCCGAGAAGGGTGAAGCCAGGGATGAGTGCCCACCAACTCTCGCGGTTGCCCAGGAATACCAGGAGGAAGATGATGCCGCCGGCGGCGAAGAGCAGCCCGAACAGCGCTCCGACCATGGCCTCCGCGCCAGCCGCCAGAACGCCCAGGTTCTGCAGGAACACAAGGACACCTGCCAGAATGAGGAACACACCGATGGCAACGCCGGTCCGCGAGCGCATTATCTGCCACCTCCCGCTGCAATGCTCAATCATCATAGCGGCGGCCCAAGGGCCTGACAAGCCGACTCCGCGGCCGGGCGCTGGAAAGCTGCGCCCGTACCGGCTATCATGGCCCAGGGTAAGGAGCGCCGTTGCCCACAGTTCCACCAATCACGGCTGGGGGAGATTGCGCGCATGAGAGGCATTGGGCGTGCGTTGCTGCTATCCCTCCTCACGTCAATTGCCGCCCTGCTCAGTAGTTGCAGCGCTCGGCAGGCGGCACAGGCGCGGCCGGGTATGGCCCCGGTCGTCACCCCAGCGCCAGCCGCTCCTCTCGCCACGGCACATGCCGCCACGCCGGCGCCCACGGTCAAGCTTCAGCCGCCGCTGCCTGCCGCCAGCGTGACCGCCTCTGCCTCCCTCACGCCGATGCCCACTAACACGCCCCTGCAGCTGCACCACGGCGAGGCCGACGAGGAGGTGCCAATGCAGATGTCAATCACCCTGGCGGACGAGATGCGCCAGGCCGGCAAGTACGTCGAGCTCTACACTTACCCGAACAACGAGCACAACATCTATGCCAGCTTCGACCTGGCCATGCAGCGCTCCGTCGCTTTCATGGACAAATGGGTGAAAGCCAGATGAGCCGGCCCCCAGCAGCCGCCCCCGCCCTGGCCTGGCCCCGCCTGCTGCTGGACTATGGCACGATCGCCCTGGGCAGCATCTGTGTCGCGGTAGCGGCCGATCTTTTCCTCATCCCAAACCAGGTAGTGTCCGGCGGCGTCACCGGCATCAGCATCATCATCCATTACTGGCTGGGCACACCCGTGGGTCTGGTGGCGCTCCTGCTCAACCTGCCCCTGTTCGCCGCCAACCTGCGCTGGCTTGGAGGCTTGCGGGCGGGCCTGCGCACTATCTTCTCGGTCGTGGTCATGAGCGCTGCCATTGACCTGTTGGCGCCCTGGCTGCCCCGCGCAACATCCGACCCGCTGCTCTACACCCTCTACGGCGGCCTGCTCGATGGCCTGGGCATCGGTCTCGTCCTGCGCGCCGGCGGCACAACCGGCGGGACGGATATCCTGGCCAGGCTGGCGCACCGCTTCTGGGGGATGCGCCTGGGCAGGGCGCTGATGGCCATGAACGTCGTGATCCTGGCCCTGGCTGCTCTCTACTTCGGGCTGGAGCCGGCCCTCTACGCCCTGATCGTGGCTTTCGTCTCCAGCCAGGTGATAGACCTGGTGCAGGAGGGCGGCCTGGCGCAGTCGCGCTGCGCCTGGATCATCTCGCGCCGCTCGGACGAGATCCGCCGGGCAGTGCTCACAAGGATGGAGCGTGGCGTCACGGTGCTGCAGGGCCAGGGTGGCTTCACGGGCGAGCCGCGCCAGGTCCTGCTCTGCGCCGTCGCTCAGGCTGAGCTCTCACAGCTGCAACGGCTGATCCACGAGATAGACGCCGAGGCCTTCGTGATCGTCACCCCGGCGAGCGAGGTGCTGGGAGAGGGTTTCGCTGGCCTCGGTCCGCGAGCCTAGAAGGCGATCACTGGCACCTTGCCGGCTACTGCGGCATACCGATGGCATGGTCCCGCACCCGAACATGACAAACGCCAAGGCAATCACCTATGTGGCCGGGCAGTTCGCTCGCCGTGGGCTCAGTTGGCGGGCTCGCGCCGCCAGGGATATGCTACAGGCTCCGGCAGGGGCCAGGGCTGGACCTCGCGTCAGCGATAGACGGGCCGGACAAGGAGCCAACAGCCTATGACCATCCTGCAGGCGATCATCCTCGGCATCGTTCAGGGCCTCACCGAGTACGTCCCCGTCTCGAGTTCGGCCCACCTGATCCTCGTTCCTTGGCTGTTCGGCTGGAACAACGCCGCCATAACCAGCCTGCCCTTTGACGTAGCCCTGCATATGGGCACGCTCCTCGCCGTGCTCGCCTACTTCGCTGGAGACTGGGTACGCCTCATCCGGGCCGGCGTGGTCAGCATCATCGAGCGCCGCGTCGGCAACGACCCGGACCGGCGCCTCGCCTGGCTGATCATCATCGGCTGCATCCCCGGTGGCATCGCCGGCCTGCTCGGCGAGAGCGCCATCGAACACTGGTTCCACCAGCCCAACGTGCCCATCCGGCCTGCCGCTCTCTTGCTCATGGCCGGCATCATCGCCCTGCTCGGATTGCTGCTCTACCTGGCCGACCGCGCCAGCGGCCATGAGCGGCCTCTGGCGTCGCTGAGCCTGAAGGACGCCATCGTCGTCGGCCTAGCACAGGCGCTCGCGGTCTTCCCCGGCGTGTCGCGCTCCGGCTCCACGATAACGGCCGGTCTCGGCCTGGGCCTGAAGCGCGAGGCGGCGGCGCGCTATTCCTTCCTCTTGTCGGCGCCGATCGTGGCTGGCGCTGGCGCCAAGAGCTTGCTGGACCTCCTGGGCACCAACTTGCCAGCAGCGGACTTCGCCATCTTCCTGGCCGGCTTCCTGGCCGCCGCTGTCTCGGGTTACCTGACGATCAGGGCCTTGCTCGGCTACCTGCAGAAGCATTCCGCCGCCCTGTTCGTCTACTACCGCTGGGCTCTGGCCGTCTTGATCGTGGTCGTGGTCCTGGCGCGCGGGTAAGGGG
>DAOTVV010000198.1:0-9419 GCA_034436255.1 Anaerolineae bacterium
GACATCATCGGCCAGACCGGGCTCGAGCAGAGTTTCGAAGCCCAACTGGCCGGAAAGCGTGGCTCTCGCTTGCTCGTGATGAGCGCCGCCGGAGCTGTCGTCACCGTGGCAGCAGAACGGAAGGCCGTACCCAGCCAGTCGCTCTACACCGCCATTGACCTCCCCTTGCAGCGCACCTCCATGGACCTGCTGAAGGACAAGAAGGGTGCGATTGTCGCTCTCGACCCGCGCAACGGCCAGGTGCTGGCAATGGCCTCCAGCCCAAGTTTCGACCCCAACATGATCGTCGCCGGGATGTCATCAAAGCAGTGGCAGGATCTCATGGACAACCCTGGCCGGCCCATGGTTAACCGGGCGATTCAAAGCGAGCTTCCCCTCGGGTCCGTTTTCAAGATCGTGACCGAGTCGGCCGCCCTGGAGGCAGGACTATATACGCCAGAGAGCACCTTCACCTGCACAGGGACGTGGACTGGCCTGGGCAGTGGCTACACCAAGACGTGCTGGCTCCTGACCGGGCATGGAACGCTCACGCTGGCGCAGGGACTGACCGAGTCCTGTGACGTCGTGTTTTACGAACTGGGCAAGGCTCTCGACGGTGCCGACCGTGAAGCCCTGGCCAGGATGGCAGAGGCCTTCGGCTTCGGGGCTAAGACAGGCATTGATGGCTTGTCGGAAGCGGCCGGCCTTGTGCCCACACCGGAGTGGAAGGAAGCCACACTGGGCGAATCCTGGTTCCCGGGCGACTCCGTGAACCTGGCCATAGGCCAGGGCAATCTGCTGGTGACGCCGCTGCAGGTTGCCAACATGCTTGCCGCTGTCGCCAACGGCGGCACTCTCTACCGTCCTCGCCTCGTGCTCGGTGTCGGCGACGCATCAGGTGCCCCGCCCAGCGAGACCAAGCCAGAGGTGATCCGTACCCTGCCCGTCAAAGCTGAGCACCTGAAAAGCATTCAGGATAGCCTCCTCGCCGGCTGCATGAGCCCTGCCGGTACAGCCTATGCGGCCCTGGGTAGCATGACTATACCAGTTGCGGGCAAGACGGGCACGGCGGAGAACCCGGGCAGCAAGCCACACGCCTGGTTCGCCGGCTACGCCCCGGCCGACAAGCCGGAGCTTGTGGTGGCCGTTCTGATCGAGAATGGGGGAGAGGGGTCGCTCGTGGCGGCTCCGATCTTCAGGCAGGTGGTCGAAAGCTACCTGCAACCTGCCAGCGGCTAGGAAGGGGGCCAGCGAAGCATGACTGCCAGCCCGGGCTACCTCACCCGCGAACAAATGGAAGAGCAGGAGAATGCGCTGCTCGCTCCCTGGGGCATGCGCTCCGCCCAATCCCGTGGGCGGCAGCATCCCGATCCAGAACGTTCCTATCGCACCTGCTACCAGCGAGACCGCGACCGCATCGTGCACACTACGGCTTTCCGGCGGCTCGAGTACAAGACGCAGGTGTTCGTGACCTATGAGGGCGACTACTACCGCACCAGGCTCACACACACGATAGAGGTCATCCAGATCGCCCGTACCATCGCCAGATCCTTGCGCGCCAACGAGGATCTTGTGGAAGCGATCGCCACAGCTCACGATCTGGGGCATACCCCTTTCGGCCACAGCGGCGAGGCGGCTCTGCATGAGGTCATGGCGAGGCACGGTGGTTTCGATCACAATCACCAGACACTGCGCATCGTCACCGAGCTTGAGTGCCGCTACCCCGATTTCCCCGGTCTGAACCTCACCTGGGAGGTGCGCGAAGGCATCATCAAGCACAAGACCCAGTACGACCGCGGCAAAGCCATCCCCGAATACGAGCCCGACCGGTCTCCTACCCTCGAAGCGCAGATCGTCAATGCCGCTGATGAGATCGCCTATAGCACTCACGACCTGGACGACGGCCTGCGCGCCGGCCTGATTGACCCGAGCGCCCTGCAGAGCGTGGACGCCTGGCGGCTCGCCCAGGCCGAGGCACAAGTCTCGCCAGAAGCAACGGACGAGCTCAGTCGCCATCGGGTCGTTCGCAGGCTGATAGATCTCGAAGTGACTGACCTCATCCAGGCAAGCGCCCAGGCCCTGGCCCAGGCAGCGCCGGAGAGCAGTGAGGCCGTCCGGCTGTTGACCGAGCCCGTAGTGCGGCATTCCCCGGAAATGGCGGACTACAACCGTGATCTCAGAGCCTTCCTCTACGAGAACCTGTACAGGCACTGGTTGGTCCTACGCATGGCCGACAAAGCCGGCCGTTTCGTGCGCGAGCTCTTTCAGGCTTACGTCGCTCACCCGCGCGAGTTGCCCGCCGATGTCCAGCGCCAGGCGCATCAGGTCGGGCTTGAGAGAGCCGTCTGCGATTACATCGCCGGCATGACGGACCGCTATGCCCTCGAGGAATACCGCAAGCTCTTCTCGCCTCAGTTCGGCTAGGGTTCCCGTGCAAGACCCAAGCGGTCTCTCCTCCCGCGCCGTCAGCCTGATCTTCACAGTGCGGGATGAGGCGCACTCCTTGCCGGCTCTGCTCCGCTCACTGGAGCGGCAGACGCGCCCTCCTGATGAGGTCGTTGTTGTGGACGCCGGTTCGCGCGATAAGACTCTGGACCTGCTGCGATGCTGGGCACAACAGCAGGCATTTCCGGTGCGCCTTCTTGTGGAACCGGGCTGCAGCATCTCCCGCGGCCGCAATGCGGCAATCGAGGCGGCACAGGGACCAATCATCGCCGTCACCGATGCCGGCGTCACTCTGGAACCAGACTGGCTCGCCCGACTCGTAGCGCCTTTCTTCGGGCCTGACCCGCCGGATGCAGTGGCCGGCCTTTTTCAGGGCTGCGCCAGTGGCCCGTTCCAGACGGCCATGAGTGCGACTGTGCTTCCGTTCCCTGAAGAGGCCAGACCGGGCCGCTTCTTGCCATCAAGCCGGTCGGTCGCCTTCACCAGGGCCGCCTGGCAGGGCGTCGGCGGATACCCCGAGTGGGCCAGTTACAGCGAGGATGTGTTGTTTGATCTGGCCCTGATCGCGGCAGGCTACCGCATGCGGATGGCTCCCACCGCTTTAGTGCACTTCGAGCCAAGGCGCACTCTGCCGGCGTTTTGGCGGCAGTACCGGAACTACGCCCTCGGCGACGGCCAGACAGGGCTCTGGCCGCGGCGCCACGCTATTCGCTACGCTACCTACCTTGTCCTGATCCCAGGGCTGGCCTTAGCGAGCGCAGTCTTCGGTCCCTGGCTGCTACTTGGCTATCTGGCCGGCTTTGCGGCATACTTGCGGCGCCCTTTCCGGCGCCTGCGCAGGCTCACGCAAGGCTGGCCGCTCCGCCAACGTCTGGAGGCTGCCGCCTGGGTGCCAATCATCCGCGTCTGGGGCGACATCGCCAAGATGGTGGGCTACCCACTCGGCTGGCCTCGGTGGCGCCGCCTGGTGAGCCTGAACGCACAGTACAAAGCAGGCAAGTTGAGAAGGGCAGGGGAGACCACTGACTCCCGTCGAAAAACAGCGAGCAAATCATAGGAGGCCAGACTTGAACGGAGAACACACCTGGAGCGAGATCCAGAGCCAGGGACACGTATGGCAGGCGGCTGTCAGCCGTGCCAGCGAAGCAAGCGGCCCGTTGGCCGAACATTACCGCTCCAAGCAGTACACTGAGGCCCTATTCATCGGTTGCGGCTCCACGCACTACCTTTCGCTCTCCGCTGCCGCCCTGGCCAGTGAGATGCTCGGGCTGCGTGCCCGAGGCTTGCCATCCTCTGAGATCTTCCTTTTTCCGAAGGCAGTGCTGCCACGTTCGGGCCAGCCGGTCCTTGTTGCCGTCTCCCGCTCAGGCGAGACGAGCGAAACGATCATGGCCGTTGATCTCTTCAAGAGCAGCTATGGCAACGAGACACTCACCGTCGGCAACTACCCTGATGCCAGGCTGGTCAAGGCTTGTGCCGCCTCCATCGTCATCCCGGAAGGGCAGGAGATCAGCGTAGCCCAGACACGCTCCTTTGCCAGCATGCTAGTCGCCATACAGGTACTCGTGGGCACCTGCGCCGGCGACCGTGCCTACCTCGAAGCCCTGTCCGCTCTGCCAGCAGCGGTTGCCAGGCTCCTGCGCGACTACACCGAGCCCATGAGAAAGCTGGGCGCAGATGATGCTTATGACAAGTACATCTTCCTCGGCTCCGGCCCATTCTTCGGTGTGGCCTCCGAGGGCATGCTCAAGATGAAGGAAATGTCGCTCTCGCATTCCGAGGCTTTCCACTACATGGAATTCCGCCACGGCCCCAAGTCCATTGTGGACAAGCGTACGCTGATTCTCGGCCTGCTTTCCGACAGCGCCCGCGATCAGGAACTGAAGGTGCTGAGTGAGATGCGTGGCTTGGGCGCCAGCGTGTTGCTCATCGCCGACCGCATCCCTGCTGGGGCTCCGGCCGACTATACCGTCGAACTGGGCACCGGCCTGCCGGAACTGGCTCGTCTGCCACTCTGCCTCACGCCGTTGCAGGTGCTCGCCTTCAGCCGCTCTGTCTCCAAAGGGCTGGACCCTGACAACCCCACGAACCTCACCCAGGTCGTCGTCCTATAGGGAGCAAGCCATGATTGACTTTCACACGCACCCACTGCTCGTGCAGGAAGTCGTCGGCGGCGACGAGGCCATGATTCACGCCACGCGCGATGTCTTCATGATCCGCAACCGCCTCCAGCCGCTGGATACGTTCCTGCTCGAGCTTGACGTCTGCGGCGTTCAGCGTGCTGTGGTTATGCCAGTAGATGCGACGACAGCGAAAGGCACCAAGATCTGGAGCAATGAGCAGATCGCTCGCCTCTGCAGCATGAGTGACCGCTTCATCGGCTTCGCCAGCGTAGACCCGCACAACCCTCGGGCAGCCGAGCAACTCGAGCACGACGTCAAGACCCTCGGCCTGCGCGGCCTGAAACTGTCCCCAAGCCTCCAGGAATTCCGAGCCAATGACCGCGCCAAGGCCTACCCCATCTATGAGGCGGCGACAGCCCTGGGCATACCAGTCCTCGTACACTGCGGCATGACCTGGGCGCCGCGCAGCAAGAGCGCCAGCCCCATGGACATGGAGGATGTGGCCTTCGACTTCCCCAAGCTCAACCTCGTGATCGCTCACTTCGGCTGGCCTTGGGTACACGAAACCGCCATGCTCCTGCTCAAGTACGAGAACCTGTTCGCCGACCTGTCTTGTCTCTACTTCGATGCCCCCTGGGAGTTCATGCGCGGCATCTTTGGCGGACGTCTGCCACTGACCCTGATCGAACGCAGCCTGCGCACGAAGATAGTCTTCGGATCGGACTATCCAAGGGTGGAGATCAAGAACATGGTGCGAGCGGTAAAAGAGCTTGGCCTGTCTGATGGTGCTCTGGAAATGATCTTCAACAAGAACGCCCGCTACCTCCTGGGCGAGGCGGAGGCCAGTTACAAATGATCATCAAGACCGTCATGCTCACCGTTCAGAGCCGGCGAGAACAGGAGTTGATCAATATCACGCCCGAGGTCGAGCGCATCGTCGCCGAGACGGGCGTCAAAGAGGGGCTGGTCAACGTGCTCACGATGCACACCTCGTCGGGCGTGCTCGTCACCGAAGGGCTGCCCTGCCTGGAAGAGGACGTGGTGAACCACCTGAGCAGGCTCTGCCCTTCGGAGGGTAACTACCTGCACCGGCGCTATCTGGACATCGATGGCCGGATCGGCTTCAATGCCGACGCTCACCTCAAGAGCGTCCTCGGCGGCATCTCCTGCTTCTTCCCCATCTCCGCAGGCAAACTCGTGAAGGGCGGCCGGCAGACGATCTATTTCGCCGAGTACGACGGCCCGCTCAGCCGCGAGGTCGCCGTTCAAGTCCTTGGCGAGTAGATTCGCCGGCCGCTAGCTAAGCTCGCTCTCTCGTCGCACTGGCCGCCTGGGAATTGACCCAGGCGGCCAGCGATTGCTGATGGCTTCGATCGGGCGGCTCGTTCTGCGCTCCCTATGGGTCTCCTACCTGGCGAAGCGCAGAGTCAGCGGCAGGTAGACGCGCGTGCCACTGGAACGGTAGTGCAATGTGACCGAGTAGAGCACGGGCGTCTGCGCCGTGGGGTCGTAGATGACTTGCGGAGAGTCGGCAGGGGAACCACAGTTGCCATTGCTATTCAACGGCCCGCCTGCCGGCCAGGCCCACATGTTGACGCGGAACTGCACATACCGGCCCGTTGCTCTCGTGCTGCCATCGGGCCCGACGATGTATTGGCCGGGAGTGCCGTAGCCCTGCAGTGGCGCGCCGGTGCCAGGGAGGCCCGTGTCGGCAAATGGAAAGACCTTGGGAGACCACTGACCCATGTTGTTCGGGTCGTCGCTGGTGCGAGTCTGTAGCGTGAGGTAGGTTCCGGACGGTGTGGACGCGTTCCAGTCTATGCGGCCCCACTGCACATCGGCAGCGCCCACGTCGTATATCGGCGAGACATACGACCCGGAGCCATAGTGGCACATCGTGCCGACGCTTACCTGGCCGCTCTGTTTCGGGTCAGGATAGAAGCGATATCCCGAGAAGTAGCTCATGTTCGAGCGGGCGAAGTAGATGTCCTGATCGTATCCACCCCGGCGGTTGTCGTTCCAGGCGAGGTACACGAAGCCATAGTGCTTCCAAGTCGAGGAGTCAGCACTGGTGCGCACACGCACAATGTCGGCGGCGATGCTGGGGCTGGCCTGCTCCGCGGCCGGCGGATCGGCAAGCGTGTACTGCAGGTAGGATGAACCAGGAAGGTTGGTGGCGTGGGTACCGCTGTTCACCTGGATGATGCCGTCGTTCCACGAAGCCGGCAACTGGCTACCACCGTCGCCGCGCACGGCCATGTAGATGTCCGCATTGCCGGCGCCGTAGTTGCGGCGGTCCACCCAGGCATAGAAGGCATTGTGTGTCCCATTGTCGCCCGCCTGAATGCCAGGATAGGAGCGGCATACCAGTGTTGGGCTATCCTGCCAGATGGGCACGCTCTCCTTGGGGTTCAACTGCTCATTCGCCGATGGCGTCAGGTCCAGATGGAGCGTATCGCCCTGGATGGAAACGCCGGAAGAGACCGACATGAAAATGTCCGGGTTGTTGTCCATGGTCGTGTTGCTGCTATTGCGAAAGTCCTGCCAGCCGAAATAGAAAGCCACACTTGGGATGACGACGTCACCTGTAGCATCCGGGCATGAGCTATTGTTCGAAGTCAGGGTCTGCTTCTGGTACATCTGCGCCACCCCGACCACGGGCTGCAACTGGGGTACGCCATCACCGAGCGCGTCATCGTTGATCCGCCGGTCACGGTCGAAGGTCTGCGCCTGGTCAATGGAGTATGTCATGTAGATATCGGTATCGTTGGGGTGGGCATCGCTACGGTTGCGGTCGTCCTCCCAGGTCACGACGATTGGCTGCACCTGGACGCTATTAAGGACGAAGCCGGGCGGCGTGCCGCACACAGTGCTGTAGCTGCTCAGAATCTGGGCGGCGCCGGCAGCCACCCGCGGCGAGCGCTTGTTCGAGTTCGTGTCGTCGCCGACACGTCGCGGGTTATCCATCCAGGTGCCAGTGCTCGCTTTCCAGCCGCGCAGGTAGATCTCGTTGTGGCCGTATTGATCATCCTGCCAGACAACATAGAAGTTGCCATCCGCTCCTGCTGCCACGTCCGCATTCATGCTATTCGTCGTGCTGGCTGCACTCAGGACGAAGTTCCCATCCTCATGCAGCAGGCTGCTGGCAACCTGCTGAAGCGGGGTGAGCGTGCCGTTGGCGAAGGTGTAGAACTGGCCCATTATCCGGTACTTCGCCGACGTATTGCCCATCGTCGTGCGGTTGTCCTGCCATACCACCAGCACACGGTTGTCCACCGGACTGATGGCAACCGCCGGGCGCCGCTGGTCATTGCCCGCCAGGTCGTTGTTGACACGGACGTTCGGCTTCCAGGTCGCGCCGCCATCCGTGGAGTAGGTCATGTAGATGTCCCAGTCTACGAGGGCGGAGTTGCGCCTGTCCTGCCAGACAGCGACGAGCAGCCCGGGCGTCTGCACTGAGCCGTCGCTGTTGTAGACCGGCGGAACCGAAGCCAGACGGGGATACTGCTGGGGCCGGTCAGTTGCCTCGTCGTTCAGCCGGGCATCGAGCGACTGCATATCATAATCGGGTGTCAGCGGATCGGTCAGCCCCCAAACACTGGGGGTTTCATCGAAATAGCCCAGAGTCAAGGCCGTGTTGCCCACAGTCAGCGCCTGGTCCTGCAAGCCATTCACTGGGGCCGATGACGGCGTCTGCCCCGAAGCGACGAGAGCCAGGCTTGAGGCTGGGCCACGGACGAAGTCCGAGTTGTCTTTGGCAACGATCGCATCCGGCAGGCGGACCTCGACGGTGTACGGCCCGGTAGCGTTGTCGCCCTCGCCGGCCGGGCCCTCGTAAACGTTGCCCCAAGGGGACCCCAGTTCGGCAATGTCAACCACAGCATAGAGGTCATGCATGCCTGAGACGCTGAAGGTGAATGGGATCGAGACGACGTAGGAGGCACCTGCTGGCAACCACGATCCCTGCAGGCCGGCCGAAGCGACCGGGGCATAGGAAGGCATGCTCAGCAGGTCGCTCGGACTGCTCACCGGCGGATCAAGAAAGATGTCCACAAAGAAGTTGGCCCGCACGCACGACTGGTTGGTCGGATAGCCCGAACCGTGATTGGCGACCGTGATCAGAATCGTCGCCTGGCTGCCAACCAGGGGGTTGAGCGGCAGCACCTGAATGCCGTCAATGGTCAGGTTGGCATAGCCGCAACTGGCCGCCTGCAACTGCGGCGAAGGGGCAGAGCCTTCGGGCACTGTTGTCGGCGTAGGGCGCGCACCATTGCCGGCAGCGCCGACCGGCGCGGCACCGACGATCAGGCCGCAGAGGCCGCCGACAGTAGCCACCGCCAGGAAAAAGGCAACCACACCTGAGACCTTGCGTGCCTTCATTCGCACCCCACTGCCGCCATCCCCCGGCCAGAGCAGTTGGCAGAAGCGCTGCTCACCTCCCGCCTGCTCAGCCCTGGCCGGCGCGAACCCGCCAGGATGCGCTGCTTTCTGGCCCGGCGCTCGTGCCATCGCCCGGAACCGACGTCAGCCTTGCCCATCACGACGGTTGCGCTCCTCGCCCTCTCAACAGGACAACCGCTAGCCCGAAAACCACCACCAACACCACAACACGGGCAAGGCTGGACCCGGCGCTCAGGGGCAAGCCCTCTGCGCCACTCACGGGCAGTATCTCGGGTGTTCCGCTCAGGGAGACCTGGGGAGGGGCAGCCTGCCCTGGCAGCACGGTCGCGATCGGCGTCACAGGGCGCAGAGTGGGCGTCCCGGTAGGTGTGACCGTCGGCGTGGGGCTGCTTGTGCTTGTCGGAGTGGGCGTCACCGTTGGGGTGAGCGTGGGCGTGCCCGTCTCAGTGGGCGTCATCGTTATGGTGGGCG
>DAOTVV010000199.1:0-10137 GCA_034436255.1 Anaerolineae bacterium
GAAATCGGCTTGCTGCCCGATATGCCCTGGGATCGCTTTCATTTCCTCGGCAACACTTCGCTGGCGGGGGCCTACCAGTGCCTTGCCAGCCGCGAACGCCGCCGCCAGGTTGACGAGATCGGCGCCAAGATGACTTACCTGGAACTGAGCGCTGACAACCGCTTTATGGATGCCTTCACGGCGGCCATGTTTCTGCCCCACACCGAAATGAGTCGCTTCCCATCGGTGGAGGCGGAGCTAGCGGAGCGCGGCAGCGCGTGAGCGCGAGCCGGATGGTCAAGGCCGCCAGTGGGCGCCGCAACCTGGCAATAGCCTGTGCCTACGGTGGCCTGGGTCTGGCCATGAGTTGGCCGTTGCCGCTTGTCCTGGGCTCGGCGATACCGGGCGATGGCTTCGATGGCTGGCAGAACCTCTGGAACCTCTGGTGGGTTCGCCTGTCATTGCTCAGGCTGGGAATCTCGCCCTGGTGGGCGCCGATTCTCGACTTTCCATCCGGCGTCTCGCTTTATTTCCATACTCTGAACCTGCCCAATGGCCTGCTGTCCTTACCTGTACAGGAAGCATTCGGGCTTATCGCCGCCTACAATGCTGTAGTCGTAGCTTCGTTCGCGCTGAGCGGTCTGGGGGCCTACCTGCTGGCGCTGCGGGTGTTGAAGAAAGACGGTTGGCGAGTTCGTGCCGCCGCTTTCCTGGCCGGCCTGGCCTTCTCGCTCTCTCCCTTTCATTTCGCCCACTTGCTCGGGCATATGCAGGTGTTCGCGCTGCAGTGGCTGCCCTTCTACTGCCTGGCGCTCATGGGCGCGCTCGAGCGGCCCCGGCCACTGCGACTGGCAACAGCCACCTTGTTTATGGTGCTGGCAGCGCTGACCGACTGGTACAACCTCATCTACCTGGGCGTTCTGACGCTGCTTTGGAGCGTGGCGTACTACTGGCAGCAGGGCCATAGGCGCAACAACCGGCCGCTCATCGCGGCGGGTTCAATCATGGTGGGCGCGGCGGTCCTGCTCTCACCACTCTTGCTGCCGATGCTCGCCGAGGCCAGGCGAGCCACCTACATGATCCCGGATTCGGCGCAGATCCCGCGGCTGTCGGCTGACCTGTTCGGATTTGTTCTTCCCCAAGAGATGAACCCGATCTGGGGCGCATTCACCAGGCAAGTCGCTTCGCGCTTCACCGCCACCACCTCCGAGCGCATGCTCTCGCTCGGCATAGTGCCCATGTTCCTGGCGGCGCTGGCATGGTGGAAGCAGCTTCCGAAGGCGCAGCTGCTGGCATGGACAGGCGTGCTCTTTGCCACCCTCGCGCTTGGGCCCGTGCTACATGTCGCCGGCAGGGTTGCGACTGTGGTAGGAAGGCCGGTGGTCTTACCCTACTTGCTGCTCTACCGGCTGGTGCCTTTACTCGGGATCGCACGCACCGTCGGGCGTTTCAGTGTCATGACGTCGCTAAGCACCGCGGTGCTGGCCGCGATTGGTTTGGACTGGTTGTTGAGGCGGATGCAGGCGCGCCGGGCCCAACCCTTTGCCGCCGCGATTGTCCCGGCGCTGGCGTTGCTGGGTGTGTGCCTGGAGTTCCTGCCCGTGCCCTACCCCATCAGCGCCCCCGACACGCCTCACTGGTATCAGAGCCTGCGTGGGCAGAGCGGCGCCGTGCTCAACCTGCCCGTGAACTGGGACCGGCCGCGCTACCTGCTGTACCAAACAGTTCACGGGCGGCCGATGGTGTCCGCCTATACCTCCAGGCGCGACCCCCAATCGCCGGTGGAAGAATACCCTGGTCTGCAGAACCTGCGCGCCCTGGGGCCGGACGTGTTGCCCTTCCCAGATGCGCAAACCTTTGCTACCATTGCGGCGGACTTGGGCTTACACTGGGTAGTGTTGGACAGCTACCAGATGCCCGGCGAAGATGAGCGACAGGCGACCCTGGACATCGCGGGCCGGCTGTTGGAAGGAGCGCCGCAGGTGTATCAGGATGGGCGGCTTGCGGTGATACAACTGGAGCCGCCGCCGTCCCGCCGAGCCTATGTTCGCCTGGTCGGTATGTGGGGTGAGCGGCAGTTGGTGGCGGGAGTGCCGGAGAGGGCGGTCTGTGCCGACTGCGGCATCCAGGTGCGGGTAGGGGCATGTCCCGTGAAGGTCTCGGTCACCTGTTCCTCTGGTGAGACAGCCGAGGTGGACGTGGGCAGCGATGCCGATATCGGCATGCAGGCACTGGCTCCGGCTTGCCGGGCGGTGCGGAACATAACGTGGTCTGATCAATGCCAGCCCACTCAGTGACAGCAGCGGAGGGGAAGCCATGCTGAAGATAGGCGAGAATATCCAGATTCTCAACAAGCGCGTTCGTGAGGCTCTCGACAACCGCGATCCGGCCTACCTGCAGAGGTTGGCCAGGGCGCAGGTAGAGCACGGTGCCCAGATGCTCGACCTGAACACCGGCCCGCGCAAGAAGGACGGCACTGAGGTAATGCCCTGGTTGATCGAGGTCGTGCATGAAGTGGTCAATGTCCCGCTTTCGCTCGACACGATCAATGCCGCAGCGCTGGAGGCGGGGCTACGCAAGTGCCAGGAATTGGGCATCGGGGCGATGATCAACTCGACCTCGGCGGACCCGGACCGTCTCAACTCGACGATGCCGCTTGCCGTCAAGTACGGGGCCGACATCATCGCCCTGACGATGGGCAAGAACCTGCCGAACACCGCCGATGAGCGCGTGGAACTGGCGGTCTCGGTGATCATGCCTAAAGCTCTCGAGTTGGGCCTCGACCCGCAGAAGCTCTATTTCGACCCTCTGGTACTCACCGTCAATGGCACGCAGGAGCATGCGCCAGAGACTCTGAATGCCATCCGCTACCTCAGGGCGGTGAGCGACCCCGCTCCCAAGACGGTAGTGGGCCTGAGCAACATCTCGAACAGCGTGCCAAGCGAGAACCGGAGCCTGATCAACCGCACCTTCCTCGCCATGCTGCTGGGTGCTGGCCTTGACGCAGCCATTCTCGACCCGCTCGATGAGAAGCAAAACCGAGTGATCGAGGTCGTGGAGAGCAAGGAGGCGAGCACGCCGGTTGAGAGGCTGTATCTGGCTATCAGCGAGGCCGCGGCTGCCGGCGAATCGCTGGACGAATCGGCCGTGGACTTTGCCGACCCAGAGCAGGTGGCGATCTGGCGCACGGTGCAGATCCTGGAGAACCGCATCATCTACGCCCACTCCTATCTCCAGGCTTGAGCGCGGATGGTGCGATGAGTCTAGGGGCGGCCAGTTGAGGTCGGTCCAGCGGGCAGTTGAGCCAGGGCCGACCGGCAGGGTTCTGCAACGACTGCTGCCGTTGGCCCTGGTGGTGGGAGCGACGCTGATGGCGTCGCTCCCACTGTTGCGGCCGGGCTTACCACAGACGGACGACGGGCTGTTCCACTATTACCGTCTGCGTGCGCTCGATGAGTCGGTCCGGGCGGGGGCGTTCTATCCACGCTGGTTCCCTCAGTTTGCCTATGGATACGGCGAACCGGTGCTCGCGTTCTACGGGCCGGGCACGTACTATCTGGGCGAAGCGGCTAGCTTGATCGGCCTCGGCCCTTTGGCCGGGCTGAAGTTGTCGCTGGCTATGGCCTTTCTTGTCTCAGGAGTGGCCACCTATGGCCTGGCAAGGTGCGCCATGGGGCGCTGGCCGGCAGCGCTGGCAGGGGCGGCCTATGTGCTCCTACCGTACCATTTGGCGGACGTCTACGTGCGCGGCGCTTTCGCCGAGCACTGGGGGCTGGCACTGCTGCCGCTCAGTCTGCTCTTGCTCGAGCGCTACCTCGCGCGGCCTAGCCGCATTGGTTGGGTGGCTCTTGCTGTTGCCTGGGCAGCGGTGGTGCTGCTACACAACCTGACGGCTTTGATGCTGGCGCCGGCCTGGGCAGCCTATCTCCTGGTGCTGACACGGGGCCAGTGGAGGGCGTGGTTGCGGCCAGCGCTGGCCGTGCCAGCAGCGCTGGCATTCACCGCTTTCTACTGGCTGCCCATTCCATTCGAGTCGCACCTTGTGGGTCTGGGCAATACCTTCTCAACCGACGCCTGGCGGCGGCAGCTTGCGGGCGTCATGGATGTCGCTGGGCGCCTGCCCATCTATCGCTATTCTCTTGGCCAGGGTGTTGCCTACCAATACCCTCTCGGTCTGGCCGCCGTGATGTTGCTCGGGCTGGCTCTAGTGGCCTGCCTTATTGGGTGGCGGCGCCTGGCCCAGCGCGCCCGTTTGGGCTTCTTTTTCGCGCTGCTGCTAGCGGCGCTGGCGATGCAGATGCGCTTCTCAGCACCCGTCTGGCGTCTCGTTCCGCCGGCGGGTTTCCTGCAGTTCCCTTGGCGCCTGATGGGGTTGGCCGGCCTGGCCTGGGCCTGGCTGCTCGGGCTGGGAGCGGAACTGGCATGCGGCCCGTCGCGGCTCAGAGCTGCGTCCTGGCGCGAGGCGTGGCTGTCGGTCGCGCTGCTGATCCTGGTCGGCCTCTCTTCCTTGTGGCGCTTGCCTGTGCGGCCCGTGGCGGTACCATCGGACGCTGCCTGGGTCGAGCACATGTGGCAGAACGACTTCGCCATCCGCCAGATCGGCGCCACATGGACGGCGGAATACGTGCCCGTGGCCGTCAGTGTTGACCGTTCGGCCTTACCGCTGGATCCGGTAGAGAGCGACCGGCCGCCATCGCTGGCGATGCCTGCTTCAGCACAGCTGCAGGTCGTCTCTGCCGGGCTCACCAGTTTCTCGTTGCTGGTAAGAGCCGCTGAGCCCTGGCGGTTCTCCTGGCACCAGTTCGACTATCCTGGCTGGCGTGTGGGTTGGCAGGGTCTGGGCCTGAGGCCGTCGCCCTATTCGAGCCTCGGCCTGGCTAGCGTGACCCTCCCGGCGGGGGATGGACTGCTCAGAGTGATCTTTGCCGACACGCCGTTGCGCCTCGCCGGCGTGGGCATATCGCTCGTGGCGGCGTCTGGCCTGCTCTGCTACTGCCTTGGGCGTGTGCGCTTGTCGCTGCGCCTACCGCTTGCTTTGTTGGCGGCGCTGTGTCTGGGGCTGCTGCTTACCTCCTCTGCTAAGGAATCGCCGGTTACACCATCCTGGGTCACCTTCGAGGGCAAGCTGGCTCTCACAGGTTGGCGCTTCCAGGCCTCGGCACGGCCTGGCGACTTGTTGAGCGCTGACCTCTATTGGCTGGCGCTGCGTACGCCCGAGGAGGACTACAAGGTGTTCCTGCACTTGGTATCCGCCAGCGGCCAGGTGGTGGCCCAGAGCGATGGCGACCCCGTTGGCGGCTTCACTCACACACGCCGCCTCGTTGGCGGTGAACTGCTGCTCGATTCCCGGCTGCTGGCCCTGCCCGAGTCTTTGCCGCCGGGCGAATACGAGTTGGAGGCCGGCCTGTACCGCTGGCCGGCGGTGCAAAACCTTGCAGCAGCCGGCGGTGCAGCCACAGAGGACGGGAGGGTGCGGCTCGGCAGCCTGAGGGTGACACGGTGAGGCGCCGGATCGAAGCTTGGCCACCTGGCCTCGTCGCCCTTCTGGTAGCGTACCTGGCCTTGGGGTTCGCGTACAGCGTGTTGGTGCCGTTGGGCGAAGCGCCAGATGAGCCGGGGCACTACAACTACGCCCGCCTGCTCTACCTGCACTGGCGCCTGCCTCGGGCGGGCGAGGAGCACGAATCCTTCCAGCCGCCGCTGTACTATGCCCTGGCCGCCCCGTTGGCCGGCGTGGGCGACCCCACTCAGTTGCCAATCCGTGGGAACTCGGAGTTCAGCCTGCAGCCGGGCGGAGCGGCCAACTTGCTGCTGCACACGCGGGCCGAGTTCACGCCCTATGCCGCCTGGGCCAGCGGCTGGCACCTGACCCGTTTGCTCTCACTGCTCCTGGGCGCCGTGAGCGTCTGGGCGAGCTACCGCCTGGGCCAGGTGATATTGCGGAGCGAGCCGGCGGCCGTGCTGGGCGCGGCCGCTCTCAGCCTGGCGCCGCAGTTCACCCTCACTCATGGGGCTACGACCAACGATGCCCTGGCCGTTGCCCTCGCTGCTCTATTGCTGCTTCAACTCTTGCTGCTGGTTCGCCGGGGATGCAACAGGCGGCGCCTGGCCCTTGTGGGCATCCTTTACGGCCTTGGTGTCCTCGCCAAGGTAAGCCTGCTGGCTGCCGGGCCTGCCATCGCCGTGGCGATCTACATGGGCCAGCCTTCAGGGAGCTTTGCGCGCCGGCTCAGAGGAACGCTAGTCAGTGGCGCTTTGTCGGCCGTCGTAGCCACGGCGGTCTGCGGCTGGTGGTTCGTCATGAACACGCTGGCCTACGGCGAGCCACTGGCGTGGAAGCTCATCCGCGCCACCAACCAGGTCCGCACTGTTCCGGTGAACTGGACGGCGCAACTGTGGGGGCTGCACCGGACGTACTGGCTGGGCTACGTGGGCATGACCTTGCCTGGGTGGCTTTACGGGCTGTTGGTCGTCCCCTTGCTGGCCTGCCTTGCCGGGTTGGCAGTAGCCCTGGGGAGAGGCAGGTGCCGTCTATCGGGCGCGGCCCTGGCTTTGCTTGGCGTGTTCTCTGCCGGCTTTGTTCTGTCTTGGGTCCAGTGGACGAGTGCGGTGGCGGGCGCTGATCAGGCACGGCTGCTGTATCCGGCTTTCCTGGCGACCGTGCCCGTGCTGGCTGGCGGCGCGCTTGCGTTTGTGCCTCCGTACCGGCGTAAGGCCGTGGCCTGGTTCGTGCTGATATGCCTGTTTTCCCTGAACCTCTATGCCCTGCGCTGGCGAGTACTGCCCGTGTTCGCTCCGCCGGCGCGCATGAGCATTGCTGGCGTTCCTGAGGAGGGACGAAGGCTTGAGTTCGCGAACGGCATTGTGCTGCTGGCATACCGCAGCGCGACAGTGGCCGAAGCTGGGGATACTCTGGAGGTGTCCACCTGGTGGCAAGCGACGCGGCCGCAGCAGGTGGATGTGTGGATGACTTTGAGGCTTGTGGCAGCGGACGGTGGCGTCCCAGTGTGGTTGCGGGGCTCGCCAAGCGGTGGCCGCGATACCACCGATCGCTGGCCGGTTGGGCCAGTGACGCCTGCAGTGCATAGGCTGAAGTTGCCCGGCGACCTGGCGCCCGGGCAGTACACCCTGCAGCTGGGACTACAGGACTTCGGCAACGACGCCTGGTGGCCGGTCACCGATGGTTCGTCGCCGCCTGTTGAGGTCTGGCCGCTCGGAACAGTTGAGGTCCTGCCGCCTGGCTAGGGGGATCTCTCCGGCAGAGGTATGGCTACCGAGTCCGGCCCAGCATCGGCCCCTGTGGCGGGCAGGCGAGCCATCGTGCGCTCGCTGTAGAGGCCAACGACGATGGAGTAGGGCTGCCCAGGCTCTATTCCGGCGAGCGAAAGGCGGTGTTCAGACACATACTCCTCGCCTGGTAGCCAGTCGCTCGTTGCCAAAGAAGATGGCGGCGCATCGGCCTGGCTGAGAGGTACGCCCTGGCCAGCGGCGTCAAGGTGTACGAAGGCTTTATAGGGTTCGGCTGTCGGCGCCACACACTGCCAGTATAGCTTGAGCAAAGCCTGGCTTCCCTGCAATTGCAGGTCATAGCCCAGCAAGCGCACTTGCTGGCCGAAAAGGGCGTCCACAGGGTGTGATGGCTTCTCCTCCAGCCGATGCTTCGGACGGGCCTGCACGTTCAACTGGCTCACAGCCAGGTAGCCCGGATCGAGGAAGGGGAGCGTCCCTTGCGGCCGCAGCAGGGCGCCATCGTGATAGGCCTGGACAGCCAGTACGTAGTGCCCAGTGGGCAGGTCCGGCGGAAGGGCCACTTCATAGGCACAGCGCCACAATTCACCAGGGAGCCATTGGCTGGATTGCAGCTCGCCAGCGGCGAGGGGAAACTCTCCCAATTGCCAGTGCCGGCCGCCGCTTATCAGACCGAAACGTAGTTGGACATCGCCGGGCTGGCTTAGGCTGCGGAACCGCAATATCCCCCGCCACCGTTCACCGGCAATAACGTCAGCGCTGGTCGCCTCGCTGCCAACATACGCGAGCCCAGGCGACAGCGGCTGGCCTGCTGGCCAGGCACCAGGGACGGGGCCACGGCGCACCTCAACTGTAAGAAGCTGCGGCCACGGGCCGAGCGCCGAGCCGTTCCCGTCGCTGGCAGCCAGGCTGGAATTGCTGCGGAGGTCTATCAGCCCCACCTGCAGATTGTACCTGCCCGGTGGGGTACCTGCGGGAAGTGACAGGGCTTGCCGTGATCTCAGTAGCCCACCTTCGTCGATCAGCAGCGGCTGCTGCACATCTTCTGCCCAGACGCCCCCGCGTTCGTCAACCAGGCGCAGGGCAACCGCCGTTCGATGGGCGAGGTCCGGGTTGGGCTGCCAGGTGATCTCGACCGTGGCAGCGTCGCCAGGCAGTAAGCTACCCTCGCTGACGCGGAGCGAACGCATTTGGCGGCCGCCCTCCCAGGCCAACGGGCCCGCAGTGGTGGACTTGGGCGGCGCGGCGTAGAGAAGCCACAGCCACTGGTCTCGACTGTAAGTCTGCTGTCTTGACGGGTAGAGGAGACGTACCAGGTCCGCACTAAGGCCGGCCAGGTCGCTGGCGGCCCAAGTCTCCCAGCCGACCACCCATACCCTCTGGGCCTTGACCAGGTCAGTCACAGGCAGCGGTTGCCCGTGGCCGACGCTGGCCTGCGGCAGGTTGGTGTGGTTGTAGTAGGCCGCCAGCACCCACTGATCCGGGTTGGCAAGGAGCAAAAAGTCGCCGGAGCGCTCTTGCTGCCGCACTTCTTCGAGGGCCCGGCCGTACTGCCCCTTGTTGACACCGTACTGCCAGGCCAGACCGCAGACAGCAGCCGCAAGGATGGCCGTCGCACCCAACAGGGCGGCAGCGCGGTGCCAGCGCCAGAGGAGAAGAAGCCCAGCCGCCGTGAGCAGGGTCAATGCTGGGGCAATATAGGAGAAGTGGCGCAGCACCAGGCCACCGTAGGGGACAATCACTGCTAGGCCGGTAGGCACGGCGACCCAGGCCAGCAACATCCAGCGCCAGCGCCGACCAAGCGACGTGCTCCCGAAGCCGATGGCCGTCAGCGAAGCCACAGCGAGTACAGGGATGGCCGCCCAGGCCGGCCGTCCGTCCCCTACGATTGCGCCACCCAAGGCCCAGTCGCTCAGGACGCCATAGAGATAGCTCGGTGGTTTGCCCCAGAGAGCCTCGCGCCACATACGCTCGACCGTTCCCTGCAGCCCCGGGGCGAGGGCAAGCCACGATGCCAGGGCCAGGGCTCCAGCCGCGCCCACGGCGAGCGAGACTCGCAGCAGTTTGCCTCGCTTTTCCGGCATCACCAGGCCCATGAGCACATGCGCGGGGAAGAGGAAGGCGAAGAAGTAGTGGGTGGTCAGGCCGACCAGCATGGTTGCGCCGTAGGCCAGCCACAGCCGGGCTCGATTGCAGCGGAGCGCTGCGACGAACAGGACCGTCGCCGCCAGGCCCAGGCACTGGAGCAGAGCGTACATGCGCGCTTCCTGGGAGTAGGTGACCAGGAAGGGCGAGATGGCGGCGACCGGAAGCGTCACTGCGGCCAGCGTGCGGCCGAACCGCCTGGCTGTGACCCGCCAAAGGCCGACCACGAGGATCAGCCCAAGCAGCACCGAGGGGAAGCGCAGGGCCCATTCGCTGTGGCCGAACAGGGCCATGCTAGCGTGAAGGAGCAGATAGTAGAAAGGCGGGTGCTCGAAAGGAGCGTGGGCGACATAAGTGACAATGCCGGCCCAGGACTTGCTGGCGATGAAGTAGGAGGCAGCCTCATCAAACCAAAGCTCAGGCCGGCCCAGGTGGAAAAGGCGCAGGCCCCAGGCCAGGGCGATCAAGGCGTACAGGCAAAGGCGCTCGCGCCTCATGGTCGCTTCGCCTCGCCCAGGTTGATGCGGCCATCGGGGATGGCGTTGCCATCCTGCACGGCCGGCAGGTTGGCAATGTCCGGCCAGGTGTACATTCCGGCATAGAGGCCGAATGCCGGTGCCGTAGTCTTGATCATGTGACGATCGGGCACAAGCTCGCCGGCCTGCCAACGCGTTGTGGGCGAGAACTCATTGCCCGGCTGGCCGTCGTGCTGGCCCACCCTGCCTGAGCTACCCTCGGCATGAACGAATACGCGATAATCCCGCG
>DAOTVV010000200.1:0-6942 GCA_034436255.1 Anaerolineae bacterium
CAGACGGCTGAGTTGGCTCGGCACAAGCAATGCCACCTTGCCTGGCGGTGCGTCACGCTGCGCCTCTGTAAGGCAGGGCGCCAGCCGCATGACCAACAAGGAGCCGGTCGCGTCCTCGTGCCGCGTCACGAAACATGGCTCAGCGCCCGCGCTCGTGCACCCCTCACTCCAGTAATGCAGGTGCATCTGCTCATCGCCAGAAGGCAGCACGTGAACGACCGTGTGCGGACCCGGGAGCGGGCTCGAGGCCGAGCGCACCCGCAGCGTCACCGCCCGCGCTGGTGACACGGCTAGAGCACAGCTGAATGCGGGCGGTTCGGAATGGGGCCCCAGTTCAGGGTCGGCTATCATCGGCCTCCACAGTCGGAGCCATCTTGGACAGCGCCGCCGAGAGTTCCTCGAGTTTCCGACGCACCGAAGGATAGGAAATCCCGAGTTTTCTCCCGACCGCGCGCAGGTTACCGCGACTGACGACGAACAGACGCAGGAATTCGACCTGCCCTGCGTCAAGTCCCTCCAGTGCACCGCGGTTGAAGGCACCAGTGAAAGTCGTGCCGCATTGCAGGCAATGCGCCTGGGTCACCGCAAGGTCTCCCTGGCAAATGGGGCAACGAGCCGGTAGCGCAACCACAGCATACTCCGAGCGAAGCATCGGCCCATTCTAGACAGCGGTGCATCAGCAGCAAAGTGCACCAGGGTGAGCAGACTCTTGCAGCGTCAGCGGTTGCGTGGCTAGAATGGGCTCATCACCGTCAAGGGGGGTCAGCGCCGCATGGAACTCCAAGGTCTGGTGCGCTATCTCGACGAATACCTGGACATCGGCGGTTTCGCGGATCGTTCGAACAATGGGCTCCAGATCGAAGGGCGATCCGAGGTTAATCGGATCGGTTTCGCGGTTGATGCCTGCCAGGAGGCCTTCGACAAGGCTGCGGCCGCGAAGGTTGACATGCTGATCGTGCATCATGGCCTTTTCTGGAGCGAGCCTCTGATGGTCACCGGCTACCATAAGCGGCGCCTGGAAAGGGCTCTCCTGTCGGGATTCTCCGTGTACGGCGCGCATCTGCCTCTTGATGCCCACCCAGTCGTAGGCAATAACGTCGAGATGACGCGAATGCTGGGGCTGCAGGCCATCGGTGGCTTCGACAACCACCAGGGGCGCGATATCGGCATTGTCGCCAAAGCTGAGTCGCCCCTGCCGCTGGCGGAGTTGCAGCGCCGGTTAAGCGCCGCTTTGGGCGCGCCGGCGGCAATCTGGCCGTTCCGTCAGCAGGTGCAGGTAGTTGGCGTTATGAGCGGCTCCGCAAGGAGCGCACTTGCCAATGCCATAGCTGCAGGGCTCGATGGCCTGGTGTGCGGGGAGATGGATCACATGACCTATAACACGGCCAAGGACGCCGGCTTCGGCGTGGTCCTCGGGGGCCATTTCCTCACAGAGACGCTTGGCCTGAAGGCCCTGGCCCGACACCTTGAGAGGGAAAAGGGCCTGGATACAGTCTGGATAGACGCTCCGACCGGCTTATGACGCGCGGCTGGCAGCGCACACTGCTCGCCACAGCTTTCCTGGGTTGCCTGGCTGCCGCCGTCGCCTGCTCCAGTTCGGTTTCGCCAGCGCCCACACCTGTTGGCTCGCGTAACACCGCGAGCGCGACGGCTGTGCGGCGCACCGCTACGGACGCCCCCACCTGGACGCCCGAGCCGGTGACGCCAACCGCGACACCGACACCTACTGCCACACCAACGCCGATCGTGTACTCGATCCAGGCTGGCGACACGCTACTGGCCATCGCCGCGCGCTACAACGTCTCGGCCTCCGACATTCAGGAAGCCAACGGCATCACTGACCCGACCAGGCTGCAGATCGGGCAACAGATTGTCATACCGGCTCCCAGTTCGGGCGGCATTCCGAACACGCCCACCCCTACGCCAATGCCCGTGCACGTCGTCACTTTCAGCCAGAACCGCACCGCGGCCAACGACGTCATTGTGATGGGCGAACTCGCCAATGACAGCGACCGCCCGGTTGAGGAAGTGACCGTGCTCATCGAGTTGCGCGATCAAAGCGGCGGCATCGTCGCCAGCACTGAGACAGCAGCTCTAAGGGATGTGGTCGAGCAGGGGGGACGGGCGCCTTTTGGCTTCGTCTTCACCACGCCGGGCGCCTACAAAGAGGTAGACTGCCGCGTGGTGCGCGCCGTCCCCAGCGCACCAGAGCGTGCTGTGCACCACGACCTTCGCGTCACCGAGGTGTCCGGCAGAGCGGCAAACGACCGCACCTTCGTCGTCCTGGGCAAGGTGCGCAACGACGGCACAGTGACCGCCACCGAGATCTATGTAGTGGCCACGCTCTATGGCAAGGATGGTACCGTGATCGGGGTCAGGCGGGAACCGATGTCCAAAGACCTAGAACCCGACCAATACCTGCCTTTCCAGATGTCACTGGTGCCGATTGCCTGGCCGGTGGAGAACTACGCCGTCTTTGTCGAGGGCAGGCAGGCCGCTGTCACCGCAACGCCTGAAACGAGCCAGACGCCAGGATAGGCCGTGACCGCTCGCCCGGGGAGTCGGCCGGCCCCTACTAGACCCGGGAAACGACAAGGCTGAGGACCAGGACAGCGAGTACTCCTAGCCCGGCGAGGGCATACCGCCACTCTCTCTCGGCAAGAAAAAGGATGACCGTCGTCACCAGGCCCAGAACCGGCGTCAGGATGAGCAGGAGCAAGCCGAGGTTGAGCAGCCACAACGGCGTGCCCATGTACACTGCACTGAAAAGCATGCTCAACCCGGTAACCGGCGTCTGAGCCGGAACATAGCCGCCGACGATCCCGGCCCAGATAAGGCCGGCCAGCATGATGGCAAAGGCGCCGACCGCACACACCCGAAGAACCGGAGACAGGTACTTCGCGAGGGAGTGCTCGCCCGACGAATGCAGATCAGTCATGGCTGCACCAACTCGTGCGCCCGGCGGCGATCCCGGATGCGTCTGTAAAGCAAGACGCCCCCTATGCTCAAGACAAGCAGTAGCACCGAGACAACCACCTGCTGGCTCTTGGTGAGCGGCAGCGCCTTCAGGATCATCGTGTAGGCCGTGTATAGGGCCACCACGCCGAACGTGAGCCTCAGGTAACGTGTGTGAACTCGCATGCCAATGCGTGGACCCACTAGCGCTCCCAGAAAAACGCCGCACGCGCATGCACCGGCCACAAGCAGGTCCATCATGCCTTTGGCGTAGTAAACAGTAACGCCAGCTACTGCCGTCATGCCAATCATATAGGTGCTGGTCGCCGCGGCGAGGCGCATCGGCACCCCCATTACCAGGCACATCACGGGCACGTTGACCAGACCGCCGCCTATACCAAGCAACCCAGAAAGCACGCCACCCACGAAGGCCAAAGCCTGACCAGCGCCCCAATGGTCCACCTTACAGGCTTCCACGTTGGCCACCCGCTGTTCCGCTTTGCCATTGCCCTGATTCATACGGTAGGCCACGTATATCAGCAGGAAGCCGAAGGCAACCGAAAGCACCGTACCGTTGAGATGCGAGCCTAGCAACGCCCCGGCAATCGCCCCGATCGCTGAGCTGATCCCCAGCGCCAGTCCGAGTCGGACGTGCGCCAGGTGCTGCCTGATGTAATACGAGGCCGAGATGCTCGAAGTGGCAAGCACGCAGGCCTGACCGGCAGACACAGCGAAATGCATCGGCACGTGGAAAACGATGCTCAGCAGCGGCACCATGATGAAACCGCCGCCCACGCCCAGAATCGAGCCAAGTACACCTGCGGCCAGGCCCCCGAGGGCCATCAAGGGAAGGGTCAGCACGACGTCAGGCCCCCACTATCATGCATTCCGCCACTGCCTCCGCTTATTGCAAGACGAGATCAACCCTCTCACTCTAGCCGATAGGCCCGACCGCGGCAAGACCGTCCAACTGGCTGAAAGGGCTGGGCGAACGACCCCACGAGGAATGCACGTGCGCGTTGACACGAGCAGTCGCTCCTGCTATCCTCTTGGCACCCCGTCAGGCATGCGCATTAGCGACAATAGGAGAGAAACATGGCCAAGCCGCTCGAAGTGACTGACTCGACCTTCGCACAACAGGTGGAGCAGTCAACCACGCCGGTCCTTGTTGACTTCTGGGCGCCGTGGTGTGGCCCTTGCCTGATGCTGGCCCCCACGGTCGAGCAGATAGCCGAATCCGAGGCTGCGCGGCTCAAGGTGGTCAAGCTGAACGTGGACGAGAACCCTGAGACGGCCACCCGCTACCAGGTGATGAGCATACCGACGCTCATCCTGTTCAAGAACGGCCAGCAGGCAGAACGCCTGGTTGGCGTTATGCCCAAGAATGCCATAATGGCCCAGTTGAACAAGCACCTTTAGTCGGCGCGCGAACCCAGAAAGGATAGGGCCGGGAAAGGAAAGCCTCCCCCGGCCTCATTCTTCTCGCTGCTCAACTGAGGGCTGACGCTGCCGCCGGCGGCCTCACTCCCAACTCAGTGCGCCGCGGAAATCGCCATCGTATTGCTGGATCCAGGTGTGAAAGTCGAGCACGTCATCCCAGCCGAGGCGCCGCTGGCGACGTTCCGGCTCATCCTCACCGTCCTGGAGCACCACCATGATCGTCGCCTGATAGTCGCAGTTGGAGCAGACCGCGGTCAGAAGCCAAATGCCGTCGTGGTTCTCAATGATGGCCAGATCTTCCGGCCGATAGCTAGCGCCACAGGCACCGCAGCGGATGCTCTTCAGCACCCGGCGCAGGACCGAGCGCTCGGTGCTCCCTCCTTCTTGTGATTCCGGTAGCACCATGCCCTCCTACACGGCTTCCTCGACCAGGACCGAGATCGTAGCGGTCACTTGCGGCGCGAGGTGTATCTCGATCTGATGCTGCCCCAGTTCCCGAATGGGTTCCTTCAGAGCAAGTCTGCGCTTATCCACCTGGACGCCGGTCTGACGCTCCAGTTCCTCGACCACATCCCCAGCCGTGATCGAGCCATACAGCTTGCCATGCTCGCCAGCGCGTGCCTTGAACGTAAGGTTGGTGCCATCAAGCTGCTTTGCGACCGCCGTCACCTCGGCGGCTAGCTTAGTCTGGCGCCGCTCACGCGCCGCCCGGAGAGACTCGGCCTGCTTGCGGGCGCCCTCGTCCATCGGGATGGCCAGCTTGCGTGGGAACAGGTAGTTGCGGGCGTAACCATCGCTGACGCGCACGGCGTCCCCCGCCTCGCCGAGCTTGGGCACATCCTTGATGAGCAATACTTCCATGTCTTCCTGCCTGGCTCGTGGGTTTGGCGCTCATCATACACAAGCCGTTGCTTGCCCACAAATCGTTTTCGGACATTCCCTGGTGCCAGCAGTCGCCCCGGCGACAGGAATGGGCGTGACGGCTGGCCGGCTGCCTGCCGAACCCTCGGCGCCTGTCGGGCGTTTGGCTGCCAGGGCGCCTGTGCTATAATGCTGCTTCGTCGGTCCCTGACCCGGCAAATAGCGAATACGGCCTGTGGAGGAGTAGAGCGATGCGATTGAGCAGTGCTACCGCTCGCATAGGATTGATTGCGGCGGGCATCCTGCTGCTCGCCGGGTGTGGCCAGGCCACCGCCGCCACCCCGACCCCAACCAAGACGCCCAAGCCAACATACACTGCCACGGTCACCATGACGGCCACGACCGCTGCCACGCCCACTCCGGCCGCCACCGCGACGCCGACCTTCACGGCGACGCCCGTGCCCACAGCGACCCCGGCCGGAACCCCCACTCCGGCGCCCACGGACACACCTGCTCCTACCGAGACACCGGCGCCCACCGATACACCTTCCGGCCCGCCAACAGCTACATTTACACCGGCGCCGCCACCGCCGACGAACACGCCTGCACCCACGCCAACGCCGACTCAGCCGCCTGTGCAGTACAGCGGCAGCGTCATCTGGGATGCCGGCAGCGCCCAGTGCGCCGGCATTCAGATACGCAAGGACAGCACGATCACGGACAAGAGCGGGAGCCCGGTCAACGGGGCATGCGTTTGCGTGCAGCTATACGACCTTGTCATACGCTCGAACCCCAGCGGCCCTGCCGGCCATTACGATCCCGGTCATTACGACATATCCTGGATCCACCAGCCGCCCATGGACGTCACCGTCAATGCTTACGTCTGTGACTGCGGCACCAAAGCGAACCTGAATTCCGAGGTGATCGCTATTCCTTTCCAGACCGCCAATTGTGCTCCGGGCCAGGGCGGTCACCAGTCAGCCATCGTCAATTGGGTCAAGAACTGGTAGCGAGCACTCGACCCAGGAGGCCGGCCCCGCTGGGGCCGGCCTTTCTTGCCAGCGGCTTGCCCCTTGCCGGCATCACCATTCTAGCCACCGCAATACGTCTTACCAGCCTGAGTCGGCAGCCCCTCTGGTGGGATGAGGGCTGGAGCGTCTACTTCGCCAGTTTGCCGCTGAAACGGATGCTCGCCGCCACCGCGGTTGATATCCATCCGCCGCTGTATTACGCCCTGCTGCACTGGTGGTCTTCGGCTTTCGGCTTCTCCCCTCTTTCCCTGCGCCTGTTATCAGTCCTGTTCGGCGTTGGCACCGTGGCCGCCGTCTATTGGCTGGGCCGCCTGGCTCTGGGCCGCAGTGCCGCCTTGGCGGCTGGGCTCATCGCCGCAGTCTCGCCCATGCTGGTCTTCTATTCCCAAGAAGTGCGCATGTACGGGCTGGTCACACTGCTGAGCACACTCTCCTGGTGTGCCCTCGTTCGCTGGTCAGCGGAGGGCAAAGACCGCAATCTCTGGCTCAGCGCCTATGTAGCCACGGCGACGCTGGCGCTGTACACCGAATACTATGCTGTGCTCATCTGGCTCGGTCAGTGCCTGTACCTCTGGTTATCGTGGCGCAGGCGAAAGTCGGACCGGCCGCCCGTCCGCCGCTTCCTCCTCGCCGTCGCTTCTCCAGTTCTGCTCTA
>DAOTVV010000201.1:0-2220 GCA_034436255.1 Anaerolineae bacterium
AAGCATTACAACCAGGAATAGAGCCAGGTAACCGCCGAAACTGCCACGTTCATCTCTCAGGAGCCGAATCCCATGGCCCATGGCCACCCTCCCAGCCACGTCAGTACCAGCACATTCAGGTCTCATCCTAGCACCGACTTAGCCAGGCGTCTACGCTCGTACGCCTTTGTCCTGCTGCTGAGCCTCGTCTGTGCCGGCCTGGCTGGCTTGGTGCCTTTGCCAGCCATGGCAGCCAGCCCCACCTATGTCGTCGCCCCGGGCGACACTCTGTACGGGATCGCCCTTGCCAATGACACAACGGTGGCTGCCCTGGTGTCGCTCAACGGCCTGGCCGACCCGAACCTGATCTTTGTCGGCCAGGAGTTGGCCCTGCCGTCGTCCCAGGCTGGCGCCACGGCCACTCCGACCCCAGCGCCGACTGCCCAAGCACAACCGGTTGCCACAGCCCCGGCGGACCAGTCCCAGTGCCTGCCAATCATTCACGTTGTCGCGCCCGGGGACTCGCTGAGTGCCATTGCGACACGCTACGGCAGCAGCGTGGGCGAGATCGCGAGCCTCAATGCCATCGCCGACCCATCCTTCATCCGCGTCGGCCAAAGCCTGCGCATCCCCCAGAGTGCCTGTTTCCAGCCGCTCGTCCTGAGCGAGCCGTTCACGGCCGTGACCTGGGAGCCGAAGCAGCCGCAGCAGGGTGACACGCTCAAACTCACCGTCCAGACGGACCGGCCCGTAGACGGGCTCACCGGCGTCTTCGGCGATGTGCCCTTCCAGTTCCTGTCCGACGGAAACAGCTACACGGCTTACGTGGGCGTACCGGCACTGGCTGAGCCTGGCTATCGCCAGGTTCTCTTGCAGCAGAATGGCACCACCTTACTGGATTTCGTGATCCCGGTGTCCTCCTACCCCTTCACCACCGAGAGCCTGCAGTTCGACGCAACGACCAGCCAACTGCTTGACCCCGCCATTGTGCAGTGGGAGGTGGACCTGATCAACGCTGCCACCTCCGCCTTCACGCCGCGTGTGCTCTGGTCAGGCGATTGGCGGCGGCCTTTGGACATCCCGCCCGTGATCGAGTCCTATTTCGGCACGATGCGATCATACAACGGCGGGCCGGTATCCTCTTACCACGGTGGCACCGACTTTGGCGCACCTCTCGACACGCCGGTACACGTGGCCGCCAGCGGCAGAGTTGTGCTTGCGCAACCTCTGAAGGTACGTGGTAATGTGGTGATCGTTGACCATGGCGCGGGCGTGTACACCCTTTACTGCCACCTGGACCGGATTCTTGTCAGCAAAGGGGACAACCTGAAGCAAGGAGACGTTGTCGGGCTGGTGGGCAGCACTGGTCTCTCTACTGGCCCGCACCTGCATTGGGAGATGCACGTTCAGGGCATGCTGGTTGACGCCCTGCGTTGGTTGCCGCCATCCCAACGCTGATCTCCTGCGAAACAGGACGGGCGAGGCAAACACCTCGCCCGTCTTCTGGACCCAGGTTGGGCAGTGAGACCCTACTGAGAGCCCTCTTGTTCGGTACGTGAGCGGCGCTCCTCGGCCTTCCGCTCAGCGATAACCTCGACCTCAGGAGCAGCCGCCGCCTCGGGAGCGACTTCTTCCTCAGCAACCTCGCGGCGGGCGATGATCCTGGCCACCAGGTGGTCCGGCTCGGTATGCACGGTAACTCCAGCTGGGATCTCGAGGTCGGCAACGGTAAGAGCATCATCAACGCTCGCCAACCGGCTGAGGTCAACCACGATCTCTTCTGGAAGCTCAGTCGGCAAGCACTCCACTTCTATCGCGCTGATGCCTTCGACGAGCAATCCGCTGCCGTCTACCACAGCCGGGGATTCGCCCCGGAAGACTATGGGCACATCAGCGCGGATGCGCTCTTTCAGGCTCACCTGAAGGAAGTCTATGTGCTCCACGCGGTGATTGAGGGGGTTGCGCTGGACCTCGCGGATGATGGCGGGACGAGGAGCGGATTCGCCAGCTATCACGACATTGATCAGTGAGGAGGCGCTAAGCCGAGCCAGGAACCGATCCAGGCTGCGCTCATCCACCTGCACAGGTGCCGGCTCGACGCCATGGCCATAAACCACGCCCGGAACCACATTAGTGCGGCGCAACTTGCTCACTTTCTTGCCGGTGACCGCGCGGGGCTGAACATCTAGGGAGAGTATCTCTGGCATCGCCAAGTTGCTCCTTGATCACTGCATAACGAAA
>DAOTVV010000202.1:0-6145 GCA_034436255.1 Anaerolineae bacterium
CGACGGCGCCTTTGGTGCCCATGACGTGGTACCAGTGGTAGTTGGCCTCCGGATGCGGCTGAGCGAAGGAAACCCCAAGCCGCATGATTGCGTCTTTCTCGGTCTTCATCAGGGCCACCTGCATGTCCGGCACACCGATCTGGGGATGTGCGTAGGAGGGAGCCTTGGTGCTCATCGCCACCACCTCCACAACCCGGTCATCAAGCACCTTGAGGAGGGGGCTGAGTTCGTGGGGCATGTAGTGGCAGGGTGGCATCTCGTTCATCCAGGTCGGCTGAGCCTCGGGGTATTGGGGCAGTTCGTCTGGGTGCACGAAACGGCTGGTCTTGGGATCCCGGAAGTTCTGCCCGACGTAATAGTGAAAGTACTGCCCCTCGACGAAAGTGATGTGACCAAGGCGGCCCTCGGCCACGAGCTGCCGCCAGGCCTCGACAAAGCCCCAGTAACGCGTCTGCTCAGCCAGTTGGTAAACCTTGCCGCTGCGCTCCTGAGCGACCACGATGCGCCAGCAATCCTCAATGGAATGGGCAGCCGGCACCTCACTGTTGACATGCTTGCCCGCCTCCAGGGCCATCGCTGCGAGCGCCCCTTGTTCCCGGCACCGCACCGTGAGCGCGACAGCATCCACGTCGCTGTCGGCGAGCACATCCTCGTAGCGCAGGCAGACCTTAACCTCAGCCGGGGCCTTGAGTTGCCGCCTGGCCCGCTCGTGCAGCGACTCGATCGGATCACAAATAGCGACCACCCGGTAGCCGGGCAGGCTCTGGAGCAGGCTTAGCCAATAGAGGCCGCGGCTGCCTAGGCCGACAAGGGCGACACGTATCTCATCCATTCTCCCCTCCAGTTGCCGGCTGGCTGCCAAAGGTAATGCGCACCGAGCTCACCATGTTCGGGCCCATACTGCCTAGCGGCACCATAGCATACTGCCGGCCGTGTATGGTCTTGATCACCACTTCGGCTGCCTCGCCATCCACGCTGGCCGAGGCCGCCTTTGCACCCTCAGGCATGGGCCCCATGGCCGTAAGCTCGCCCCGCGCGCTGCCGCGCCTCACCTGGAAGGACAGGCACTTGCCATCCCAGCGTATGTCGAAGATGCGGGCCTCATCGCGGGCGAGAGTCTGCTCCAGCCACTCGTCGGCGCTCAGGATCGGCATGCCCATGCTGTGCGCCTGGGCGAGCACCGCCCTCACAAAGCGGCTGCTGTAGGTGTAGAAACTTACAGGGTGGGACAAAAAGCCGAAGGGGGTGTGATACTTATCCCTGGCCTCGTGAAGGACGAGGGTAGCTCGCGCTACCTCGGTCTCCGGCTCCTCGCTCAGCACCTGCATCACCGATGCGTCGTCGTAGAAGTTGACCGATTGCTCGAACAGATCAATCACCTGACCCCGCTCATCAACCCAGCGCATCGGCCGACCGGAGCCATTGGTGTAGAGACCCCAATTGTCCAGCAGACTGATGATACTGCTGTCCATCCTGAACCCCAGATCGGCCAGGATCTGGGCCGATTCGGCATAGCCCTGCCAGTGCACACAATGAGAGCGATAGACGCGCGCTGGCATGCCGTATTCAGCTTCGGCCTTGGCCTTGTGCCGGCGGATACTCTCCGTCATGTGCCAGTAGGGGTCAATCTCATTGATGCGCGGGTTAGTGTGCACCGAAAAGGTGTGCCCGCGCCTGATCCATTCCTTCACCTGCTCGGGAGACTGGCGGCTGTTCTCGACCATGAAGACGTGGATGTGGCCCTCGTTCTCCTCCACAGCGCCGATCAGGGCCTGGAACTGCTCGAGCGTGGACCAGTCATCGTCGCTGGTCATGACCACGACGCTCTGGATCTCGGGCCGCTCGAAATACCAGAGGCGCGGCAGCGGCTGGGCCGCTACCCGGTTGATGACATGGGTGAGCAGGTTGCAGTGCACGTCCGCCTGAGGGATGTGCCCTTTGGCCAGGTCGAGATGGCCGGTGAAAAGGTCGTTCGGTCGTTGCTGATGGTCAGCGGCGAAACCGGCGGTGGACTGGTAGGCCAGGCGGGGATCGCCCTGGCGGATGGCGGCAACTGTGGCTGGCAGGTCATAGGCGAAGAAGGTGAAGCTGCCTTCGCCGACCTTGCCCGTCGCCACTGCCGGGTACGGGCTGGGCTCGTCGGAAGCGCTGTACAGCCAGGCATCCGCTCGCCAGTCAGCCGGTACTGCCACCTTGCTGGCTGAGCCGTGGAACTGGATGCTCTCACCACCTATGGCCCGGCCGATGCGGTACAAGCCGACGGGCTTGACATAGGCATCAATGAGCACCTTGTTCTCGGGCTTGGCGCCGAAAGCCTTGAGCACATGAGCCATAGGCTGAAAGGCGACCAGCCGCCCACCCTGCTCCACATAGGCGCGCAGCCAATCAACCTCAGGGTAGGTAAGGATACAGGGCGTCAGAATGGCCACCGAGGCATCGCTCAGGTCAAGCGCCTCGCCGACCGGCCAGGGACGAAGCTCGAAGCCGTTGAGTCCCTCAGCTTTGAGTATCTCGCCCGTGTAGGTGCCGTAAGTATTGGGCCGCTGTTCCGGCCGTGTTAGCACGACAATCTGCATTGCTTAGCCTCCGCTTTTTCTGGCCGCCAGTTCTCTCGCATGTTTCAGACGCACACCGGAAGGCGCCTGCTTGCGGCAACCTGAGAACTGAAAGTCAGGTTATCCTTTCACTCCGGTGAAGACGATACCCTGGATGAAGTACCGCTGGGCAATGAAGTAGAGCACGATGCAAGGCAACGCCGTCATCGTTGAGGCGGCCATGAGCAGGTTCCAGGCGGCGAACTGGGTGCCACGGAAGAGGTTGAGGCCCAGCGACAGCGTGTACTTCTCGGGCGAATTCAGGTAGATAAGGGGCAGGAAGAAACCGTTCCAGTTCCCCATGAAGCCGAAGATAGCGATCACGCCCAGGGCGGGTCGTGCTTGCGGCAAGAGGATACGCAGGAAGATGCTCCAGGAGCTGCAGCCATCAATGCGCGCCGCATCATCAAGCTCCAGCGGCAGGCGCATGAAGTACTGGCGCAAGAGGAAAATGTTGAAGGCGCCGCCTCCGAAGAAAGTCGGCACGATCAGCGGATAGTACGTGTCCAACCACTTGATAATACGGAAGAGGACATAAGTCGGAATGAGCGTCACCTGCTCGGGGATCATGATCGTGGCTAGAAGGACCAGGAAGAGCACGTCACGCCCGGGGAAGCGCAATCGTGCGAAGCCGAAAGCGACCAGGGAGGCCGAGGAGCAGGCACCGATGATCGAGAAGACGGTGATGATCAGCGTATTGCGCGTATAGAGCGCGAACGGGATCATCTGCCAGACCCTGGCGTAGTTGCTCCACTGGACGGGGTTGGGGATCCAGCGCGGGGGCACGACGAAGATCAAGCCGTTCGGCTTGAGCGAACTCGACAGCAGCCAGGCAAGCGGGACGAGCATCACTACGGAACCCAAAAGAAGCAGAACGTGGATGACCACTCTGCCTACCACGCGCTGAACGGAGCGGCGTGCGAAAAAGCGGCCGGAGCGGCGGTACAGGCGGGAGTTGGCCGGCAGGGCTTCCTTCGCCAGAGCCATCATCTCCTCCCTTTCAACTCACCTTCATAGTAGACCCAGGCCGTGGAGGAGCGGAACACCAGCAGCGTGAACACCAGGATGATCACCGCCAGTACCCAGGCCATGGCCGAGGCGTAACCCATGCGGAAGTACTGAAAAGCGTTGTTGTAGAGGTAGAGCACGTAAAAGTAGGTAGCATAGCGCGGCCCACCCTGGGTCATAATGTAGCCGGCTGTGAAGACCTGAAAGCTACCGATGATGCCCATGATCAGATTGAAGAAGAGCACTGGTGTCATTTGGGGCACGGTGATGTGCAAGAAACGCTTCCACTGGCCGGCCCCGTCTACCTCGGCCGCTTCGTACAGGTCCGTTGGGATACCCTGCAGGCCGGCCAGGTAGACGAGCATGCCGGCGCCAACGCCCCACAGGCTCATGATAATCAGGGCGGGCAGGGCCCACTTGCTGTGCATCAGCCACATCGGCCCTTTGATGCCGAAGTTGGCGAGAAAGGTGTTCAAGAGGCCGAACTCAGGGTTGAAGATCCAGATCCAGAGCATCGCCGAGGCCACAGCAGGGACCAGGCTCGGCATGTAGAAAGCGGTGCGGTAGAGGCCGATGAAGCGCACCTTCTGGTTCATGAGCAGGGCGACCAGAAAGGAAAGGACGATGCCCAGCGGCACCGACACGGCGACGTAAGTGCCGGTGACTTTGAGCGATTGCCAAAACAGCCGGTCAATGAACAACTGGCGGTAGTTGCCCAGGCCGACGAACACCGGCGGTTTGACGATTTCGTATTCTGTCAGGCTGAAGTAAAGCGAAGCCAAGATCGGCCCGATCGTGAATAGTAACAGCCCCAGCAGCCAGGGCGAGATGGCGACGAAGCCCTCTATGGCCTCCCGCCGCGCTGCCCGAGACATGCCGCGCTTGCGAGCCACACCCGCAGCCATCACCTGCATCTCGCACTCCTGTAGAGCCGATCGGTTCTGGCTGGCGGGGGGGCCCACCCGGGCCCCACCCGCCAGCGTCGCTTGAGTCGGTATCGGTTGCTCGCTGATCAGCTGAACGCAGCTTGTGCGTCAGGCTGATGGCGTGGGCTTCACCTTCTCATAGATAGGCGGGCGCTTGGCGAAGATGGCATCCAGCGCCGTGCAGATGTTGGTGAGAGCCGGCTGCACCTGGACCTCGCCGGACCAGATCGCTGTCCATTCCTGGCCGAGCGCGTTCCACCACTCGCCGCAGTCCGCAGTCGGATAGTAGTCGTGGCCGCTCGAGCCGAAATCGTCCACCAACACGCTGATGTCTTGCGGTGCGTGCTTCTGCTTGTACTCGGGGCTATCCACGACGCTCTTGATGCCGGGGATGCCCAGCGTCATCATGCCTCTCTGGCCGTCTGGGCCCATGAGGTACTCGACCAGCTTCCAAGCCTCCTCGCGGTGCTGGGTGTTGCTGATGATGGACCAGGCGTTGGACCCCAGCTGCACGCTGCGCTTCTTGGTCTGCGGGTGCACAGGCATGTGGGCAAAGTCCCAGTCGAACAGCTTGGCATCACGGATGCCCGCTTCGTTCCAGGTGCCGCCGAACGACATGCCAACTTTGCCGGTGAGGAACGGATCCACGCCGCCGAACTCCGTGGTGGGCGTGGGCATGACCTTGTGCGTGAACATCAGATCGTAGATCCATTGCACAGCCTCGACAGCCGGGGTCTCGGTGAGGGTGCACTTGTTGTAAGCATCGTTCAGCACTGTGCCACCATTCTCATGGATGAACGAGCAGGACCAGTACGGTGGCTGGGCGTTGGCGCCGACCACACCCCACGTGCCCTCGGCTTCGTTGGTCATCGCCTTGGCATACGTCAGAAAGTCGTCCCACGTCCAGTCCTTGGCAGGCATCTGCAGGCCAGCCTTCTTCAGCATGTCCTTGTTGATGTAGAGCGCCTGGCCGCCAGCGTAGAGCAGACCGCCGTAGAGCCCGCCTTGCCATTCCCACTCAAGGCTCATAGGGTAGTAGTACTGGCTCATGTCGAAGTGATCGCGCTCGATGAACGGCTTGAGGTCCAGGAACATGCCTCTGGCGGCGCCAGGGATGACCCAGTCCATCTGGTTGACGGTCACGTCGGGCGCGGTGCCGGCGGCGAACTCAGTCTGAATCTTGGTCCAGTAGTCTTGGCCGGGGCGCCATTCGTTCTTGACCTTGATGCTCGGGTTCTTCTCCATGAAGGCAGCGTATACGCCCTCGACCGTCTTGTTCCAGGAATCGCTGATGGTGTAGCAAGCGATACGGACCTCGGTAGGTGTCGGTGCCAGCGTGACCGGCACTGTCTTCTCCACCACTACGGTGTTCTCGACAACTACGGTTTCCTTGACGACCTGCGGTGTGCCCTCGACGATCTTCGTGACTTCCTTCTCCACCACCTGGGTGACCACTTCCTTGATCACCTGAGGGGTGGGTGTAGCCCCACAAGCGGCCAACCCAGCGGCGCCCAGAGCACCGGCGCCGAACAGAAGCAGACTGCGGCGCGACAAACCTCTCTTTGCTGCAGACATGGTTCTCCCTCCTGGAGTCCATTTCAGGAGTCACTGCGGCTC
>DAOTVV010000203.1:0-9611 GCA_034436255.1 Anaerolineae bacterium
ATACTTTCGTTATCGCCGCCGTCAATGTCGTCTTGCCATGATCTATGTGCCCTATCGTCCCAACATTCACATGCGGCTTCGTCCGTATAAACCGCTCCTTAGCCATTCTCTGTCCCTCCTAGTTTCCCTAGCGGAGCTTCTATGCCACCCGGCAAGACCATGCCGTCCGGGCGGGCGGGCCACCTACGAACCTATGGAGCCCACGATCGGAGTCGAACCGATGACCCCGTTCTTACCAAGAACGTGCTCTACCTACTGAGCTACGTGGGCACAAGCACCGGGCCGCAGAAGGCCCGGTCTGAACCTGGTGGGCAGGGAAGGATTCGAACCTCCGAAGGCTGAGCCAACTGATTTACAGTCAGTCCCCTTTGGCCGCTTGGGTACCTGCCCATATTCTGAGGAGCCGACGGTGGGACTTGAACCCGCAACCCGCGGTTTACAAAACCGCCGCTCTGCCGGTTGAGCTACGTCGGCGCTCATCGCCACCCACCCGTCGCGCCACAGCGCGCCTGCGCCCGGCAATTATACCAGCAGAGGCGCACCCGTCAAGTCGCGGTTCAGGCAAGCAGACACGTATTCTGACTGCCGCCCACTGTGGAGAGTATAGGAAAAGCTGCGGGCAGCGGCAAATCGGGCCACCGCGAGGGCACAAGGCCGGGCAACGTGCCACTATCCTGGCGCACCGTAGGCGATCTTGTAGTCGGGCGGCACGATCTCGACCCAGGTCTGCCCGGGCTTGAGCGCCAGTTCTTTGCCACTGGCGTCTACGAACCGGGTCAGGTCGTACTTGCCGTCCCGCTCCCAAAAGCCCTTGACCACGACGCCATCACGGAAAAGCCAGGCGGGGCCTTTGCCAGTCATGATGATCCGGATCGAGGTGGCACCATTGCTGTCTTCAACGATGTCAGTGGCCTGGTGCTCGCAGAACTGTACGATGACATTGCTGACGCCCAGTTGTTTGCCGTTATTGCGGTCGGTGTGCGGCGCACCGGCCACCCAGCGCAGGTACTGGCCGGTCTGCGCATCATAGCGGAAAACCACGTCACTGCCGGCCGGGTACGGGATGCTGACCTGGGCGGCCGCGTCGCCCTTCGGAGCCTCGCTCGCGAAACGGAATCCGCGCAGCTTCACGTCGGCTTCGAGGCCCTTCTCCTTCATGTACTTGCGTATCGCGCCGGCGGTCGTATGCAGCCGGCCCATCCATCCCTGATTCTCGAGGTAATAATAGGGCTCCGGGTTGAAGAACTCGTCCAGGTTGACAAACTTCTCTTGCGAGATCAGCCAGCGCACCTGGTCGCTCGCCCCTGAGTGCACCAGCGCCCCCTGGTATTGGTTGGCCAGTTCGATGTTTACAAGACGGGCGCTGCGTATCGGCCCAATGTCCACCGGGTCCTGGGCAAGGAAGATCGCCGTGAGCCGCGTCACCCACCAGCCATCCATGATGTCCTCATAGACAATGTCGGCCTGGCTGAGCCCCGATTGCGGCCGGATAACCGGGTCGTTACCGATGCGGGCCAGGATGGGCCGGCGCTGCAGCAAAGCGACGTCATTCACCACTAAGCCGGTGAGGGGATCAACGTGCGGATCCCTCGTGGGGGTTAAGACAGGGGTCGGTGTGGAGGTCGCGGTGGGCCGCTTGGTGCTCGTCGGTGTAATTGTCGCCGTGTTCGTCGCCGTCGCCGTGTCACTGGGCGTCGGGCTAAGCACGGGAAGGGGGGTCTTGGTCGGGGTGGGCGTTGGTGCCGGGGCTCCGCTGCAAGCCGCAGCCAGGCTAATTACACACGCACATCCCAGGCCAAACAGCCAAGTACGACCGGCCCAAGCCATACCTATCCCTCCCCAATAGCGCTTGCCACAGCAGCAGAAGGCATTGTACCATGCGCATCATGAAGCGGATTAGCATCGCCCCATCTATCCTCTCGGCCGACTTTGGCCACCTGGCCGAGCAAGTAGCTGCGGCCGAAGGCGCGGGGGCAGACGCCATTCATGTTGACGTGATGGACGGGCATTTCGTGCCCAACATCACGGTCGGGCCACTAGTCGTCGAAGCTGTCAGGCGCAGCACATCGCTGCCACTGCATGTGCATCTGATGATTGATCAGCCCGACCGCCTAATTGCTAGCTTTGCCTCTGCTGGGGCCAGCTTCCTGATCGTGCACCAGGAAGGCAACTGGACCCTTCGTCGCCTTTTCGAGCAGATCCGAGAGTTGGGGGTAGGAGTTGGAGTCGCGCTCAACCCCATGACCCCTATAGCCCAACTCGAGGAGTCGCTCCCGTTCGTTGACCTGGTATTGCTCATGACCGTCGAGCCAGGCTTCGGCGGGCAGGACTTCATACCCACGATGTACGACAAGATCTCGCGACTGCGGCTAATGTTGGATCAGCGCGGCTACTCAGACGTCCCGATCGAGGTTGACGGCGGCTGTAATGAGAGCACTGCCGCTCAACTCGTCCAGGCCGGCGCCAGCATACTCGTGGCTGGCTCCGCCGTTTTCACAGCCGCCTGCCCAGTAGGTGAGGCCGTGCGCAGGCTGAGGGCGATCGCACAGAGCGGCGCTATCTCAGCCTCGCAGCCGGCTTGAGCGTCCTTGTCGCCGCCTAAGCGGTTCGCAGTTTCTTCAGGCACCTTGTGCAGGTGATGATATGACGCGTGCGGCCGTCCTGAACGATAAGCGCCTTCTGCAGGTTGGGTTTGAAAAGGCGCTTGGTGTGCCGCTTGCTGTGACTAACATTGTTGCCAAAGGCAGTGCTTCTGCCGCATATTTCACACTTGGCCAATGTCACTCCCTCCGATCGCTAATCTATCCGCCGGCCGATATGTTTGTGACCTGCGCGGAGCGTCTGTACGCTGCAATTGCAGAAGCCGAGCATAGCACAGAAAAAGCCAGCGCAGCAATTGCCGCGCTTGACGCTACCGGGGAAGAGCACCGGCAGGGGATGCATAGCCCCTGCTTGAGGAGTACTGAGCAAGCATGAGTGAGGAAACCCTGGCCATCTCAGAAAGCAGCCTCAGAGGCAGAGCCGGGTCCGGCTCCGCCGTCCAGGCCAGCAGCCAGGGGGGCAGAATAGAGGTCTCCCCTGCCGTCGTCGCCGCAGTTGCGGCGGAGGCCGTGTCCGAGTGCTATGGCGTTGTGGGCATGGCTGCCTGTAACCTGGGCGAGGCCGTGCTGAGCGCTCTGGGCCGCCCACCTGCCACGAAAGGGATCAGGGTGCGGCTGGAGCAGGATCTTGTGGTCGTCGAAGTGCATGTTATCGTCGAATATGGGACGCGGGTAGCCACCGTCGCCGGCAACGTCATTGATGCCGTGCGTTTCCGCCTTGAGCGGTCGTTGGGCACCACCTGTCTCCAGATCAATGTGTATGTGGAGGATGTACGCGTTGACCTTCGCAACGCCTAGCCACAAACTCCCGGAGCAGATGGATATGCCACTGCCCGGCCCAGACATAGCGCAGCTCGCCTCCAGTGGTGAAGCGAGCGCTCCACGAACTGACGCCAGCAGTGCATCGCTCAGCCCGGTACAGACATGCGACGGCCTCGGCATACGCGCGGCCATGTCAGCGGCGCTCGCCTGGTTGGAGCAGCACGCCGATGCCATCAACGCCCTCAACGTCTTCCCCGTGCCCGATGGCGACACAGGCACGAACATGGTGCTGACGTTGCGTGCTGCCCTAGCCGAAGTGAACGCCATACCGACAAGCGCACCCCGCGAAGGTTACTCCAGCAGCTTAGCCGCCGGGGCGGCGATGAAGGCCATCGCTCATGGCGCTCTTATGGGCGCCCGTGGCAACTCCGGCGTCATCCTCTCGCAGTTGCTGCGTGGCGCCGCTCACACGCTCGAGCCCCATACCGAGTTTACGCCCAAGGTGCTCGCTGAGGCTTTCGCCTCCGCGCGCGACATGGCCTACCAGGGCGTGATGCGCCCGGTCGAGGGCACAATATTGACCGTCGCCAAGGAAGTGGCTGCCGCCACGCAGCGAGCCGCACGCAACGAAAACCTGGACTTCCGCCAGTTCCTGGCCGTCGCAGCCGATGCCGCTCGCCATGCCGTTGCCGCCACGCCGACCCAGCTTCCAGTGCTTGCGGAAGCGGGGGTCGTGGACGCGGGCGGGCAAGGGCTGTTCATCATTCTCGAGGGCGTTTATCGCTATCTCAGCGGCTTGGGCACTGAGTCCAACGGCCAGTTGCACCGGAGTGTGGATCTCGCCGCTTTGGGGACACAGGAGAAATACGGCTACGATACGCAGATGATAATCCGTGGCCGAGGCCTGGACGTGGCCGCCATCCGTGAGGCCCTGTCCTCGATGGGAGACAGCCTCCTCGTGGTCGGCGATGCCAACACTGTCAAGGTTCACATCCATACAGACAGGCCCGGCGATCCGCTGAACTACGCCACGCGTATTGGCTCGGTCTCCGACGTCGTGATCGAGAACATGCAGGAGCAGTACCAGAGTTTCATCGCCAATCGCGCCCAGGAAAGCAACATCCGCCCGGAGAAGAAACTGGCGATCGTGGCTGTATCTCAGGGAGAAGGGTTCCGCAGAGTGCTGGAGAGCCTGGGAGCGGACGTGGTCGTGGAAGGCGGCCAGACGATGAACCCCAGCGTCGAGGAGTTGCTCGCGGCCGCCGAGTCAGCTGGAAGCGACTCGGTCATTCTCCTGCCCAACAACAAGAATGTGATCCTGGCGGCACAGCATGTCCAGGCAATGACCAAGAAAAGCATTGCCGTGGTGCCAACGCGCACCGTGCCAGAGGGCATTAGCGCCCTTCTCGCCCTCAATTACGAACTGGACGCCGCCGCGAACGCAGCCGCCATGGCTGCCGCCTGCAAGCAGACGCAAACGATCGAGATCGCCGTGGCTACGCGCGCCGCCAATGTCAACGGCTGCAAAGTCAAGGAGGGCCAGTACATCGCCATCCTTAACACCAACCTGGTTGCTGCCGCGGACAAACCGGAGCGCGCCGCCCTCAAAGCGTTCGAGGCTCTCACTCCGGAAGACTACGAGATCGTCACGATTTACTGGGGGCAGGGAGCGAGCGAGGCTGCCGCGGAGCATCTGGGTTCGGTCATCCGCAAGCGCTACCCGGACCTCGATGTTGAGATCGTCGAGGGCGGTCAACCTCATTACGAGTATATCATCGCCGTCGAATGACCCGGTTGCCGCGACGCGAAGGGTGGCCGGGCCACTCTTCGCCTCTGGCGGTGGAGAGCTGCAAGCATGAACAGTGTCAGGATAATCACCGACAGCGGGTCTGAGCTTTCGCCTTCTGAGGCTGAGGGCCTGGGGGTTAGCGTTCTCCCGCTTCGCTACTCCATCGGCGGTACAATCTACCGCCAGGATGTGGACATCAGCAGTGAGAGGCTGCTGGAACTGCTGGCGCATGAGAAAACGCCCGCTGTGCCGATGCCTCCTGCCCGCGAGGATATCGCTGCGCTGCTCGAGGACGTGGCCAGGGCCGGCCAGGTCGCACTGTGCATACATGTCGCCGATGGCGTAGTGCCGATGGCAGAGCCGTTGCGGAGCGTCGTTCAGAGCCTCTTTGGAAGGGCACGGATCGAGATCGTGGACTCATTGGCCATGTCCTACGGCCTGAAGCGCATCGTCCGTGGCGCCGCCGAGGTGGCCGCTCGTGGTGGCAATCTTGGTGAGGTCACTCAGGCCGTACGCGCCATGATCTCGCACATCTACACCCTTTTCTACGCCGAAGACTTCGAGCACCTCGAGGGAAGTGTAGACATCCAGCCGGCGCAGGCAATGCTGGCCTCAATTCTGGGTGTGAAGCCGCTGCTGATGCTGGAAGAAGGAAGGCTGCTGCCCCTCGAGAAGATCACGCCACGTGCCACACCGGTTGACAAGCTGGCCGACTTCGTGTTCGAGTTTGCGAGCGTCGCCGAGATGGCCATTCTCTTGGGCCCACGCGAGCCTGACTTCAGCATCGAGGAGCTGCAACTGCGCCTGACTACGCAATACCCCGGATTGGAAATTCCGCTTGTGCACTACGGCCCGTTGGTGGCGGCCACCATTGGCCCGGGAGCCACCGGCCTCTTCGTGTACGAAGGCTTGCAGGCGGGATGGTAGAAGGGGGAGCCGCAACCAGTGGCTGAGTGCGTGCGCAGGCTGATCAACATACTCACCGATGAGCGGAACCGTGGTTATGACGATGAGGTCGTGATCGGCGGGCTCGCAAGCTATATCGAGAACTGGTCGCGCCAGGCTCGGGCGGAAGGCCTGGACAGCGGGTTGATCCAGGAGATCGTCTCTTACCTGCTCGGCTACCACGGCAAGCCGCAGTCGGCCCGCGCTGAAGCAGTGGGCGCCTCGCTCTCGCGTCTGCGTCAGCTAGCACCCACGAGAATGCAGGCACAGGCGGTACCGCCTGCCGCAGCCCCGGAGCCGGGTCCGGCCGTGCAGCCAAGTGCGGCAGCGGAGCCAGGCACGGGCCCCCAGCCAGCCCAGGGCGGCGAAGCCAGACTCGAGGCGCCTGCCCCGAGACGAGCCCCACATATCAGCCTGGACGCGCCTGTCACCGCTGTGAGAGGCATCAAGGAGGCGAGAGCGCGCCTGCTCGCCAGGCTGGGTATCGTCTCAGTGAGGGACCTGCTTCACTACTACCCACGCGAATACCACGACCGCTCCACGCTCAAGACGATCAACCAGATCGCCCCAGGGGAACAGGTGACCATCGCCGCCAACGTCTTCAGCGTCAGCACCCGCCAGCCCCGCCCCGGCATGCGGGTGACTACGGCCGTCCTGATGGATGGCACAGGCCGTGTGGAGGCCACCTGGTTCAACCAGCCCTGGGTGGAGACGCGCCTGGCGCACTACCGTGAGATCCTTGTGACCGGCAAGGTTGACCTCCACCTGGGAAGGCTCACGATCTCCAGGCCCGAATGGGAGCCACTGACGAGCGAGAGCCTGAACGATAGGGGCCTCACGCCCATCTATGGGCTAACCGAAGGGATCAACCAGCGCTGGCTGCGGAAGGAGATCGCCAACGCCGTCGAGTCCTTTGGCGACCTCCTGGAAGATGAGCTTCAGCCCCAACTGCGTCAGGAGCTTGGGCTCATACCGATGCAGCAGGCCATCGCCACCATACACCATCCGCCCGACTGGGATGGACTGGACCAGGCCCGCAAGCGGCTTGCCTTCACCGAGTTCCTGATGCTGCAGCTCGGCATGCTGCAGCGCAAGCGCGCCGCCCGGCAGGCCGAAGCTGCCCCGCTGATGGTTGACGAGAAATGGCGCAGCGAATTCGAATCCGCTCTGCCCTTTGCCCTCACAGCGGCACAATCACGGGCGCTGGATGAAATCCTGGGCGATCTTGCCGCGCCCCACCCCATGTTGCGCCTTCTTCAGGGCGATGTCGGCTCAGGCAAGACGGTCGTGGCCCTGGCAGCCATGCTTGCCGCCGTCTCGAGTGGCAAGCAGGCCGCCTTCATGGCGCCGACTGAGATCCTGGCCGAGCAGCACTACCGCACTTTTCAGCGCTTGCTGGAAGGCAAGGAAGGGCGGCCGTTTTCCGGGGCTCGCGTTCTCCTCTTGACAGGCAGCCTGCCTGCTCCGGAGAAAGCTCAGGCTCAGGCGGCGATAGCGGCAGGCGATGCCAACATCATCGTTGGCACCCATGCCCTGATCCAGGAAGCCGTGGCCTTCCGCGACCTGGGTGTGGTCGTTGTGGACGAGCAGCATCGTTTTGGCGTCGAACAGCGGGCGGTGCTGTCCGCCAAAGGCCGGCAGCCGCACGTCCTGGTCATGAGCGCTACGCCGATCCCACGTACCCTCGCTCTCACCCTTTACGGCGATCTCGACCTGTCCCTGATAGACGAGTTGCCGGCCGGGCGCATGCCTGTTATCACCGTCCTGCGAGGCGAGGCGGCTCGCGAGTCAATATACGCCTTCATGCGCGACCAGGTCCGTCGTGGTTACCAGGGCTTCGTCATCTGCCCCGCCATCACCGGCTCCGAGGATGGCGACGTCCGCGCGGCGGTGGACGAGTTCCAGCGCCTGCAGGAGTCCATCTTCCCTGACCTGCACCTGGGTCTTCTCCACGGCAAGTTGACCGGCCAGCAGAAAGATGAGACCATGCGCCAGTTCGCCACGGGAGCGATTGACATCCTGGTCGCCACCTCGGTTGTCGAAGTCGGCATTGACGTCCCTAATGCCACTTTCATCGTGGTCGAGCAGGCGGAGCGGTTCGGGCTGGCGCAGCTGCACCAGTTTCGTGGTCGGGTGGGGCGCGGCAGCGCTCGCTCTTACTGCGTGCTCATGACCGACCAGGTCGAGAATGCAGTGCTCAAGCAGCTGGAGACGGGCGCTGTAGACTGCTCGTCGCTGCCGACCGGCGTTCAGAGGCTGGATGCCGTGAGACGCGAGGCCGACGGTTTCCGCCTGGCCGAGATTGACCTCCGCTTGCGCGGCCCCGGCGAGTTCTTCGGCAAGCGGCAGAGCGGGTTGCCGGACCTGCGCATGGCAGAACTGTCGGACCTGCGCACGCTTGAACTGGCACGGCGCCTGAGCGAGCGTATCCTGGATGCCGACCCGGTTCTCGAAAACCCGGAGAACAGAGCTTTGCAGCAGGCCCTGGCGCGGTTCTGGCAGAACGGGGCCCTTGCCGTATGAGCGGAGCAGGCCAATGTCAGTAGCAGTTTACCCCGGTAGCTTCGATCCGGTGCACTATGGTCACCTTGACATCGCCAGCCGGGCCGCCGCTCTGTTCGACAGAGTGGTGATCGGCGTGTACGATAGGCCGAGCAAGGACCTTTTCTTCTCTCTGGACGAACGCGTCAGCCTGATGCGGATCGCCGTTGCCAGCTTCAGCAACGTGGTAGTGGTACCCTACTCAGGCCTGACTGTGTCTTTTGCGCGCAAACATGGGGCGCGCGTGATCATCCGTGGACTAAGGGTGCCGCACGATTTCGAGTATGAGTATCAGATGGCGCTCACGAACCGCAAGCTTGACCCGGCCATAGACACGCTCTGCCTCATGACCGGCCTGGAGTACGCCTTTCTCAGTTCCACGATCGTCAAGGACATTGCCAGGGCGGGGGGCAACATCTCCTGCATGGTGCCGCGGCATGTCGCCGAAGCTCTACGCGAGCGTCTGCAAGGGCACGGTGAGCCAATGGTAGAAGGGGGAGGGAGCTGAGCACATGGACATCCTTCAACTGGTAGATCGCCTGGAAGCCCTGATCAACCGGGGCAGGCACATCCCCCTCACCGCTAACCTCATCGTCAATGAGGATGAGTTCCTCGAGGTGATTGACCAAATGCGCATCGCCGTCCCGGAAGAGATCAAATCGGCGAAGCGGACACAACAGGAGCGTGCCCGCATCCTGGCCGAGGCGCAAGAGCAGGCGGATCGCATAGTCGAGGAGGCGCGCCGGCAGGCAAGCGCCATGGTCGAGGAGCACCAGCTGGTGGAGGCCGCGCGAGCCCGGGCGGAGCTGCTCCTGCAGCAGGCCGAGGAGCAAGCGACCGCCATGCGCCAGGGAGCCGACGACTACGTCGCACAAGTCCTCTCCAGACTTGATAACGAGCTCGTGGAGATCAGGCGCGTCGTCCGCAATGGGATGGCTAGTGTGGGAGCGGCCTCTACCAGCGACGCGGAATAG
>DAOTVV010000204.1:0-29138 GCA_034436255.1 Anaerolineae bacterium
GAGGTCAGAGCTAGGCCTGGTTGCGGCAGCCGGCGCCGGGCCGAGGTTGTAGCGCCAGTTCACGCTGAAGAGGTTGGCTGCCAGCAGCAACAGCAATCCGATACCCATTGTGCTGGAGCTGGTGAAGCCGAGGGCTTGCCAGGTCGCGAGCAGAGCCACAGCGCCGAGGCTCAGGACGAGCCAGACATGCTGCTTTAGCATGCCACCAAAGAGGTTGACATCGGTGCCCGGTGCCGGTGCGAGGCGGGTACCGGCGAAGAGGAGCAGGCCGAAGCCGACGGCGACGGCAGCCGCTTGCCACAGCCGCCGTCGCCAGGAAGCATCCAGCGCGGCACCCTGCCGTGCTCTTCTTAGAAGCGCTGCCATCCCTAGGCCGGCCAGCACCGCGAGCGCAACAGCGAGCCAGAGCACGTTGCGCTCCTGATCGCGCGAGCTGGAGAACCCGGGAACGAAGATGTAGAACAGGGGGTAAAGGAAGGTGGCGCCGCCGAAGGAGAGGAGAAGCCCAACGACCCCGAGTCCTGCCCAGTAGGAGACCTGTCGCCAGGGAACGGTCGCAACAGCAATAGCTGCCAAGAGCAGGGCCAGTATGCCTGCGAACTGGGGGCTGCCACCGAAGTAGCCAGGGTAAAGGGCAGCAGTCACCTCGTGCAGACCGAAGCCACGTGAGACCTGGTCGTAGCCGAGGCCCTGCCTTGTCGAGTGAGCAAGAAACTCAAGCGTCGGCACCAACTGCGCGGCCCCGAGGCCAGCGCCGAGGACAAGAGCACCGATCACAGCGAGGGAGCGGAAGCGCCAACCACGAGTTGTCGCAAGCTGCCAGGCAGCGAAGCCCACGGTGGCATAGGTGACGAGCAGGGCCGTCTGTGGGTGGCCAGCCAGGAGGACAAGGGTGAAGATGATCGCGGCCGATGCCACGGGCCGTGCCAGACCGTTGCTGGAACGTACCAGTTTCAGTACTGCCAGGAGCAGCCAGGGCAGCCAGGCGGCGGTGGAGAGTATCGTGATCTGCTGTACGGGAAAGGAAGTGAGGTAACCGCCGATCGCATAGACCACTGCGGCCGTCATGCCGCCAATCCGACTGCGGCTCAGCCTGAGAACGAGCAGATACATACCCACAGCGGCCACGGTCAGATGCAGAACCGCCTGCCATTCGAGAGCGCTGTAGGTCAGGTCGCCGCCCGCGGCCAGTGACCAGAGAAGCTGAGGGGGGTAGAACGTTGCCATCTGGATGTCGGCCATCGCCGGCTGGCCGCCGAAGAGGTAGCCATTCCAAAGAGGCACCTGGCCCTTGGCAAGCGCGCTGGCAGCGTAGGCGCGCATGGGGTAATACTGCGAAGCGAGGTCTCCCTCAGCGATGTACAGCCGGTCATTGGAACTGGCGAAAAGGCGCCAACTGAACAGCAACGGGAGCAAGGCGACAACGAGCACCGGGCCCAAGGACCTTGCGCCGAGATCTAGCCGTCGCGTTGCGGATGCTGCCTTAGCCCAGTAAGTCAAGGGCAGCCGCTTCCACTTCGTCAACGCTGATGCCGCGGACGCATTCCAGTTGACAATCTGGGCGGCGAGATTGGCGGAAGCACGGGCTGCACTGGCGTGGATGCCAGATGGTCCGATGGCGCGTGCCGAAGGGCCCATATATCGCCGGGTCCGTGGGACCAAAGAGGCCGAGCACGGGCGTCCGAACCGCAGCAGCGAGATGCATGACGCCCGTGTCGTTGCCCACGTAGAGCATGGCCCGCTGCAGCAGCGCCCCGCATCCCGTCAGGCTGAGCCTGCCGCAGAGGTCTATGACACCGGGGCCGCTCGCCGCCAGGAGTTCCTGCGCCAAAGGACGATCCTGTGGCCCACCGATGACTACGGGCGTGTATCCGGCGCCATAGAGACGCGAGGCAAGCTGCCCGAAACGATCAGCGGGCCAGCGCTTGCTGACCAGCGCCGCGCCCGGGTTCACGCCTCCGCCGGGAGCCAGGACGACCACGCGTGGCGGATCGTCGCCGAGCACCCGCTCCACTTCGGCTTTGTCCTCGTCAGAGGGGTAGAATTCGGTGAAGCAGTTGTCTGTGCGTAAGCCGATGGAGCGGGCCAGGTCCAAACAGGCTTCGGCCTCTTGCCGGCGCGGCCGGATGGGCACGCGCACCGTCAGTGCCATGCCGCGGCCACCGCTATCTGGCCCGATGCGGTCGCGAATGCCGGCGAGGAATGCAGCCATCGGAAAGAGCGGCGAGCGCTCCAGCACGAAGCAGGCATCCCACTCGCCCTCGCGCAGGCGCCGCACAAGGCGCGCGTAACTGCCCCAGTTCGGACGCTTGCCCCCGACCAGGGGGCCAGTGTCAACCAATTGGTCGATGCGTGGGTTAGAGGCGAGCACCGGCCGCGACCAGGGGCCCACCGCGTAACCGAGGCGGGCCTGCGGGAACGCTTGGCGGAGAGCGGCGACGAGCGCCGTAGACTGCAGCACGTCCCCGATGCAGCATGGCCGCAAGATGAGAATGGAACGCCACGAAGCCAGCCTTGGGGGACGAGTGGGGAAGGTCCGGCTTGCTAGCTTGTACACCAGTTCGATTGGATCCACACGCCGAGGCATATTCATTGCCCTATGCCGCCGTTCCGCCAGGCGGGATTCCGGATCATGCGCGGCCACGGTAGGGCGGCGCAGTGATCGGCACTATCATACAACGGGCCCTATCCATGAGGCGAGCCTTCAAGCCTGGCTCCATTTCCTCGAGGGTGAGCCTGGTTGTGATCACGGTGAGCAGATTAGCCTCGAACCGGTAGGTGAACAATTGCTGCAGCTTTTCTTGCGCCCATGAGCTCGAACTCTGCCGCCCTAGCCCATCCAGCACAAGCAGCGGTGCGCGGCGTACCTGCTGGAAGCGCTTGTCGTAGGATACGGGCGCGGCAGGGTCGTAGGCGCTGCGCAGATGGTCCAGGAGGTCTGGAACAAAGACGAAGAGAGCTGAGTAGCCGAGGCTGACGCGGTAGTTGGCGATCGCAGCTGCCAGATGCGTCTTGCCGCAGTAAACGTCTCCCTGAAACACGATCCAGCCGCGCGGCGCCTCCGCATACTCCCGAGCAGCTGTGAAGGCCTGATTCAGCGTCTCCCGGTCGGTGCCACGTAGTTCCGAACGGCGCAAACTGAAAGTCTCGAAGGTCTGCCCTGCGTGCAGCGGCAGGCTGCTCAGGTCCATGACACTCGAGACCCCGGAAGCCCGGTAGTCCGGCGCGGAGATGGCTACGATCCGGACCAGGCTCGCATCCGAGAGGCGGGAGCGCAGGCGAAGATCCATGTCCTCAAGGCCGAGGTTGGTGGTGATCACCGTTGGCAGGCGGTTGTTATAGCGGTAGTTGAGAATCTGGTAGAGTTTCTCGAGGGCCCACTCTGTGCTGCTTTGGGCGCCCAAGTCGTCAAGCACCAGGCATGGGGCAGAGCGCACTTCCTCGAAGCGCTCGTCGTAAGACACGAGGCTGCGCGGGCCGTAGGTAGCACGCAGATGGTCCAGCAGGTCCGGCACGACCACAAAGAGAACCGCCACGCCGCGCTCGATCAGGCGATTGGCGATAGCGGCGGCCAGGTGCGTCTTGCCGCAACCGTAGGCGCCCGTCAGCAGCAGCCAGCCCTCGGGCTGCTCGGCGAAGGAACGGGCGGCTTCGCAAGCCTCGCGCAGGTTGCGTCTATCATTCTCGTTCAGGGCGTAGCCATCGGAGCGGAAGTTCTCGAAAGTGCGTTCCGACAGCCGGCCCAGGCTGGATAGCTTCAGGAGCCGCTGGATACGGCGCTTCGCCAAAGGGCCGGATTGGCAGCGGCAGGGGTAGACCTTGCCGTATTCCGGATCGCCCACGGGCACGTCCGGCGTGACGAAACCCAGCCCGTGGCAGATTGGGCACAGATCATCCACGTAAGTACTGCTCGTATTCCCCGGAGATGAACCGCTTGCGGTCTCGCTCGTATCCCTGCTCCGTGCTGTCCTTCCCCTGCTGGTGCCACCGCTCGAGAATAGCCCTGATGTAGCGCCAGTTGCGCACGTTGTTCTCGGCGGCGATGCGAAAGGCATCGGCCAGCCACTGCGAGGGATATTCTTTCTCTGCTGCGGCTAGCTCGTCGGCGATGATCGGCTGCAACGGCCCGATGTTCTGCTCATAGAGCGCAAATATACCCGGCCGATCCGGCACTGGCCGGTCAACCAATCCCTTCTCCCCGGCCACGAGGCCTACGGCACCAGTGCGTACGCTTTCGAGCAGCTCGCGCCCTTTGGCCGAATTGAGCACGTAGTACGTAGGCCTGTTCGCGGGCTCGATCCCTGGAGCTCCATGCAGCTCGAGTAGAGTGCCACGTTCTACTGCTCTATGCAACGCACGCTCCAGCTCTTCAGCCGGATCCCCGTGGCCGCAATCAAGGCTAGAGAGAAGCAGTCCGTCCTGGCGCAACTCGGCGAGGCTCACCCATCGTGCGTTCGGCTTCTTACGGTGCAGCAGCCATATGAGATGCAGGCTGACCTTCAGCTCGGCCAAATCGTCAATCTGTGGGAGCAGCTCCGTGAAAAACACGTCTGGGACAGCGGTGAAAGACAGTCTGCCCGAAGGAAAACCAGTGAACCTCTGCATGGCCTCCTCACACGCCAAGCGTCAGGGACGGACCGGCCGGCGCGCCTGGGTGCTAGAAATCAAGAACCTCCTTCCGCATCTCCACTTCAAGGAATTGAGCTAGCTCACTGCGGAAGTAGAGAGGGACCACGCCGGTCGGGCCGTTGCGATGTTTGGCGATGATGAGCTCGGCAATGTTGGGCGTATCGCTCTCCTTGTTGTAGACATCGTCGCGGTAGATGAACATAACTATATCCGCGTCTTGCTCGATGCTGCCTGAATCCCGCAGGTCCGACAACTGGGGATGCTTGTCCTGGCGGCCCTCTACAGCGCGGGAGAGCTGGGAACAGGCCAGCACGGGAACGTTTATCTCACGGGCAAGGCTCTTGAGGGCGCGGGAAATGTAGCTGATCTCCTGGACGCGATTGTCCGTCTGACGATCGCTCTGCATCAGCTGCAAGTAGTCCACAATAATCAGGTCAACGCCGTGCTCGGCGGCCAGACGGCGGGCCTTGGTGCGCAGTTCCGTCGTTGATATGGCCGGTGTATCGTCCATGAATATGGCCAGCTTGCCCAGGTTCGTTATGGCGTGGCCAAGCCGCGGCCACTCCTCTTCGGTGAAGGCACCTGAGCGCAATCGCTGGGAGTCTATGCCTGTGTGGCTCGCCAGCAAGCGCTGGGCGATCTGCTCGTTGGACATCTCAAGTGAGAAGATGCCCACGCGCTGGCGGAAGCGAAAAGCAACGCTAGAAGCAATGCTGAGTGCCAGGCTAGTCTTGCCCATACCAGGGCGGGCTGCGAGGATGAGCAGGTCCGAGCGCTGCATACCACCGAGGAGCCGGTCGAGTTTGCTGAAACCGGTGGGGACGCCGACCGGTTCGCCCTGATGCTCATAGAGGTACTTGATGCGCTCGTAGTACGCGCGCAAGACCTCCTGGATGGGCACCATCTGGCGCGAGAGATGCCTTTCGGCAACCCCGAACAGGATCTGCTCAGCGCGATCCACCGCCTCATCGGCGCTGGCCTCAGTCGAGTCATAAGCCAGCTGAGCGATACGGCTGGCAGCGTCAATGAGGCGGCGCAGCGTGGCGGTACGCTCAACTATGCGAGCATAGTACTCGACGTGAATGGCAGTAGGCACGATATTGAGCAAGCTGGTGAGGTAGACCGAGCCGCCTACCTGCTCCAGCTGATTGCGCCGCGCCAGTTCGTCAGTCAGTGTGACGAAATCAGCCGGCTCCCGCCGTTCGTGTAACTCCAGGATAGCGGCGTAGATGATGCCATGCGCCTCACGGTAGAAATCCCCTGGCCGCAGGAACGGCGCGACACGCACCACGGCGTCGGGATCTATCAGCAGGCTGCCAAGCACTGACTGCTCGGCCTCAATGTTCTGTGGTGGCAGTCGCTCTGGCATGATCTCACCCTGGTAGCAAGTGCCGGCTCGAGGCGGAACACTCCCATTCCTTGACGAAAGCGACGCAACGCCAAGCGGGAGCAATGAAGAGAAAACGGCGGCTGGCTCTCAGTCGCCCAGGTCGCCCAGGTCCAGGCTGTCAATGAAGTCCCGGAAGGCGGACAACTCCTCGCCGGTGGTGGGCTCCGACTCCCCGTCGAGCCACGAACCGGGGTCGGGCTCGATGGCCGCCAGTTCCATCACTGTGTCGGAGACGAAGATTGGCACGTCCGCCCTGACGGCGAGGGCCACGGCATCGCTTGGGCGAGCGTCAATGGCCAACTCTTCGCCATCTTGATGGATGTAGATGCTTGCGAAGAACGTCTCCTGGCGTAGGTCTGTGATGACGACCCGCACTACCTCACCACCCAGCTGGTTGACGCAGCGCAGCAGTAGATCATGCGTCATCGGACGCGCCAAAGTGGCTCCCTGCAGCTTTATGGTTATCGCCTCTGCCTCGAAAGCACCGATCCATATGGGCAGGTAGCGGTTGCCGCCTTGCTCACGCAGGACCATCAGGCGGTGCTGGGATACCAGGCTAACTCTCACGCTCTCGACAGTAACCGGGACCATTGCCGGCCTCCCCTAGAGCCAACCCCACTTCACTCATTGTGGCGATTATAGCACAGAGGGACGCACCTGGGCAGCATGCACCTGCGCGAACCGTCAAGAGACAGAAAGGGCCAGCTCAGCGAGCTGGCCCTGCCGCAACAGCCGATTTTGAGTCTAGAGCTCGATTTCGTTCTCGAGGACAGCCACTATAAGGCTCGAGACAGCATCGAGGTCGGCGCTGCTGACCATCTCGGAGGCGGTGTGGACGTAACGGCAGGGGACCGATATGGCACCGGCTGGAACGCCCGCACGCGTAAGCTGCATGGCGCAAGCATCGGTGGTGCCGCGCTCGAGTACCTCCAGTTGATGCGGTATGCCCGCTTCCTGAGCCCGACGCACAATCAGGTCCTTGAGCCCGGGGTGGGCCAGCATCCCGCCATCGCGCACCTTGATCGCCGCTCCTTTGCCGAGAGACACGGCCATGGGCGGCGCTTTGGGCGTGTCACCGGTGAGTGTGACATCAACGGCGATAGCCACCTGTGGGTCAACGCGATAGCTGGCGGTTGTCGCTCCACGCAGGCCAACCTCCTCCTGCGTGGTGAAGACGAACCACGCCTCGTTGCGCAGCTTCTGCAGCCTTCTCAGGGCCTCAATGACGGCGGCACAACCGGCGCGGTCGTCCAGCGCTTTGGCAACAAAGACTCCGGCTTGCTCGACAAGCGATCGGTCCATGCAGCCTATGTCGCCGACGCGTATCGGCCCCGCCTGCCCATCCAGGGTACCAACGTCAATGTACATCTTGGCCATGTCGGGCACCTTGGTCGGATCATCCAGCTTCTCCACGTTGATGGTGCCGACGGTGCCATCAGCGAAGCGGACGCGGCTGCCGATCAGCGTGATCGGTGAGAGGCCACCGATGCTGCTAAAACGCAGGTAGCCGTTCGTGTCTACGTGGGTGACTATGATGCCGATCTCGTCCATGTGCGCTGTGATGAGCACTCGTTTCCCGGGAGCGCGCTTCACCGCGAGGAGGTTGCCCATCGCATCAACCTGCACCTCGTCCGCCAGCCCTTCGATCTCCTGGCGGATGATATCGCGGACGCGCTCTTCACGGCCGGATGGCCCGAAAGCCTCGGCAAGCTTTCTCAGTGTATCCTTCACGCAATCCTCCGTTGGCACTAAGCCCAGGTCTCCGGCAAGCGGGTGAGCGCCGCCTGCATCAGGCGAATGGTGTTGTCCAGGTCGCTAAGGTCCATGACCGATTCCGGGGAGTGGATGTAGCGGCAGGGTACACCCACGGCGGCAGAGGGGATACCTTCACGTTGGAGGTGGATGGCCCCTGAGTCGGTGCCGCCGATGTTCGGCTGTTTAAGCTGGTAGGGGATGCCGCAAGCATCACCAGCGTCGGTGAGCAGGGTCACGAGGCGACGGTCGGCAATGAAAGAGGCGTCAGCTACGGTGATCGCCGGGCCGGCACTCATGCGCGTTGTCGGGCTGAGGTCCTCCTCGCGCGGGGCATCGTCGCAGACGGTGCCCTCGAGCGCGAAGGCGACCGTAGGATTGATGGTGTAGGCTGCCGTCCTGGCGCCGCGCATGCCGATCTCCTCTTGGACCGTGAAAACGGCATAGAGATCACAGGGAAGGGCCATGTCCAGCAGTGAAGCAAGCACGAAGCAGCCGGCCCGGTCGTCGAGAGCCTTAGCGCTGACGCGGCCGCGTGGTGCCATGCCGTTACCAGTGCAGCCCTGGAGACAAGTGAAAGGGGTGTCGAAACTCACAAATTCGCCGAGCGGAGCTGCGGTGAGGGCCTCGTCTTTGTTCTTGGCGCCGATATCAATGTACAGGTCTTCCACCTTCAGGACGTTCTGGCGTTCCGATGGGCTCGTCAGATGTACTGGCTTGACACCGATGACGCCCGGCAGCCGGTCCTTGCCGACGAGCACACGCTTAGCGGGAAGGACACGCGGGTCAATACCGCCGACGGGCTGGAAACGCAGGTAGCCGGAAGAGTCCGCTCCGACCACCATAAGGCCAACCTCGTCCATATGGGAGGCCAGCATCACCACCATCTTGTGGTCGGAGGTGCCCTTCTTGTAGGCGATGAGGTTGCCCATGGTGTCGGCACGCAGCCCGTCCACCTTGGGCCGTACCACTCTGGCCAAGAGATCACGGACCTCGGCTTCATTGCCGGACACACCCCTGGCTTCGGCGAGCTGGCGCAGCAATGAGATATCCATCTAGTCAGCCTCCGGCAATGAGGGCACGAGTTCGCCGACGAAGCTCTCGCTCAGCCCAGTGATAAACCAAGCCATGAGCCGGCCGGCGCGCTCGACATCACGGATGGACAGGGTCTCGCAGGGAGTGTGCATGTAGCGCAGCGGGAGGCCGATGAGCCCGGTGGGCACGCCCTCGCGCACGACCTGAATCGCCCAGGCGTCGGTGCCGGTGCGGCCGGGGAGCGGCTCGCTCTGGTATGGTACTTCGTTCAGGCGGGCAGTCTCTTCCAGGCGCGCAGTGAGCGCGGGATGCATGTTCGGGCCGCGTGCGATGGCCGGCCCCTTGTCCAGTTCGAAAGTGCCCACCTCCGGCAACTCGGGCGTACGGGCGAAGGTAACGTCAATGGCGATGGCGGCGTCAGGAGCGACGCCGTAAGCGGACGTCATAGCGCCACGCAGGCCGACTTCTTCCTGGACGGTGGCCACCGCATACACATCCCACTCGTGTTTCAGCGTCTGCAGCAGGCGAAGGCATTCGTACAAAGAAGCGACCCCGGCTCGGTCGTCCATGGCTTTGCTGGCAGCCAGGTTGTTCTTCAGGTCTACGAAACCGCGCCGGATGGTGATCAGGTCGCCTGTGTGAACATAGCTGCCGATCTCGTCCTCGCTGAGGCCCACGTCAATAAACAGGTCGTCCATGGGCACGACCTTGTCGCGTTCGCTGGCGGGCAAAACGTGTGGGGCGCGGGAGCCGATGACGCCGGGAAGGTCAACCGTGCCGTGTACCGTGACAGGCTGCCCCGGTAGGACCCGCACATCGAAGCCGCCGACCTGTGTGAAGCGGATCACGTGCTTGTCCAGCTTCTTCACGATCAAACCGATTTCGTCCATGTGCGCCGCCAGCATGATGCGACGCTGGCCCAGGCTGCCTCGCTTGACGCCCCAGAGGTTGCCCATGGGGTCCACGTGGGTCTCATCGCAGAGGGACGAGAACTCCGTGGAGACGATGGCGCGCACACCCTGCTCGTAACCCGATACGCCGGTTGCTTCACAGATCGCTTTGAGGAACTCGCGCGTGGTCAAGACTGCCTCCGATGTCGCTGCTGCAGGTCTCTCAGGGCAGAGAGCAGGCCGTCGCGTGCGTTCTCTAGATAGGCGACCTGCAGGTAATCATCCCACAGTGGCACCTGCGGATCGGTGCCGGCAAACACACTGGCGATGCGCCGGGTCTCGTCGCTCATCTGGCGGCGGGTGTATAGCCGCTGCAGACGACCTTCGACAGTCAACAGCGTCCTGGCCAGGTAATGGTCCGCGGCCTCGCGGTCGTGGGCCGCCACACGCGGAAGCGCGCGCCGCCTGCTTCGGACATTTGGCACTAAGCCCCTCCTCTGGAAAGCACGAACACCAGCATACTACCGGGCGGCCGTCAGCGTCAAAGCCACTCCAGCGTTCGCCAGCCCGACGGGGCCAACGGCAGCTGTTTGCTGGCTGCCGACGGTGGGCTATTATGTCGGTGAGGCAGTTGCATGCCCGCAAGAGGGGATGAATGTGAGGCGAGTGCTTATCTGCGTATCCGTAGTCGCCAGCGACACCGCTGGCGCCATCGCCATCATGCGGCAGGCCGCGAAAGATGGTGCCGACCTGGTGGAGTTGCGGCTGGATCTCATGTCCAAGCCGGACGTTGATGCACTCCTGGTCGGCAGGCCTCTGCCTGTCATGGTGACCTGCCGACCCGTGCATGCTGGCGGGGGATACAAGGGCTCGAAGGAGGAACGCCTGGCTCTGTTGAGGCGGGCGATGGAACTGGGCGCGGAGTACGTGGATGCCGAACCGGACATCGTGCCCCTGTTGCGTGGCTATGGTTCCGCGCAGGTGGTGGCCTCCTATCACGACTTCAACGGTATGCCGGAGGACCTACCGGCTGTGCACCGGGCGCTAGTGGCGACAGGCGCTGACGTCGTCAAGATCGCAGTCTCGGCACGCCGTATCGAGGACAACCTTCGGCTGTTCTCTCTCCTGCGGCAAGCGGATGTGCCTACCATCGCTCTGGCGATGGGTGAAGCTGGCCTGCTCAGCCGCGTTTTGCAGGGCCGGTTCGGCGGCCACCTCACTTTCACTGCGCCCAATGGTGGCCAGGCGGCTGCTCCTGGGCAGCCCGAGTTGCGCGACATGCTGGAGATGTACCGTGTACACGACATCGGGCCCGACACGGCGCTCTACGGCGTGATTGCCAACCCAGTCGGCCACTCCCTCAGCCCGGCGATGCACAACGCTGCTTTTCGCGAAATCGGGCTCGACGCCGTCTACCTGCCGCTCCTCGTCGAAGAGCCGAGATCATTCATTCAGAGCTTCGTTCCGCTTGGCTTCAGGGGCTTCAGTGTCACAATCCCACACAAGCAGGCGGTGCTGGCAGTTCTGGACGAGGTCGAGCCACTTGCTCAGCGGATTGGTGCTGTCAACACTGTTGTGGTGCGCGATGGCAGGCTCTGCGGCTATAACACGGATGTCGCCGGCGCGCTGCGAAGCATAGAGGAAACCTTGCCTGCTGGCATATCGCTCGATGGCATGAATGCGCTCCTGATTGGCGCTGGGGGGCTCGGCAGGGCACTGGCCTTCGGACTGACGGATGCTGGTGCGAGGCTCACCATCGCCAACCGCAGCTTCGAGCGGGCTCAACAACTCGCCGCTGAGGTCGGGGCTGAGGCGGTGCCACTGGACCGTCTCGCCGATCTGAAGCCGGACTTGCTGCTGCAGACAACAAGCGTCGGCATGAGCCCTAATGTCGGCGAGTCGGTCGTGCCGTATGAGATGCTCCGGCCTGGCCTGATCGTCTATGACGCGGTTTATAACCCATTGCAGACGCGCCTGCTGCGCGAAGCCGAGCAGGCAGGGTGCCTGACGATCTCAGGACTGGGGCATTTCGTCAACCAGGGAGCGCGCCAGTTCGAACTCTGGACTGGCCGGCCGGCGCCGCGGGAGGTGATGCGCCAGGCAGTGCTGCAGCGCCTGATTCACCGAGCGTAAGGGCCGAGATTCAGTAGCGGGGGCTCGCCGGGGCGGCCGATTCGAGATCACCGCAAGCGTAGAGGACGAGCGTCGCCAGGGCGATAGCGGCAGTTTCGGCACGCAGGACGCGCGGCCCAAGAGACACCAAACTCACCCCACGCCGTTCGGCCATTGCCGCCTCTTGATCCGTGAAGCCTCCCTCTGGACCGACGATCAGAGTGACAGAATCAGTGCTGCCGCCGAGCGGCGCCAATGCACGGGCTACGGATTCAGTTGAGCTTTCCCACGCCATAATCACCGGCGTGGCGGCTGATTCCAGCGCAGCGGCGAGCGTGACAGGAGCCTCGACAACGGGCAAGCGGGTGCGGTGGCTTTGTTCGGCGGCCGCACGCACGATGGCCTGCCAGCGTTCCCTCTTGCGCTCATTGGCGCGCTTGTCGCGGGACGGCAGTGCCGTGTTGCGCTCCGCTACGAGGGGCAAGAAGCGGCTGACGCCAAGTTCGGTCCCTTTCTCGAGCACCCACTCGAAGCGTTCGGTTGGCAGCAGGGCAGGACAGAGGGTTACGGCGGTATGCGGTTCGGTCTCGGGAAAACTCGTCCCGAGGGGGCGTGCCAACACGCGGCTGGGCTGTAGTTCGGTGACCTCGGCAGTCACTTCGCACCCGCTGCCATCCAACAGATAGATAAGGTCGCCGGGCGCGAGACGCAACACATGGCCGAGGCGGTGGGCAAGATCGCCGCGCAGGCAGATGGTCGAGCGCGATAGCGCTCCGGGCTCCACGAAGAAGCGATGTCTGCTCACGTTCCTGGCTGGTTACGGTAGCAGAGGCAGACCCAGTCTCCCTCGACCTTGCGCTCGACAAGGGTGGCGTTGGCGGCGAAAGCCTCCGTCACCAAATGCTCGCGCTCCTGGATTATCCCGGCGGTGATGATGGTGCCGCCAGGCCTTGTGAGGCGGCAGAGGGCGTCTGCCATCGCCGCGATGACCTCGGCGATTATGTTCGCGACTGTCAGGTCGAAGCCGCCGGTACTGATCACCGGGGCAGGACTACCTCGGTGATCCTCCGACGCGATCACGGAACCGCGTTCGACCTTGACCTTGTCGCTAACCTGGTTCAGGGCGGCGTTCTCGCTTGCCGCCTGGACGCTGGCCGGGTCTATGTCGAGCGCCAGGGCATGGCTGGCGCCTAGCTTGACCGCGGCAATAGAGAGAATGCCTGTCCCGGTGCCGACGTCGAGAACGGTGCTGCCTGGCTGCAGTTGCTCCTCAAGCGCCGCCAAGCACAGCTGGGTACTCGGGTGTAGCCCCGTGCCGAAAGCCATGCCCGGGTTCATGCTGATGGTGATCTCCTCAGGCTGAGGCTGGTACTGCCGCCAGGTCGGCACAATCACGATGCGCCGGCCGACATGCAGGACGGGGTAATACTCTTTCCAGGCCTCAGTCCAATCCCTCTCCGTGAGTGAGCGGAAGCTGGGCTGACCAATTGGCATGATCTGTGAGAGGTGCCAGAGGCTACTCTCGATTTCGCGCTGGTGCCGTTTTGCCTCAGCAGCCAGGAGGTAGCAACGCACGGTGGTGACAGCTGGGGTGCTATCACCACTGGTGGGAGTGGCGCGCACCTCTTCGATGGCGACTGAACCGAACCGGGATAGGAGAGCCGAAACCGGCTCGGCCGTCTCAGCATTTACAGGGACGCTGATCTCGGTCCAGTCCATGTTGACGCCGTCCTCAGGGGCTCGGCTAGAGGCCGAGCACACCTTTCATGCGCTCGATGAAGCTGGGTTCGTCAGCCGCCATGTTGCCATCGTCCAGGGACGTGGCGAACTCCTCAAGCAGGCGACGCTGTTTGGCATTGAGGTTGGTGGGAGTCACGACACGAATGACCACTATCTGGTCGCCGCGGCCACCGCGCTGCAGATGAGGCACGCCCTTGCCGCGTAGCCTGAAAGTGCGGCCGCTCTGCGTGCCCGGCGCGATCTTGATCTGCTCCTCACCTTCAAGGGTGGGTACATTGATGGTGGCGCCCAAGGCCGCCTGGGCGATGTTGATTCGCTGCTCCAGAATGATGTCGTCATCGCGCCGCTGGAACAGCGGGTCCTCTTCTACCTCGAGAAGAACGTAGAGGTTGCCCGCGGGGCCACCGTGAGTGCCGCTGTCCCCCTCTCCAGAGAGGCGGATGCGCGTGCCCGAATCCACCCCAGCCGGGATGTGCACTTCCAACTTGCGGGTGGTGCGGACCTTGCCTTCGCCACCGCACTTGGTACAGCGGGTGCCGATTACCTCGCCACGGCCGCCGCAGTTGGGGCAGGTTGATACGTTGACGAAGGAGCCGAGGATCGTCTGTTGCACCCGACGCACCTCGCCAGAGCCACCGCACGTCGGGCAGCGGGTTGGGCTGGTACCTGGCTCGGCCCCGGATCCGTTACAGCGGTCGCATGGCTCGAGGCGCGATACCTCGATCTCTCGTGTGGCTCCAAAAACGGCTTCGCGGAAACTGATGCGCAAGTGCGCCTGGAGGTCGGCCCCGCGTTGCGGAGCGAAAGCTGAGCGCGACCGGCCCGACATGCCCATTCCGAAGAGATCTTCGAAGATGTCCCCCAGGCCACCGAAGCCTGCGAAGCCCTCGAAGCCGGCCATGTCGGGTGCGCCAGCGTGGCCAAAGCGGTCATAGTTCTGGCGGCGCTGTTCATCGCCGAGCACCTGATAGGCTTCGTTGATCTCTTTGAAGCGCTCGGCAGCATCGGGCGCCTTGTTGACGTCCGGATGGTATTGTCTTGCCAAGCGTCGGTAGGCATTGCGGATTTCGTCGGCGCTGGCTTCGCGCGAGATGCCTAGCACCTCGTAGTAATCTCTGCGCTCTGGCATAGCATGAGAAAGAGGCGGGGCAGGGGATGCCCCGCCTCCTGTTCAACGCTCCCCGTTAGGCTTGAGTGAAATCGCCTTCCACAACGTCCTCGTCGCCGCCACTGCCGGAGCTGCTGGACGAACTCCCTGACTGGGGCCCGCCCTGAGGTTGGCCCTGTTGCTCGTACATCGTGGCGCCGATCTTCTGCACCGACTCCGACAGTTCGCGAGTGGCATTGCGGATAGCGTCTATGTTACCACCCTGCAGAGCGGAGCGCACAGTGGCGATCTTGGACTCAACCTCGGAGCGCACCTCGCCGGGCACCTTGGCGCCCAAGTCCCGCAGGCTCTTCTCGGCGGAGTAGACCATGGAGTCGGCCATGTTGCGAGCCTCGGCTTCCTCCTTACGCCGCTTATCCTCGGCCTCATGGCTGCGCGCTTCACTGACCATGCGCTCGATCTCTTGCTTGCTCAGGCCGCTGGAGGGCTTGATTGTGATCTTCTGCTCGCGACCGGTAGCCTTGTCCTTCGCCGAGACGTGCAGTATGCCGTCAGCGTCAATGTCGAAGCTCACCTCGATCTGCGGAACGCCGCGCGGCGCGGGCGGGATGCCATCGAGCGTGAAGCGGCCCAGAGTCTTGTTGTCGGCCGCCATCGGCCGCTCGCCCTGGACCACGTGGATCTCGACCTGCGTCTGGCCATCGGTGGCGGTGCTGAACACCTGGCTCTTGCGCACGGGAATGGTGGTGTTGCGCTCGATGATTGGCGTCGCCACGCCGCCAAGCGTCTCTATGCTCAACGTGAGAGGCGTGACATCGAGCAAGAGCACGTCCTTGACCTCGCCGCCCAGCACGCCTGCCTGGATGGCAGCCCCGATGGCAACCACCTCGTCCGGGTTCACGCCCTTGTGCGGCTCACGGCCGAAGAACTTGCGCACCGCCTCCTGCATCGCCGGCATACGCGTTTGACCACCCACGAGCACCACTTCATTGATCTGGGCAGTGGAGTAGCCAGCATCCTTAAGCGCCCGCTCGCATGGAGGCAGGCTGCGCTGGATGAGATCAGCGACCAGAGACTCCAGCTTGGCACGCGTCAGTGTCATCTGGAGGTGCTTGGGCCCGGTGGCGTCGGCGGTGATGAACGGCAGATTGATTTCCGTCTGCAGGACCGACGACAGCTCGATCTTGGCCTTCTCGGCGGCTTCCTTCAGGCGCTGGAGAGCCAGCCTGTCCTGGCGAAGGTCAATCCCCTCTTGCTTGCGGAACTCATCGGCCAGCCAGTCTATGATGCGCTGATCGAAATCGTCGCCGCCCAAGAAGGTATCACCGTTCGTGGCTTTGACCTCGAACACGCCCTCGCCGACGTCGAGAATCGAGATGTCGAACGTGCCACCGCCGAAATCATAAACGGCGATTCGCTCGTCCTTCTTTTTGTCAAGGCCGTAGGCGAGCGCGGAAGCGGTGGGCTCGTTCAGGATGCGCAGGACCTCCAGGCCAGCGATCCGCCCGGCATCCTTGGTGGCCTGCCGCTGAGTCTCGTCGAAGTAGGCAGGCACAGTTATCACCGCCTGAGTGATCGTCTCGCCCAGATAGGCCTCAGCGTCTTGCTTGATCTTCTGCAGGATCATGGCCGAGATCTCGGGCGGCGAGTATTCCTTGCCACCCATGATGACTCGCACGTCGCCGTTAGGCGCTTCGACGACCTTGTAGGGCAGGCGCTTCATCGCCTCTTGGACGGCAGGGTCGTTAAACTTGCGACCCATAAAGCGCTTGATCGAGAAAATGGTATTCTCAGGGTTGGTGACGGCCTGACGCCGCGCCGCTTGCCCGACGATACGCTCGCCCGTCTTCGGGTTCACGGCGACGACCGATGGAAACAGCCGCGAGCCCTCGGCACTCGGCACAACTGTGGGCTCGCCGCCTTCCATGACTGCACAAACTGAGTTGGTGGTTCCTAAGTCTATTCCGATGATTCTACCCATTTTACCCTCTCCTTGGAGGTTGCTGCTGTATAGAGAATGTGAAAACCCTAGTGCTCATTGCGAGTCGCTCTGCTTGCCCTTGGCCACCCGCACTCGACTGCAGCGCAGCACGCGGTCTCCGAGTTTGAAGCCCCGCGCCACTTCGCCCAGGATGTCGCCCTCGCTGTATCCTTCGGCGGCCTCGTGTGTGAGTGCCTCGTGGAGAGCAGGGTCAAACTTGCTGCCTTCCGTGGGGATCGGCTCCACGCCCAGGTTACGCAGAGTCTGCTCGAACTTACGCACTACCATGGCCACACCCTCGACCCAGGGCTGCCCCCTGTCCGCCTCGGGCACCTGAGAGACAGCCCGCTCCAGGTCATCGAGTATGGGCAGAAACTGGCAGATGACCTCTGCGTAAGCGGCCTCGCTGAGCGACTCCCGTTCGGACTCGATCCGCTTACGGTAATTGGCGAAACTGGCTCTCTCACGCTGCCAGCCGTCGAGATACTCCTTGGCCTTGCTTTCTGCCTCAGCAAGGCGGCGCTCCATTTCGGTCTGCGCTGGGGGCGTCTCCGCGACCCCCTCAGGGGGCGCGGCGCCTTCACCTATATTACCAGGTTGCTGGCGTTCCGGTGTTTCGCTAACGCTCACTATCTCCCACCTCCCGTAACGTGCCGGGATCACATAGCTGGTCTTCGCCTTTCTGCTGGCCACCGGGCCCGAACAAGCTCAGTATGAGCCCGTTCAGAAGGCTGGCCATGTACCGGACCGCGGGTATGACCCGTTCATATTGCATCCGCATCGGTCCCAGGACGCCCAGAGCCCCCATGACATCGCTACGGCTGCCGTACTTGGTGAGCACAAGGCCGTAGTCGCCCATCTCCAGCCAGTCATGGCCGCCAATGATGACGCTGACGCCGTTGGCGGCAAACACCCGCGGCAGGACCTTGACCGCCAGCCAGTCGCTATCGAGAAAGCTGAGCACCTGGCTGAAGCTTTCCCGGTTCCTGAACTCGGGCTGGGCAAGGAGATGCACCAGGCCCTCGCGGTACGACTGCACCGTGTGGGACCGCTCCAGTTCGCCCATGGCGGCGACGACCAAAGTCAGCACGTCTCGTTCGAGCTGACTGAAGTCCTCGTTCAAAGCTGCTATCTCACCTGCTGTCAGGCCAAGGCAGACGCGCGACAGCCTGGCGGAGACGTTGCTCAAGTCCTGCTGCGGCATCGCCTGTGAGGTGTGCAGGCCGCGTTGCCGTACCGTCCCATCCTGCAGCACAAGAACCAAGAGCACGGCCGTGTCGTAGGTGCCGATGAGCTCAAGGTGCTTGAACCTCACCTCGGCGGCTTTGGGCACGGTGACCAGGGCGGCGTTGCGCACGGTGTCGGCCAGCACCGCAGCTGAGAGCTGGAGCCACTGATCCAATTCCAGGCCCAACTGGTGAAACTGGTGCCGGATGCGGGTACGCTCCCAAGCTGGCAGTTCCCGCTCGTACATCAGGTTCTCCACGAAGTAGCGGTAGCCAAGCTCAGTGGGAACGCGCCCGGCCGACGTGTGCGGGTGCGTCAGATAGCCCATCTCTTCCAGGCGCGCCAGTTCGCTGCGTATGGTGGCCGGGCTGACGTCCAGCGCGTAGTTGGCCACCAGGTTCCTCGACCCGACTGGCGAGGCAGCCTCCGTGTACTCGCGCACGACGAGCTCCAGGATCAGACGCTGGCGCGCGGTCAATTCAGGCGGTGCACTTGGCCTCTGGCTATTGGTATCCATGGCGCGATTAGCACTCTCAAACATCGAGTGCCAAATATAGCACTGTTGGCTCAACTTGTCAAGCAGGGGCTGAGGAATCTCGGCTGGCGAGAACTGGCCGCTGGCTCGGCCGGTGGCCGCGTCTTGCGGCAACGTTGGGCAGGTGTCGAGAGCCTGCTGAGCCAACATGGGTGGGGAGTAAGTGCCGTGCCTTGGTGGTCCAGCTGGCAATGCATTTGACGGCTTCGGAAGCCGCCCGTATAATGGCAAGCATTAGGGCGGTTAGCTCAGTTGGCTAGAGCGCCACGTTGACATCGTGGAGGTCAGAGGTTCAAGTCCTCTACCGCCCACTCAACCGAATTAGCGAAAGCGCAGAGCGGGACGAGTAGCCCATCGGTGGCTTGGCAGGGAGGAGGGGCCCCAGACTGAAAGCCCTTCCCAAGCCGGACGGGCGAAAACCACCCGTGAGTGCGTGCCTGAAAGGCGAGCCGGATTTGGCTGCCGAGTATGGCGCGACGGTGACTCCGTTATCGGTCCCACGAGAGCCAGGTTTGCTTCTGCTATTCGGAGGGTACCTGGCCGAAGTTGGGTGGAACCACGTGAGTGCAGACTCCCGTCCCATTTGGACGGGAGTTTCGTTTTGGTATGGAGGTGCGTGATGCCTGCGGAGAGTCTGGACGTGATCCGCCATTCCCTGGCGCATATTCTGGCGGAAGCTGTGCTTGAACTGTTCCCCGGGGCGAAACTGGGGATCGGCCCGGCCATTGACACCGGTTTCTACTACGACTTCGAGCTGCCTCGCAGCCTGACGCCGGAGGACCTGGAGGAGATCCAGCGCCGCATGGTTGAGAACATAAGGCGTGGCAGGCGTTTCGAACGTCGCGAAGTGAGTCGTGAAGAGGCCGAGCGGCTTTTCGCCGATCAGCCCTACAAACTCGAGTTGCTTGCCGAGTTGCCCGAGGGCGAGGCGATCACCGTTTACAGGCAGGGTGATTTCACCGACCTCTGCCGTGGGCCACACGTTGAATCGAGCGACGAGATAAACCCAGACGCCTTCAAGCTGGTCTCAATCGCTGGCGCTTACTGGCGTGGCGACGAGAAGCGGCCGATGCTGCAGCGAATCTACGGTACTGCCTGGAGCAGCAAGGCGGAACTGGACGCCTACCTGGAGCGGCTGGCCGAGATTGAGCGCCGCGACCATCGGCGCCTGGGTAAGGAACTCGACATCTTCTCTACCGACCCTGACATCGGTGCCGGACTGATCCTCTGGCACCCGAACGGTGGCATCATCCGGCACCAGATCGAGGATTTTTGGCGGGCCGAGCATCTGAAGCGTGGTTACCAATTGGTGTTCACCCCGCATATCGCCAGCGAGCGCATATACGAGATCAGCGGGCACCTGGCCACGTACGCGGAAAACATGTACTCGCCGATGGATATTGATGGCCAGCCGTACCGGGTGAAACCGATGAACTGCCCGGGGCACGTGCGCATCTTCCAGTCCCGCACCCGTTCCTATAGGGAGTTGCCCATTCGCTATGCCGAATTGGGAACGGTCTATCGCTACGAGCGCAGCGGCACTCTGCATGGCATGCTTCGGGTGCGTGGATTCACCCAGGATGACTCGCACATCTTCTGCCGGCCGGATCAGCTTGTCGCTGAGGTCAACCAGGTCCTGGACCTGACAACGTTCATGATGCAGACATTTGGCTACACGTACAAGGCTTACCTGGCCACCCGTCCGGAGAAGTCACTGGGCACCGATGAGCAATGGGAATTCGCCACCGGCGCTCTGCGCGAGGTGCTTGAGCAGCGAGGTGAGCCATACGAAGTGGATGAGGGCGGCGGCGTGTTCTACGCGCCCAAGATAGACATCAAGCTCTTTGATGCCGTCGGACGGGAGTGGCAGGGGCCGACGTGCCAGGTGGACCTTAACGAGCCGGAACGCTTCAACATCACCTACGTCGGCGCTGACGGCGTCGAACACAGAGTGATCATGGTGCACCGAACGGTCCTCGGCTCGATGGAGCGCTTCGTCGGTGGCTTGATCGAACACTACGCTGGTGCCTTCCCGGTGTGGCTGGCCCCCGTGCAGGCATCGCTGATCCCGATCGCGGACCGGCACGTCGCCTACGCCGCCCAACTGGCTGAGAGCTTGCGCGCCCGGAGCCTGCGGGTGGACCTGGACGACTCACCCGAACGGATGAATGCCAAGATCCGCCGCGCTCAGATGCAGAAGGTGCCATACATGCTGGTGGTAGGTGACCGCGAAATGGAGGCCGGTTCAGTGGCAGTGCGCCTGCGCAATGGCCGAGACCTGGGCGCCATGCAGCTGAGCGAGTTCATCTCCATGGCTCAGGAAGCTATTCGCAGCAAGGCGCAGGTCTGAGCCCGACCGCGCCTCGCGGCGAGCCCTGCGGCGGACTTATCTGGCGAAGAAGCGGCTTGGGGCGAGCCGGAGAACGGTGTACATGGCGCTCGCAATCTCGCGCCGCGATATCTTTGACTGCCCCAGCCTGCGGTTCTCGAAGATGATCGGGATTTCCGCCACGCGTGCCCCTGCTTTCTGGCACAGATACAGCATCTCGATCAGGAAGGAATAGCCGTTGGAGAAAATGCGATCCAGTGGCACCTGCTCGAGAATCTGGCGGCGGTAGCAGCGAAAGCCGGCTGTACAGTCGTGGGGCTGCAGGCCGAGCGCCAGGCGTGCGAAAGCATTGGCGCCATAGCTGAGCGCCTTGCGCGGCGCGGTGCAGGCGATTGTGCCGCCCCCGGGCACATAGCGGGAGCCGATGCAGAGGTCGCAAGAGTCCATCCTGGCGACCATAGCCGGAATGAAGCGGGGGTGATGGGAGAAGTCCGCGTCCATCGTTAATACATAATCGGCGCCCAGTTCCAGGGCGCGCTTCATGCCGGCGATGTGGGCCGTGCCCAGCCCCAGTTTCCCGGGACGGTGAATCGCCGTGACCTGGTTGTGCTCAGCGGCAAGACTATCTACGAGCTGACCAGTGCCGTCGGGAGAGTTATCGTCTACGACGATAACGCCAAGCGGCATTGGCAAGGCAATGAGCGTGGTGACAAGGGCGGCGATGTTCTCGCGCTCGTTGTAGGTGGGGATGATGACTTGCGTCTGCACCGATGCCCCCGTGAAGATCAGGCGCTATTCTAGGCAGCAATGGCACGGCTCCGCAAACACTGGACCGAGCGGCGGGGCCTGTTTCTCTCGGAACCTATGCGGAGCACCTGACGTCTGAAAGATAGCGCAGTGCAGTAGAGGGACAGCGTCACGCTTGGAGGGAAACGAATGGGGATACGCAAGGCGGCTACGATCCTGTTGACCCTGCTCCTGGTGGCAACCATGTTGGCGAGTTGTGGTGCTCAAGCCACCGGTACCAGGAGTGCGCTCGAATCACCGGCCCAGGGCGAGGCCGGTAAGCAGATTGCTCCCGCCGCGCCCGGCAGCGGGCTTGCGCCGGCAGCGGCACCTACCATCGCGCCTGCTGCCACGGCGGCGCCAGCGGGCGAGGGAGAGGTTGCATCTCAAGCGGTCGCTACTTCTCAAGTGCAGCCTGGCCGCATGGTTGTCCGTACCGGCAACGTCACGCTCCGGGTGAAGGATGTGGCCCAGTCGGTGAACCAGGTAGGGGCGCTGGCGGAGCAGTATGGCGGTTACGTCGTCAACTCGAACCAATGGTCGGAAGGCGAGACGACGCAGGCGACTATGACCATCCGCGTGCCGGCGGAGAAGTTCGACGAGGTGCTGCAGAAGCTTGGCACATTCGCCACCAAAGTGATCAGTGCCAATATCACCGGCGAGGATGTCAGCCAGGAGTACTACGACATTGAGGCACGGCTGAAGGCCCTCCGAGCCACTGAGGAGCAGCTTCTGGCTCTGCTCAAGGATGTCCGCGAGCGTACGCAGAAGGCTTCCGATGTGCTCGATGTCTACCGAGAGCTGACCAATGTGCAGACCCAGATTGAACAGCTGGAGGGCCGGAAGGCGTACCTGAGCCGCATGGTTGCCATGTCCACCATCAACCTCACTTTGCTGCCACCTCAGGCTGAAGTGCAGGTGGTTGTGGAAGGTTGGCAGCCTCTCCGCACCGCCAAGTCGGCCCTGCGGGCACTCACGGGCACTGGACAGGCCATCGTTGACGCAGTGATCTGGGTAGCCCTCTACATTGTGCCCCTGCTTGTCATCCTGGCCCTGCCGCTGGTCGTGCTCTACGCGCTTGTCCGCTTCCTGGTGCGACGAGGGCAGCGGCGCAAGCTTGAGGCGAACCACACGCCATCCTCGCCCCCGCCTGCGCAAGTTTAGTGCGCACCGGCGAGGGCGGACCGACACTCCGCCCTCGCCGCTGACCAAGCTGGCGGGATTGGCGCTTCACTCAATGCATGCAATAATGCCGCTTGTGCCTCGAGCGGCCAGCGCGGCCCCAGTGTCTTGTACGTCTTCAGGAGGGGTCGCAGTGCCGTAAGGGCCGCGCACCTGACTGTCTCCTGGCGCGGTTCGCCAGGGCACAGCCGATCCTCGCCGGAGGTGTAGATGTACGAGCCCGTGATCGGGATGGAAGTTCACATCCAGTTGCTGACCGCGTCTAAGATGTTCTGCGGCTGCTCTGCGGACTACGCTTCGGACAAGCCCAACACGCACACCTGCCCGGTATGCCTCGGCTTGCCCGGAGCCCTGCCTGTAATCAATGGCCGAGCAGTGGAGTTGGCGCTCATGACTGGCCTGGCGCTGCATTGCCACGTGCCTGAATTCAGCAAGTGGGACCGCAAGAACTACCCCTACCCCGACCTGCCGAAGGGCTACCAGATATCGCAATATGACCTTCCGCTGAGCCGCGATGGCTATCTCGACATCTACGTCGCCGGGCAGCGCAGGCGAATCGGCATACGCCGTGCTCACCTCGAGGAGGACGTAGCCAAGCTGACCCACAGCGGTTCAGTCAGCCTCATAGACTTCAACCGTTCGGGTGTGCCTTTGCTTGAGGTGGTGACGGAGCCGGACCTGCGTTCCGCCGAAGAAGCGCGGTTATTCCTGGCCAAGTTGCGCAGCATTTTGCGTTATCTGGGAGTCAGCACTGGCAACCTGGAAGAGGGGGCGATGCGCTGCGAGGCCAACGTCTCAGTGCGAGAGGCTGGATCCTCGCTCCTACCTCAAGCCCATGTCGAGGTCAAGAACCTGAACAGCTTCCGCGCCGTACGCCAGGCGCTGGACTATGAAATCGCACGGCAGACCGCCGTGCTGGAGCAACGAGGTACCGTTGAACAGGTGACGATGGGCTGGGACGAGGCACATGGCGTCACTGTGGTGCAACGCAGCAAAGAGGAGGCACACGACTATCGCTACTTCCCTGAGCCCGACTTGCCTCCCCTGCGCCTTGACCGCCAGTGGGTCGAGGCCATTAGGGCGCAGTTGCCAGAGTTGCCGGATGAGCGGCGGCAGCGCCTGATGGCCCAATATGGCCTGTCCGAGTACGACGCTGATCTGCTGACGGAAGAGCGCAGTGTGGCCGATTACTACGAGGCGGCGGTGACCGTTGCTGGCGATGAACTGGCCAAGCCCTTGGCCAACTGGGTCACTGGCCCACTCTTCGCCCTTCTGAAGGCAAGCGGTGCAGGCCTTGAGAATGCCCCGGTTCAGCCAGCGGCCCTTGCCGAACTGGTGCGCCTGGTCGAACGCGGAGACGTCAACTCGACCACGGGCAGGCAGATTCTCGAGACCATGTTCAGCACCGGCCGCCAACCAAGCGAGATCGTTGCCGAGCAAGGCTTGCGGCAGATCAGCGACTCGGCGGCGCTCGAGGGTGCAATCCGGCAAGTCATTGAGGCCAATCCTCGCGCCGTGCAGGACTACGCGTCGGGCAAAGCTCAGGCACTCAAGTTCCTTGTCGGGCAAGTGATGCGTGTTACCAGGGGGCAGGCCAACCCGAAGCTTGTCGAGGAGTTGCTCGTCAGGCTGCTGGCCCGTTGATTGGCGGCGTATCGTGAGAGGTGGTTGAGATATCCGGCGGGACAGCCGCCGTCCCTGCGAACTGGCGTCCGCTTTTCCCCGATGGAGCTCGCCAAGAAAGGCGCCAACCCGGCCGTTCTGCCCGCCTGATGCACTTGGCCCGCCTCGCCATCGGTTGCGCCAGGCCTCGTGGCGGCCAGGCTGGCGAGCCTATCGCATGGCTAGCCAAAGCGACCCATGAGATAGTTCTCGGTCCGCTCATCCTTCGGCTTGGTAAACAACTGAGCCCCGGGGCCATGCTCCACCAATTCGCCCATGAGCATGAAAGCCGCCTCATCGGCCACGCGTGCGGCTTGCTGCACGCTATGGGGCACGATGACGATGGTGTAGTCCCGTTTCAGGGCCTGCAGCGATTCCTCGATCCGGGCTGTCGAGATAGGGTCAAGGCCAGAGGTCGGTTCGTCGAGAAGGATGACCTCAGGTTGCAGGGCAAGCACGCGCGCGATGCACAGGCGCTGCTGCTGGCCGCCTGAGAGCGACAGCGCCGGGGCGTCCAGCCTGTCTTTGACCTCATCCCAGATGGCCGCGTCCCTGAGCGCTTTCTCCACCACTTCATCAAGCCGGTGATGGTTGTGCTGGCCGGCAAGGCGTGGCCCATAGCTGACGTTATCGCGGATGCTGAGGGGCAGAGGCAACGGCAGAGCGAAGACCATACCTACGCGCCGGCGCAGGCTGGTCACGTCCAGTCCGGGTGCAAAGATGCTTTCGCCGTCCAGGAGAATGTCGCCCTGGCGCCTGGTGCCGGCAAGGAGATCATTGAGGCGGTTGAAAAGGCGCAGAAGCGTGGTCTTGCCGCCGCCGGCCGGGCCGAACAGGGCCGTGATGGCCTTTGCCGGAATACTCAGGCTGACGTCACTGAGCGCCTTCGTCGCCCCGTAGTAGTAGCTGAGCCCCCGGACCTCGATCTTGGCTGGAGATGGCACCTAACGAACCATCCTACGGCTGGCCAGGCGCTGCACGGCCTGGTTGATGAGCACGTTTATTAGCAGGATCGAGATGAGCAGGACCGCGCCCGTGCCCCAGGCGTTGGCATCGGAGATGCCTTCGCGGGCGAGGATGTAGAAATGCACGGCCATCGTGCGTGCTGGAGAGAACAGGCTGTGCGGCATATGAAGGGCAGATCCGGCCGTGAGGATGACGGCGGCGGTCTCGCCTACCGTCCTGCCCAGGCCGAGGATAATGCCAGTGACGATGCCAGGCAACGCTCCGGGCAGCACGACCGTGGTGACGACTTGCCAGCGCGTGGCGCCAAGCGAGAAGCTGACTTCCCGGTAGGGACGAGGCACGGTCAGGATGGCCTCTTCGGCAGTGCGGACGATGGTGGGCAGGATCATGATCGAGAGCGTGAGTGCTCCGGATAGCACGGACCAGCCGAGGCCGAGATAGATCACGAAGAAGACGAACCCGAAGAGCCCGAAGATGATAGAGGGTATGCCCGCCAGGGCCTCCGTGCCGAAGCGGATAATGCGCGTCAACCTGCCTTCGCGTGTGTATTCGGTGAGATAGATGGCTGTAGCGACGCCGACGGGGGTGGCAATGAGCACCGAGAGCACGGAGAGAAACGCGGTGCTCACTATCATCGGCCATATGCCACCACTGCGGCCCATATTCGTCGGGTTGCCGAAGAGGAACGATAGCGAAAGCTGTGGCAGGCCATTCCAGAGTACGTAGACCAGGATAAAGGCCAGCAGCAGCAAAGTCAGGATGGCTGCCATCCACACGATGGCAGCGGCGATCTTGCCAGTCTGTTTCGGCCCGATGCCCCAGCGCCTAAGCACGGTCAGGTCGCCTGCGGAAAGCGGTCACGACGCCATTGAGTAGCATGATGAAGAAGAAGAGCACTATGCCTGTGGCAAACAGGGCCTGGCGGTGCGCGCCGCTGGCGTAGCCCATCTCCAGGCCGATGTTGCTGGTAAGCGTCGTCGCTGGGTCGAGGATTGAGGTTGGCAACCGCAGAGAATTGCCTACGACCATGATCACAGCCATCGTCTCGCCAACGGCGCGGCCCATACCCAGTACGACGCTTGCGGCAATGCCCGAACGCGCCGCAGGCAGGACGACCCGCCAGAGGGATTGCCAGTGCGTGGCCCCAAGGGCCAGCGCGCCGTCCCGGTAGGCTCGCGGCACGGCGCGGATGGCGTCCTCCGAGATGGCGATGACACTGGGCATGATCATGATCCCCAGCACGATCGCGCCAGCAAGAACGCTCAGGCCAGGGCCACCGAGGCGTTCGCGAATCAGCGGCACCAGAATCTTGAGGCCGATGAAGCCATAGACCACAGAGGGTATGCCGGCAAGAAGTTGGATTGCTGGGCGCATGATCTGGGCCATAACCGTCGGAGCGTAGTCGGTCGCGAATACGGCAACGGAGAGGCCAAGTGGCACCCCGACGAGGAGAGCCCCAGCAGTGACCCAGACCGAACCAACGATCATGGGCAGGATGCCGAACACGCCCTGCGTCGGTGCCCAGGTCCTGCCAGTCAAGAACTTGAGCAGGCCGACACTCGCGAATACGGGCAGTCCTTCGCGCAAGATGAAGACCGTGATGACGAGCAGCGAGGCTATGGCTGAGAGAGCGAGTGCCATGAGCGCTGCCTGAATCAGGCGTTCCTTGAGCAAGCTCAGCCCCCGTTCACAGGAATCAGTCCCTCGTTGGCAAGTACCGCTTGCCCGGGCGGCGAGAGGACGTAGTCCACAAAGCGCTGAACCTCAGGCCGAGACTGTCCCACATGCACGAACAGGAAAGGGCGAACCAGAGCATACCTGCCCGAAAGGGCGGTCTGCGGTGTCGGCATGACACCATCGAGCGAGACGGTTTTGACAATGCTGCCCACTATGCCGAGCGACATGTAGCCGATCGCCGCCGGGTCGCTGCCGACGATCACGCGCACTGCCCCGTTTGAGTCCTGTCTCAAGGCGGCATCGGTGATGCGCGATTCCTTCATCAGCAACTCCTCGAAGGCACCGCGCGTGCCTGAGCCTTCCTCGCGCGTGACGACGACGATGCGTCCCTTGAGCCCACCGACCTGGCTCCAGTCGCTGATCTCACCATCGAATATGCGCCGCACCTGATCCGACGTTAGCGCTTGCACAGGGTTGGACGGGTGCACCACTATGGCAATGGCGTCGTGAGCGATCGCCACCGGAATAAGGCCCTGGGCTTTCTCGCTGTCTTTGAGGTCACGGGACGACATGCCCAGGTCGGCCGTGTGGCTGAGAGCCGCCTCGATGCCGGCAGTCGAACCTCCTCCCTGCACATTGATTACCGGCGCATCCGGGAAGCGGCGCGCATAGTCCTCGGCCAGCAGCTCGGCGAAAGGCTGTACTGAGGTGGAGCCGGCAAGGACGATTCCACTACCAGAGGCGTTTGCTGCACGGGCGCAGCCGCTCAGCGCCGGGCTGATGGCGAAGATGGCAATCACGATGAGGATAGTAACTGAGGCTCGTCGTTTCCTCACGCTCACTCTCAGACGAACTCATTGGAGTTCCGCTTGCTGGCAAGCCAAAATCGGCCAGTGAGATTATAGCAGTCAAGAAGCGCTGGGCAAGGGGTCCGCGGGCCGAACCCCGCGACGCATGAGGCGTCGTTTTGTTGACAGCAGCCATCTGACGCTCTAGATTCACCTTATGTTGACAACAAGCGCCTACTTCACATGGCCCGGCGGGGCGATGATTGTGCGCGCCGTGGCTGGTGGTCCGGAGGCGTACGTAAGGCCGGACGAATGCTGAAAGAGGACCGGCTCCATGCATCCGGCGTAGCAGTGCCGGTCCTGCTCGGCATGTGCGCGCTCGCTGTTTCACTCTCGCTGTATGAGGCCGGCTGGGGTCCCGGGCTGATTATGCTGCCGCTCCTTGTCAGCGGCTCATTGGCTTTGGCTCTACTTCTGGTTCATTCCGAGCTCCCTCCCCTCCTGCTACACCTCTGCTCCCTCGTGGTCGGAATCATGGTGACCATCCTGGCGACAGGGCATTATGTCTTGGCGGGCATCAGCAGCGCCCAGGCAGCGCACATGGTCCTGCAGCGAATGGTTGCCTGGGCGTTGGCTTCCTGGCAGGGGCAGCCGAGCGAGGACCTTCTGCCCTTCACCTTCCTCCTGGGCCTTTCCTTGTGGCTGGCGTTCTATTACAGTGCCTGGCTGATCTACCGCGCCGGCCGGGTGTGGTGGGCGGTGGTGGCGCCAGCCATCGCCTTGCTGGCGAACACCTATTACGCCCCCCAATCGAGCGCTGCCTACATTGTGATCTACGGTTTCTGCGGATTGCTACTGGTGGCTCGTGTGTCGGTGCAGGGCCTCATGCGCGATTGGCGCCTGGCCCACATTCCGCATGATCACACCATCGGCGACGATTTCCTGATTGACGCGCTCTACGTAGTCCTTGCAGTGCTCGTCGCGTCCTGGCTGCTGCCGCCGCTCACACTGGAACAGAGCGCTGCCCGCCTGTGGGTGCGCTTCGAAGGGCCATGGCGGCAGGTGCAGCGACGCTGGACGCAGATGTTTCCGACCCTTTCCACTGCTTCTCATTCCGACCAAGCGACCAGCCTGTTCGGGGACTCATTGATCCTGGGAGGCCCCGTGCGGCTGCCTGCCGACCCCCTCTTCGAAGTGCGCATGCCTTCGCCGTCGCGCATGCAGAGCATGGTCTATGACCTGTACGATGGGCGACAATGGTGGTCGAGTGCGGCGAGCATTGCCTTGCTCGAGCCACGCGATTACCCACAGGTCGAACCATTTGCTCAGCGGCGGCCGGTGCAGCAAAC
>DAOTVV010000205.1:0-3609 GCA_034436255.1 Anaerolineae bacterium
CTCACGCACCCGGTGTAGCACCTCCGTGATCTCACCGATGCTGAGTACCAGGTCATGCACGCTCTTGAGATAGCGGCGGATGGCACGCACCGTCATACGCAACTCGGTGCGCAAGTACGCAATCAGACTGATCAGTCGCACGCCCAAACGCCCACGCCCCAGAACTACGCCCCGCAGATCCAGCCGTGGCGTATGCCACCGCCCACAGCGCGGACACCAAGACTTGAGCACCTGATGCTCCGTCACCTCTACCGGCTGTGGTGGAGGCAACTCAATCACCTGGCGCCGCCGCGCCACGCTCTGACCATGCAGGCGGCAGCCGCAGTCTGGGCAGTCTTCCACTCGGTGCGATACAACCTTGGTCGGCGCCTCACGCCGTCGGGCCGCATTCTGCTCCGGCTTGCGTTTGCGCCGAGGTTGCTTGGTACCCGTCTTCTTGGGCTTGTTGGCTTTGGCGAACGGCGGCGGCGGCTCCTTCTTCGGGCGCCGCTCAAGCTCGGCAATCCGCTCCAGCGCAACCGCCAATGCCTGGCGTAGAGCCGCATTCTCCGCCCGCAGGGCAATGACTTCCTCTTCAAGCGTCATGCCCTAACTATACCATAACCCGAAGCCGCTTACCAGCCCTATTCTGAACAGGTACGACCACATCAGGCTGGCCAGGGGCGATGTGTTGGCCGAGGAATGCGGCTTTGTGCTCGTGGCGAGGAGGCCTGTGCTTGGCAACGCCACGCAGCAGCTCAACCTGTACGAGGCCGGGCTGCACGATCCCGCGGCCCTGGTCGCGGCGCTGCATGCCGGGCGCATCAGCCTGGTGGTGCTGAACGCCGAGCGCTACCCGGCCCCGGTCCTGCGCGCCATCGGGCAGGATTTCCACACGATCACGCTCTACGAGATGAACGGCTTCCACTACCGAGTGCTGGAGTTCAATGATTGACGTGGGTGGTGTTACGGACCGGGCTATACTGGGCCAGTGATGTTCACCTAAAGGGGGCCAGCGATATGCGGCCAAACTGGGCCAGTGATGTTCACCCAAACTGGGCCAGCAATGTGCGGCCAAACTGGGCCAGTAGTGTTCACCCAAACTGGCCCACTCCCCGCGCCTGATCGCAGGCGCTGAAGGCGTTATCGGGTTTCCTGCGTTTCGGGCATACTCTCCTTTCAGGGCGAACAGAAGGAGGGAGAGCATGCCAGGCAGGAGAACACACACCGTGGATATCCGTGAGATGCTGCGCCAACTGCGATTGGACCAGACCGACCGAGCCATCGCTCGCGCCATGGGCATCAACCGCAAGACTGTGGGCCGCTATCGTGTCTGGGCGGCCAATCAGGATCTGCTCAGTGGCCCACTGCCGCCGCTCAGTGAACTGCAGCGGTTGCTGGGCAAGACCCTCAATAACGCTCTCCCTCCACAGAACGAGTCCTCTGTGGAGCCGTTTCGCGAGCTCGTGCTCAAGCTTCGTCGTCAGGGCGTCGAGATCGCTGCCATCCACCAACGCTTGCGAGAGCGGGGTTACACCGGCAGTTACTCCGCCGTCCGGCGCTTTGTGAGCCGGATTCAGAAGGCCCAGCCTGAGACTGTGGTCCGTGTCGAGACCAAGCCCGGCGAGGAAGCACAGGTAGACTTTGGCTACGCGGGCCTGATGCTGGACGACCAGGGCACCCTGCGTAAAGCTTGGGCTTTTGTCATGGTCCTCTCCTGGAGCAGGCACCAGTACGTCGAGTTCGTGTTTGACCAGAAGGTTGAGACCTGGCTGCGGCTGCACCGTAATGCCTTCACCTTCTTCGGTGGTGTGCCCCAGCGCGTTGTCCCCGATAACCTCAAGGCAGCCATCGTCCGCGCTTGTTGGCACGAGCCTCAAGCCCAACAAGCTTATCGCGAGTGCGCCGAGCACTATGGCTTCCTCATCCGCCCCTGTCAGCCCGGCAAGCCTGAGCACAAGGGCAAGGTAGAGCAAGGCGGCGTCCACTACGTGAAGCGCAATTTTCTCGGTGGGCGCGAGCCCACGACGTTGGCCCAGGCTAATCAGGATGCAGCCGTGTGGGTGAACACGACGGCGGGGCAGCGCATTCACGGCACCACACGGGAGCGTCCTCTGGCGCGCTTCGCTGTGGAACGTGATACCCTCCTCCCGCTGCCCGCGACGGCGTATGAGCCGGCGGTATGGAAGCAGGTCAAGTTGCATCGCGACGGGCACGTCGTCTTTGATAACGCGTATTACTCGGCTCCCTTTCACCTGGTAAATCAGCGCCTGTGGGTGCGCGGCGGTGCCCAGGAGGTCCAGATCTATACCGAGCGCTACGAACTCGTGGCCACCCATACGCGGGCCCAGGCGCCGGGAGAATGGGTAACAAACCAGGATCATCTGCCGGTACACAAGGTTGCAGGCTTGACCCTGTGCCGCGAACAATGCCAGCAGCGGGCCGCTGAGATCGGCCCTGCCACCCAGGCCGTTGTCGAAGCCATGCTCGATCACCGGCCCGAGGATCGCTTGCGCACCGCCGGGCGTCTCCTACACCTCCAACAGCGTTTCGGTCGTGATCGCCTGGAGGCGGCCTGTCAGCGGGCCTTGCGCTTTGACGATGCCTCCTACATCACGATCAAGCACATCCTGCAACAGGGGCTGGATGCCGAGCCCTTGCCTGCTACAGACACACCGCCACCCGGCCGCTTGTTTGCCCGTCCCGCTGAAGAACTGGTGGGCCATTGGACAGGTGGTGCCACATGGAACTGATGCATCAACTCGCACCGCAGCTCAAGCGGCTGCGCCTGTCCGGTATCCTGGAAACCCTGGAGACCCGCAACCAACAGGCTATCGATGCCCACTGGTCCTACATCGACTTTCTGGCTCGCCTTGTCGAGGACGAGGTTGCCCGGAGGGCACAGAAACAATTGGCCCTGCGCATCCGCCGTGGCGCTCTGAACAGCACCAAGACCCTGGAGGGGTTCGACTTTGACTTCAACCCCAGCGTCAATCGGCAACAGGTGCTGGACCTGGCGACTTGCAACTACATCCGGCAGAAGCACAACGTGCTCCTGTGCGGACCAACTGGCGTGGGCAAGACCCACCTGGCCCAAGCCTTGGCCCACGAAGCTTGCCGTCAGGGCTACGATGTGCTGTTCGTCAACACGCATCGCATGCTGCAGCACATCAATGGCGGCCGTGCTGACAGCACCCTGGAGCGGCGGCTGCAGACGTATCTGCGACCTGATCTCCTGGTACTGGACGACTTTGGCCTCAAGCCACTTCGCCCACCAGCGCCCGAGGATTTGTATGACGTGATCAACGAACGCTATGAGAAGGGCTCCATACTACTCACCAGCAACCGAGCCCCGTCTGAGTGGCCCGACCTGTTCTGTGATCCGCTCCTGGCTTCAGCAGGCCTGGACCGGTTGGCCCACAAGGCACATGTACTAGTGATCACCGGGACCAGCTACCGAGCCCAGGGAAGACGCCGCCTGGAAGAGGAGGTGCAAATCGAAACAAACGCCTAATCTGATTCAGGCCCAATCGTCTACTTATTCGCGGGCAGGAAACTGGGTAGCGCCTACTCTCATTGTGGACCAGTTTGGGTGAACATCGCTGGACCCATTACGTGTGCACATTGACA
>DAOTVV010000206.1:0-6567 GCA_034436255.1 Anaerolineae bacterium
CGGTTGAACTCTGCCACCTTGCCAGGCAGTGACTGGTCAGCGCTCATGCTCTCATGGTGAACAACGGTCGCCGACGGTTCGTACACCACCTGCCAGCCAAGTTGGCGCAGGCGGCGCTGCAGGTCAACTTCCTCTGAATACATGAAGTACGATTCGTCCATGGCGCCCGCCTCTTCGAGCGCTTGTCGGCGGACCAGCAGGCAGGCACCTACGGCCCAGTCTATGGCCTGACAATGGGAGTGCGGGCGATCGTGACAGTAATATGAGCGAAGCGCTCCACGCACGGCCGGCAGATTCCGCCAGGCCGTGCTCTCAGTCAGGAGGACTGGCATGGAGGGGAAGCGCCGGCGAGAAGACTGGACCTCGCCCGTGGGAAACACCAGACGAGGGGCAGCCACACCCACGCTGCCATCGCGCTGCATCAAGCACATCAGTGATGCGAGCGCCCCAGGCAGCATCTCGGTGTCGCTGTTGAGCAAGAGCAGCAGCTCGCCATGGCTGGCGCATATGCCGCGGTTGATGCCGCCACCGTAGCCCAGGTTGGTCTTACTCTCGACCACTCGGACTCCGCCGTACTCCCGGCGCACTGCCTCGGCCGAACCGTCGCTCGAGGCGTTATCAACCACGATGACTTCGGGCACGGGTTGCTGCGCCAACAGTGACTCAATGCAACGCCGCAACAAGGAAAGAACGTTGTAGCTGACGATTATCGCTGAGACAGAAACGGATGGGCCGGACACCGAGGCTAGCTGGTGCGTGCGGTGGCGAAACCAGCCAGGCCGCGCAGCGACTCTGCGTAGGCGCCCTCGACGATGCCAGCGATGCTCTCCCAGGCCTGCTCAGCATAGGCGCGAGCACGCTCAAGAGCCTGCCTGTGAAAGCCTCCGGCGAGCACGGACTGCACCAGCCTTTGCCGTTCGCTCTTGCTGCTGAGGTCGAGGGAGCGCCCGTCGTGGCCGCCATCCCAAAGGCAGAGGAGGGCTGGCAGGGTCAGCAGGCCGCGCTCAAGATCATTCTGGGCGGGTTTCCCCATCACGTCCGGGTTTCCCGAGTAATCCAGCGCATCATCTGCGATCTGGAAGGCGAGACCAAGGTCACGCCCGTAGCGGGCGAATCGTTCCACGTGAGTTCGCGGCAACCCGGCCAGCAGGGCTCCGCCAAGAGCTGCCGACTCGAACAGGCAAGCTGTCTTCGCGTAAATCAAGCGCAGGTACTCGTCCATGTCCGGCAAGTGAGAGTTGCGCCAGACCTGGCGCAGTTCGCCGTCGGAGATCGTTACCAGCGTCTGGGCGAAGACCCGCAGAGCCTCGAAGGACTGCGTCTCAGTGACGACCACCGCGGCTCTGGCGAACAGGTGATCCCCGGCCAGGATGGCGACGTCGGCCCCTTGCCTGGCATAGATGGTCGGCTGCCCCCTGCGCACGGGAGCAGCGTCCACAACGTCATCGTGGATCAGGGTAGCGGCATGCAGCATCTCGAGAGCCGCGCCAAGCGCGATGACCTCTGCCTTGGCTGCCCCATCCGGCCCGGCCGCGAGCAGCGTCAACGCCGGTCGAAGCCGCTTTCCGCCGGCCAAAAGGCTGCGGTAAGCTGCTGTCAGCTCCGGCTGCTCCGTCTGCACCGCCTCACTGATTCGCGCCTCAACCAGGCGTAGCTGCTCACGCACTGGCGACAGCAGATCGGCCAGCTGGGCAATCGCCATCTCCCTAGGTGAGATCAAACGTGTCCTCCGCATTGGCACTAGTGATCTCAGCCAGATCCTCGAGACTGAGGCCGCGCACCTGCGCGAGGGCAGCAGCGGTGTAGGCCAGGAAGGCAGGCTCATTCCGCCGGCCCCGCACTTGCTGCGGTGACAGATAGGGACAATCGGTCTCGATCAGCAAACGCTCCAATGGCACCTGCGCGGCCAGAACCCGGAGTCCATCCGCTTTGGGATAGCTCAGCGTTCCCGCAAACGATATCATGCAGCCCAAATCCAGCGCCCGCCGCAGATGATTCTCATCTCCGCCGAAACAATGTAACACAGGACGCAACTGCCCCGCCCAGGGTTCAAGCATTCCCAGCACTTCATCGTAGGCCTGGCGCGCGTGGATGACAACCGGCTTGTTCATTTCCGCCGCCAGGGCCAGGTGGGCTTCGAAAGCCCGCCGCTGATCTTCCCGTGACGCCAGGTTGCGGTAGAAATCGAGGCCCGTCTCGCCGATGGCGGCCACCCGCTCTCGCCTGGCCAGGAGACGTAGTGCCTCCAGTCCGTCTTCGTTCAGGCCTCCGGCCTCATGTGGATGAACACCCACAGCGGCCCACACGCTGTCCGCCGTCGCCGCAAGCTTGACGCACGCCTCACTGCTCGCCAGGTCAGCTCCGACGGCAATGATGGCGGTCACACCGGCAGCGCCTGCTTTCTCAAGGACGGCGGGCCGGTCAGCATCGAAACACGGGTCCGCCAGATGGGCATGCGTGTCCACCAAGCGCACCTGCTAGCTCTTCTCCTGGCGCAACAGCTCGAGATCAGCGTCTACCATCATCCTGATCAGTTCGGCAAAACTGACGTTTGGCCGCCAGCCGAGCACCGAGCGCGCCTTGGTGGCATCGCCGACCAGCTGGTCAACTTCCGCAGGCCGGAGGAACCTCGCATCCACGCGCACGAAGTCCCGGTAGTCCAGCCCCACATGCTCGAAGGCGACCTGACATAGCTCGCGCACAGAGTGCGTTTCACCCGTCGCCACCACGTAGTCATCAGGCTGGTTCTGCTGCAGCATCAGCCACATGGCCTGCACGTAATCGCCGGCATAGCCCCAGTCCCGCTGTGCCTCCAGGTTGCCAAGAGCGAGTTCGCGGCTGAGGCCGAGCTTGATGCGCGCGACCTCGTGCGTCACTTTTCGGGTGACGAACTCGAAGCCCCGCCGTGGGCTCTCGTGATTGAACAGTATGCCAGAACAGGCAAACATGTCATAGCTCTCGCGGTAGTTCACGGTTATCCAGTGGCCGTAGACCTTGGCCACTCCGTAGGGGCTGCGGGGATAGAAAGGCGTGTGCTCGTTCTGGGGTACCTCACGCACCTTGCCGAACATCTCCGAGCTTGACGCCTGATAGAACCGCGCCGTCCTGCCAGGACCATAGACGACACGGATGGCGTCGAGCACCCGCGTCACCCCTAGCGCGGTGAACTCTCCCGTGAGCACTGGCTGCTTCCATGATGTGGGAACGAAGGACTGGGCAGCGAGATTGTACACCTCATCGGGGCGATGCTCGGCGAGAATATCAATCACCGAGGCTTGGTCCAGAAGGTCGCCTTGTACAAGGGTCAGCCGGTCCTGGATGTGACGGATGCGGTCGAAGTTAACCGTGCTGGTCCGGCGAACCATGCCGATGACTTCGTAGCCTTTTTCGAGCAAGAACTCAGCCAGGTATGAGCCATCCTGCCCAGTTATGCCGGTAATCAGGGCCTTTTTCGCCATCAGCGTGCTCTCCTACGACTCACTGATCGCGCCCGCAACCACCTGGCGCCAGTAGTTCATCACGTCCCGCACAGTCTGTTCAAGGGGGACTCTGGGCTCCCAGCCAACCGCCTGCCTGAGTTTGTCGCTGCTCCCTACGAACACGGGCACATCCGCTGGCCGCAAGCGCTCAGGTGCGACGACAACCTCGACCTTCACCCGGCATTCATGTAGTAGCATCTCGACGAGGTCACTGATTGCCACTGCGCGACCCGAGGCAACGTTATAGACCTCGCCCCAGGGAAGTCGGTCCTCGAGTGCTGCCTGCGCCAGGGCACTATAGGCGCACACGACATCGCGCACATCGGTGAAATCACGCTGGGCGGAAAGGTTGCCGACACGGATAACGGGCGGTTCACGGCCAGCCTCGGCCAGGGCTAATTGGTGAGCGAAGTCGGCGGCAACAAAGCCCAACCCCTGGCCGGGGCCAATATGATTGAACGGCCGGACGCGCACGGTATGCACCCCATAGGCCAGGGCATATTGTAGGCCCAGGTAATCCTGCGCCACCTTGCTCACGGCATAGGGGCTCAGCGGGCGCAAGGGCGCATCTTCCCGCAGGGGTAAGTCCGCTACCTGCGCCAGTCCATATTCGTCGCCCGACCCGACCACCAAAGTAGCCGTACCCGGGAGATGCTGCCGCAACGTCTCCAGGACATGCGTCTGCATCCCCACGTTGGCGCTGATCGTCCTCCACGGTTGCTGGTGCGAAGCTGCCACTGCCGCCTGCGCCGCCAGGTGGAAGACGAAATCCGGCTTTGCCTGCTCGAAAGCGGATAGCACTGCGTCCGGCTGGCTCAGGTCAAGCGCCAAAACCTTTACGCCCGGCGGGCTCTCGGCGAGATGCAGGGACGCACCCCATACCTCCCAGCCGCTCTCGAGCAGATGCCGAGCCAGGTGCCGGCCCACGAAGCCGTTGACGCCGGTCACCAGAGCACGCATACGCTCTCCCAAATCACCGCCTGACCGCCTTCGCCCTCTCGCCGGAACCGGCCCTTCAACAGCAGCAAGAGGCGCCACCCGATCCGAGGGCGCCCCTGCTGCTATCCGCATGCCGAACCCTAGAGGCCGGCCTGCTGGCGCAGAGATTCGGCCATGTCTGTCTTCTCCCAGGGGAAATCGCCGTCTTCACGACCGAAGTGCCCGTAGGCCGCCGTCGGCAGGTAGATCGGCCGGCGCAGGTTCAGTCGCTCGATAATGACCCCAGGACACATGTTGAAGTTGTCCTGCACCAGTTCCACGATGCGATCGTCCGGAATCCTGCCCGTGCCGTAGGTCTCAACCGAGAGCGAGACCGGCTCGGCCTTGCCGATGGCATAGCTGACCTGTAGCTCGAACCGGTCGGCGATGCCGGCTTTCACGATATTCTTGGCGATGTAGCGCGCCATATACGCCGCCGATCGGTCAACCTTGGTCGGGTCCTTGCCCGAGAAAGAGCCGCCGCCATGCCGGGCGATGCCGCCGTAGGTGTCAACGATGATCTTGCGGCCACTCAGTCCCGAGTCGCCCACAGGCCCACCCACCTCAAAACAACCGCTGGGGTTGATCCAGTACTTGGTCTGGCTGTCGAGCATGCTCGGGTCTACCACCGCAGCGATGACGTGCTCCTTGATGTCCCGGCGTATCTGCTCCTGGCTCATCCCCGGTGCATGATGAGCCGACACCACAATGCCATCCACGCGCACGGGCACACCGCGGCAGTACTGGACGGTGACCTGCGCCTTGCCATCGGGCCGCAGGTAAGGCAGAGTGCCGTCCTTGCGCACCTGCGCGAGGCGCCGGCAGAGCTTGTGGGCATAGGAAATCGGCAGGGGCATCAACTCTGGCGTCTCATTGCAGGCAAAGCCGATCATCATGCCCTGATCGCCAGCGCCAAGCATGTGGGCCGCGTCGGCTGCTTCGCCGGTGCGCACTTCCAGCGATGCACTCACAGCCGAGGCAATGTTGGGCGACTGGTCCTTCACCGCCACAAGCACAGCGCAGGTAGCACCATCAAAGCCGATCTGTGAGGATGTGTAGCCGATGTCAGTTATGGTGCGCCGGGCGACCGCCTCGTAGTTGCAGTAGAGCCCCTTTTTCATGAGCACTTCGCCCAGGATAATGACGACGCCGGTCGTCGCCGCGACTTCGCAGGCCACATGCGCTTCGGGGTCCTGGCGCAAAATCTCGTCGAGAACGGCATCCGCGACGCTATCGCAGACTTTATCAGGGTGACCTTCGGTCACCGACTCAGAAGTCAGGAACAGCTTTTCCGCACAAGTGAAGGTCGTTGACATCTGCTACTCCTCTCAGCTGGCATGCGCCTCTTGGGCGCGACGGTTGGTCCCAGAATAGCGGCCTGTTGCCCCGATCAGGTGCCCGATTCCCAGGAAGTAAGGTAGTGTTTCTGCTCCTCAGTTAGCTCGTCGCAGGTCACGCCCATCGCCCGCAGCTTCAGGCGCGCGATTTCCTTGTCAATGTCCGCAGGCACACTGTAGACACGCTTCTCGAGCCTGCCGGCATTCTGCACCATATACTCGGCGCACAGTGCCTGGTTGGCGAAACTCATGTCCATCACACTAGCCGGATGCCCTTCTGCGGCCGCGAGATTGACCAGGCGGCCTTCGCCGAGCAAAGCCAGGCGCCGGCCGTCGGCCAACTGATACTGCTGCACGGAAGGCCGAATCTGCCTGACCGACACGGCCATCTCGCGCAGCGCCGGGATGTTTATCTCGACGTTGAAGTGGCCGGAGTTGGCGATGATCGCTCCGTTTTTCATGCGCTCCAGATGCTGGCGGTCAATCACGTTCACGTCGCCAGTTGCGGTCACGAAAATGTCCCCGATAGCGGCTGCTTCGAGCATCGGCATGACACGGTAGCCGTCCATCACCGCCTCCAGCGCCCGGAGTGGATCAGCCTCAGTCACCACGACCTGGCTGCCCATCCCCCGCGCGCGCATGGCGATGCCGCGGCCGCACCACCCGTAACCGCAGACAACGAATGTCTTCCCTGCAAGCAATATGTTCGTCGCCCGTACGATACCGTCTATCGTAGATTGCCCGGTGCCATAGCGATTATCGAAGAGGTGCTT
>DAOTVV010000207.1:0-2005 GCA_034436255.1 Anaerolineae bacterium
TTGGGCCAGGCTCAGAGGCTCGAGTGTAACTGGCCGGCCGGTGAGAGCCGACTGGCGCGCCGCCAGTGCGACCTGCACCGCCGCCATAGCGTCGTAGGCCGTCACCAGGAACTGCTCTCCGCTCATCAGGCAGGAGAGGAAATGCTGAATCTCCTTGAGATAGGGGTTGTCGGCGGGGTCCATCGGGCTCGATGGGACCACGACCCCGCCTTTGGCAGCCGCCTGTTCCTTGCGCCGGAAGCGCAGCGGCGCGCTGGATTCGCTGTCGTAGGTGAGCAGGCCGCCATCGCCGGCGATATCGAAGGCGGTGCGGAACATGCCCGCCGGGAAGGCCCATGAGCCCTCGATGTGGCCGATGGCGCCGCTGCGGAAGCGCAGGGTGATGAGGGCATAGTCCGTATTGGCACCGAGAAAACGGCGGCAGTAGACGCGCTCGACGTCCCCACAGACCCAGCGTGCATAGTCTATGTCGTGCACCATGAGGTCGAGGACGACGCCGCCGGAGCGGTACTCCTGGGTAAACCAGGTGGGGCCGGCCTCACCCGGGTTGGAGCCGCCACGAGTGGAACGATAGACGCCGACCTTGCCGATCTTGCCCGAGTCTATGAGTTGCTTAGCGGTGGCGAACTCAGCGAAGAAGCGCACGACCTGGGCGATGAACAGGCGGACGCCGGCCTGCTCAGCGGCGCGGATCATGCTGGCGCATTCCTCCAGGCTGAGGGCCATCGGCTTCTCGCAGACGACGTGCTTGCCAGCCTGCGCCGCTGCCACGACGTTCTCGGCATGGGTGTAGGTGGGGGTGCAGACGTCAACGATGTCCACAGCGTCAAACAGGGCTTGCCGGCTGGGAAAGGCAGCGATGCCGAACTTGGTCGCCAGCCTCTCGCCGGCGGCCGGATCAATGTCGTACACGCCGATCAACCTGGCACCTGTGCTGCGCCAGGCGTCGGCGTGCACATTGCCCATGGTGCCGGCGCCGATCACGCCGACACTGTAGCGCTCCGCGCCGGCGCTGGAGATGCCGGCAGGCGATTTACCGGTGTCGCTCATCTCATCCCTCCAGATCAGACAAGACTGACTGCCTGAACCAACGGTGGCACCCGGCCCGTGCCTCGAACACACGCGACCAGCCCTGGCCGGGCGAAAGCGCGAGTGGCAGCGGCCTGTCCGCCCGGCTCAACGCTGAGCCCCCAGACAGGCGCACCGCCTACGTTCGGGCGGATTATAGTGACGCGGCACTGCCCTGACAACAGGCCGACCGCGCTCAGCAGCACGGCACTATTGCACTGCAAATGTCGGGCCGACGGCCACACGGTCGCCCTGTCAGGTTGACAAATCTGATGCTGCCAGTATAATTGAGACTGAGTCTCATAAAGGGCCGTGCTAGATGAGCAATCAGCTTGTGGAAGAGATCAGGCGCACTGGTCACCGGCTCACCCAGGCGCGCCAGGCCATCGCGCAGGTGCTTGAGACGGCCGAAGGGCACCTCAGCCCCGCCGAACTGCTGCAGCGGGGCCGCAAGGCCTACCCGCAACTCAGCCGCGCCACTCTTTACCGCACGCTCGAACTCCTGACCCAGATCGGCGCTATCCGCCCCATCTACCTGAGGGACTGCGGGCCCTTCTTCGCTCGTGTCAACGGCGGTCACAGCCATCTGGTCTGCTCTTCTTGCGGCCAGGTCGTCGAATTCCAGGCTTCGGCGATGGAGGACCTGACGCAACGGCTCGCCCAGCAGCTTGACTTCCAGCTCGATAGCTACCTGCTTGAGTTCTACGGCCGCTGCCGTTCCTGCCAGGCGGGTGATCGCCCGGCGGCAGCGACGGCTCCTGCCCAATCGCCCAAACCATAACGGAGGAAACCTCATGTCGCGCCCGTTCACCAGGCGGCCCCTATCCGGAGCCGGCGTATCGCTGATCTTGTTGGCTTTCCTCCTGATGCTGCCGTCTTGCACCGTCGCCGCGTCTGGCCGGCCCTCAGGCGGCAAGCTGCGTGTCGTCGCCAGCAC
>DAOTVV010000208.1:0-51285 GCA_034436255.1 Anaerolineae bacterium
GCGCCTGGTGTTGCGCTGGTCGAGTCGCTGCCTCTTGCTGTCCGAAGGCAGGATCATTGCCGACGGCAAGCCAGATGCCGTGCTGAGCGACGCCAGCGCTCTGGAACGCGCCGGCATGCGCCCGCCCATGCTCGCCCGCCTCATCCAGGCCCTCGCCCCGTACGGAATGCCAGCAGCAGAACTGACGGCTTCAGCAGTTGGTCAGGCCTATCTGAACCTGCTTGGCGGGCCACAATGAGCATCAGCGAGATGTACGAGCCGGGGCGATCCTGGCTGCACCGCGCCGACCCGCGGCTTAAACTCGCACTTGCGGTCTCGATTGCCGTGGTACTGCTCAGCTACAACAACGTGGTCTTCATGCTCCTTGCCCTGGCGCTCACCGTCGGCACACTGCGCCTGGCGGGCATCTCCGGGCAGCGGCTCAAGGCTATCTGGACCATCCTCCTGCCGGTGGCTGTGCTGATCCCCGTCCTCTGGCCTGTCTTCTACCATTCCGGGCCAGTATTACTGACCTGGTGGAAGCTGAAGCTGACCGCCTGGGCCGTTGCCCAGGGCATAGCGGCATCAGCGCGTGTGGTGACGTTGGGGTTCCTTTCGGCGGCAGTGCTCCTCACCACCGATATGCGCGCCCTGCTGCGAGGACTGGTGCACCTCGGCCTGCCCTACCAGGGCGCGCTCACCGTCACCATTTCCATCAGCTACATACCGCGCATCCAGCGAACGTTCGAGCAAGTCACTGAAGCACAGATGGCGAGGGGCTTCGATCTATCCTCCGGCGGCTTTCTCGGCCGGGCAAGAGCGCGCATCCCCGTGCTGGTAGCAGCGCTTGTCAGCACTTTCCGTTCCGCCGAGACCCTATCGCGGGCTCTCGAGTGCCGCGGCTTCGGCCGCACCGATGCCCGCCGGACTTCCCTCTATGAGATACACTGGCGCCCCACCGATACGCGCATCGCCGTGGCCTGCGGCCTCGTCATTGTCGTCCTCCTGAGCATTCGCTTCGCGACCGGCTTCGGCGCACATCCGCTTCTCCCGCGGTAGTTACAGGCCGACCTCCGGCACAGCTGCGCTGCCTTCGAGCCGAGCGACGGCCTCCTACAGGCTCGGGAATAGCCGCTCAGCATTGGCATGGTAGACCTGCTCGAGCACCGCGTCGGGCAGGTAGATGCCATAGACGTTCCAGCGGCCCTGGTCCGGCCGCTCGCCATACTTGTAGGGGAAGTACTCGTCGGCAGTCTCCAGGAAGCGGAAGTAGGGAGCATAGTTGTCGACTTTCACCGCTTCATCAAGGCCAAAGAGGATGCGATCCGGGTATTTCAGGAAGAACGCCCGTGCCGAGTAGGGCTGCCGGCCAAGTTCAGCCAGCCTGGCGGAGATGTCCACGTTCAGGTTCGCGTATTCGTCCAGCAGCGAAGAGACGAAGGCGAGGTCCTCTGAGCAACTGGCCACGTGAGCGCTCACGAAAAGCGTGTCCGGGTTCGCTGCCAGCAGGTTGCGCTGCTGCTCCATGAGTTGCTCGAAGCTGGGGAACTGTGGCCCGTAGAAGTGCCAGTCCGGGTGTTCCTGCAGTTCCTCCCAGCGCTCGTTGGTCGGCCCGAGCGGCCGGAAGAAAGCCTTGGGGTCGGCGATGTGGAAAAGTACGGGCACGCGCAGCCTGGCGGCTCGTTCCCAGATGGGCTTGAGCAGCGCGTCGTCGGCCCGCAGCAGGCGGCCATCCGGGCCCTTCCAGTGCAGCCCCAGGCGCTTGAATATCTTGATCCCCCGTGCGCCACGGCGCACTCCCTCCTCCACCTGGTCCGCCGCCCAGGCTCCGAAGCCGGGCTCGCTGGCGCGGGAAAAGTCTATGTTGAGCAAGGTTGCGAAGCGTCCAGGATAAGCCCGCTCGTAGCGATCGAGGCTCTCCACCAGGGCGTCGCCCCAGCGCCCGTCAAGGTTGATCACGCAACGAATGTTGCACTCGTCCATCACGGCCACCGCCTGCCCGGGGTCGGCTGCCCATGCGCCCCGCCACTTGCCCAGATGATTGTGTGCATCCACGGCCGGGAACTTGGCGCGCCGGATATCATGCTCTGGCACGACCAGATTCGATTCGGGCCAGAAGTCCCGCAAGAGCAAATCGCTCATTGCTCGCCTCCATGCTTGGTCACGGGCCGGCAGCGCGGCCCACATTTCCACATGTTACGCCCTCCTTCGCGCCCCGGTCAATCCCCCGGCGCGGCGCCTCTATCCCCAAAGCTGCATGGTTGCACCTGCGTGGGTCCAGCGCACTCGGTCAGCGTTCACTTTGGCGCGGGCCTTTGACCCCACTTTTGCGCGCCCTTATAATAACGTACGAGCTGTGGACACTCAGGGTTAGAAGAGGCTTTGTGTATGTTTAGCAGGGCGGAAGACGACCGTAGGCAGACTCTATGGTGCAGAGACGAGGCTTACTGGTCCATGCTCCTGCAGCAAGAGCGCGAGGAGAGCGAGCCGGCTGTCGCCTTCCTCGGCCAGAAGGGGTGCATCGCCTGGGATGGCTTCAAGCGCATCGCCGGCCGGTCCGTCAATCGCCGGCCGCTGGATCCAGGCGAGCAGGAAGCGTGGAACGAGCTTGAGAGCTGCTTGCATTCCACCAAGGTGCTGAGCGTGAAAGCGACGGGCTACAACCGGGGCGGGCTTCTGGTCAAGATAGGAGGCCTGCAGGGTTTCATCCCCTCATCACAAATCAAGGATCTGCCGCGCCAGCTTGACGAGGAAACCCGTGCCAGCCAGATGGCGGCCTATGTCGGCCGTGAGCTACTCTGCCGCGTCATCGAACTGGATCACGATCGCAACCGCATAATCCTCTCGGAGCGAGCAGCCACACCGGACGGACTGCAAGCCGAACAGCTGCTGGATGTGCTCAGGGATGGCAGCATCTGTCACGGGCGTATCAGCAACATCTGCAACTTCGGCGCCTTTGTGGACCTGGGCGGGCTGGAGGGCCTGGTTCACATCAGTGAGCTTTCCTGGCGCCGCATCGAGGACCCAAGCGAGGTCGTCAAGCTGAACCAAGAAGTGGACGCGTATGTGCTCTCAGTGGACAAGGAGCGCCGGCGCGTCGGACTTAGCCTGAAACGCCTGCAGCCGGACCCGTGGGACGGGATCGAGGAACGCTACCAGGTTGGCCAGGTCGTTGAGGGGCGCGTCACCAACGTGGTCGAGTTCGGCGTCTTCGCCAGCATAAGCGAAGGCGTCGAGGGTCTGGTCCATATCTCGGAGATGGACATAGAGCCCTCTGAGGACCCGCGTGACCTGATCCAGGAGGGCGAGATAATCGGGGTACGTATCTTGCACATTGACCGTGAAGGACGGCGTCTGGGCCTGAGCATGAGGGGCCTCTGAACTATGGCATTGGGCGCTTACTGCTTTCTCCCCATCGCTAAGAAGTGCTCGCGCAAGCTATAACGGCGGGCACGAGGATAGTGTTGGCTTTGCCGATGCGTAACAGTGGCAGCGCGCACACCATCTATAGCACTCGACAGCTGGCCGACGATCTCAGGCATCACCGCATGCAGATCGTCGGCTTGCTCGTTGTCGCCATGGGGATGGCCGTTTTCGCGGCCATGCTCGGCCTGACGCGCGGCGCCATCGTCTCCAGTCTAAGTGAGGCATTGCTACGCCTCTTCGGCATCGGCGCGCCAGCGGTCGCCCTTGCCATAGTGATCTTCGGCGGGCTGCTTACCCTGGCCAAGTGGATGCGGCCGAAAGCCGGCCAGGGGCGTCAGGCACTTGGCCTGGCACTCCTGTGGGTCGCCAGCATGGTGCTCAGCGAGGCGGTCTCACCTTCGCTGGCAGGCGCCAGGTGGAGTTTCGGCGGTGCGATGGGCCGTGCTCTAGCCGTAGCGTTCAGCGGCATCGGCGGCCGCCCACTGGTCTGGCTAGCGGGGCTGGGCCTGGCCGTGGAAGGCATCTATCTCGTTGCCCGGCTGTCCTGGCGCCGAACGTTGCTCAGCCTCTCTGCCCTCGCGGCCGTTGTCGGTCGCTGGCTTATCTCGGCCCTCAGCCGGGTGACTGCCAGGTACCGGAGCAAGGCCCGTGCGCCCGAACCAGAGTTGATGGAGCAGCGCGGCGCCATTGCGCGGGCGAGCATCGCAGTGGCGGCGCCGGAAGCGGAAAAGCGTGCCATTGCCAGCGATATTGAGGATGCAGAGGAGGCCGGCGCTGAGGCCAATGCCAGCACTGAGATAACAGCGCTCGCCACAGATACAGGCACTGCTCCTGAGCCAACCTGCGAGGGCCGACAACTGCCGCCTCTCGAGTTGCTGGATGCGCCGGGCAGCGACGAAAGCGATGAGGCTTACGAGGAACCAGAGGACCTGAGCCGCGACATCGAGGACACGCTCGACGCTTTGGGCATCCCTGGAAAAGTGCGCGTGGTCGAGCGGGGGCCGGCGGTGACCCGCTACGGCGTCGAGCCCGGCTACCTCGACAAAGAGTCCGCCGATGGCCTGATCCGGCGCAAGGTGCGGGTTAGCCGCATCGCCGCCGTCAGTGACGACCTCGCTCTGGCGCTCGGCGCTGCACCGATACGCATCGAGGCGCCCATACCGGGCAAACCACTCGTCGGCATCGAGGTGCCCAACCCTTCGCGGGCCAAGGTGCGCATCCGCGAGGTGCTGGAGTCGCGCGAGTATCAGCAGGCGAACTTCGAACTCAAGATTGCCCTGGGCGAGGACATCACCGGCCGCCCTTATGTGACCGCCCTGGAGAATGCCCCGCATCTGCTCATCGCCGGGGCCACCAACTCCGGCAAATCGGTGTGCATTTCAGCCATCCTGACCAGCCTGCTCTACGCCTACCAGCCCGAGCAGGTGCGGCTCCTGCTCATAGACCCCAAACGCGTCGAACTGATGCGTTACAACGGGATACCGCACTTGCTGGGCAGGGTGGAGGCTGACGTAGAGGGCTGCATCGCCGCCCTGCGCTGGGCCGGGCAGGAAATGGATGAGCGTTACCGAGAATTCGCCCGCGTGGGTGTGAAGGATATCGCCGGCTATAACCGCTCTCGCCCCGAGGACGCCAAGCCCTATCCGCGCTTCGTCATTGTCATTGACGAACTCTCCGACTTGATGATGACGGCCGGTGAAGAGGTCGAGCTGGCAATCTGCCGCCTGGCGCAGAAGGCTAGAGCGACTGGCATCCACCTTGTCGTCGCCACACAGCGGCCGTCTGTGGACGTGGTCACCGGCGTGATCAAAGCGAACTTCCCGGCGCGTATCGCTTTCCACGTCGCTACCAACACCGACTCACGCGTGATCCTCGATGGCCCTGGGGCCGAAAGCCTGATCGGCCATGGCGACATGCTCTTCCTGGACCCCTCGCTCAAGAGGGCAGTGCGGCTGCAGGGGTCGTATGTCTCCGAGGAGGAGACGCGGCGTCTGGTCGCTCACTGGCGAGCGCAGGTGGGAACAAACGAAATGCTGCCCGTCTGCCCCTGGGCTGGCTTGCTGGAAGCGCGTGACTCTGCCGAAGACGATGAAGACGATTTGCTGATCCAGGCCGAGGCCATCGCGCGCGAGTCCAGCTCGATCAGCGCTTCGTACCTGCAGCGGCGCCTCAAGATCGGCTACCCGCGGGCGGCCCATCTGCTGGACCGGCTGCAGAAGATGGGCGTCGTCGGCAACGGGCCTTCGGGTCGCCCTCGCCCAGTGCTAGCCCACTCAGACAATAGGACGGACGAGGATGACCCGGCCGCGGAGCCCGGCGGGGGCTAGCATGGGCACGGACAGTCCGGCACGAGGTTCTTCAGTGTCGAGACCGGCGACTGTGGTCGCAGTGCTGCCCGATAGGCTGTATTCTCTCCGGTTGGAGGATGGCTCTTTGGTGACCGCACACATCGCCGCAGCGATGCGTTTGCACTGCGTCCGGCTTCTGGAGGGAGAACGAGTCGTGGTGGAGCTTTCCCCTTTCGATCCTGGCCGGGGCAGGATAGTGAGGCGCGCCTAGTATGAGGAGCAACAAGGGCATATTCTGGAGTGCCCTGGCCGTAGGTTTCTCAGGCGCCATGATCCCGGGCCCGATGCTGGCGCTGGTGCTCTCGCTCAGCGTGAAGGGGCGTTTCTGGGGCAGCATGGGCGTCGTTCTGGGGCATGTCCTCCTGGAGGCGGCCCTGGTGCTTGCGCTCGCTCTCGGTGCGGGGAAGCTCTTGCGGCTGCCGCTCGTGAGCGCCGTTGTCGGCCTTGTCGGTGGCGCTCTTCTCTGCTACATGGGGGGCAGCGTGCTCTTGGCGTTAGCACACAACGCCGGCGCGCTGGCGGCGAGCGCTGATGCCGGCATCGCCACTGCTCCGGTCCTGGCGGGCGTGGTCGTCAGTGCTTCCAACCCCAGTTTCACAATGTGGTGGAGCGCAGTCGGCGTCGGTTACGTGGCGATGTCTCTCCAGCGCGGGCCGCTTGGCCTGGCATCGTTTTACGCAGGGCACACGCTTTCCGACTGGGTCTGGTATGCACTCGTGGCCGGCCTGGTGGTCAGCGGGCGGAATGTGCTCGCTGGCCGGGCCTACACCTGGGTGATCGGCGGTTGTGCCTTACTGTTGGCGGGCTTTGGGCTATATTTCGTCTATCTGGGAGCGCGGCAGCTTGCACAAGCTCTAGCCCGCAGACCTGGCGTCGAGGCGCGAGCTTGATCCACATCGGCACGAGCGGTTTCTCGTATAAGGATTGGATCGGGCACTTCTACCCCGAGGGCCTGCCGCAAGGGCGCTGGCTCGAGTACTACGCCCGGCATTTTCACACCTGCGAGCTCAACTACACTTTCTACCGCATGCCCACGGCGGCTGCGCTGGCGAAAATGGCGAGCCGGGTCCCCCCGGACTTTCGCTTTGCCGTGAAGGCTTTCCAGGGCATCACGCACGAACGAGAAGGTGTTGAGGACTACCTGTCCCAGTTCAGCGAGGCGGTGCAACCGCTCTGGCAGGCGGGACAACTCGGGGCCGTTCTACTGCAGTTCCCTTATTCGTTCCACCCCGACGCACGCGCCGAGGACCTGCTGAAGCGGTGCAAGGAGGGGCTCGATGGCTTGCCGATCGTCGTGGAGATGCGCAACCAGGCCTGGTTGCGCGAAGATCTGTTCGGCCTGCTGCGCCGGCTTGGGTTCGGTTTCTGCTGTGTTGACGAGCCGCGCCTACCCGGTCTGATGCCACCGATTGCCATCGCCACTGCGCCCGTCGCCTATGTCCGCTTCCATGGGCGGAACGCGGCCAAGTGGTTCACCGCAGAGGAAGGTTGGGAGCGCTACGATTACACCTACTCCCGTGACGAACTGCTGGAGTGGGTGCCGAAGATCAGAAGCCTGGACGAGCAGGCCGAAGACACGTATGTTTATGCAAACAATCATTGGCAGGGACAGGCCACGGATACGGCCAGGCAGCTTCGCTTGCTGCTAGAGAGCCCTGCTCCAGACCTGCGCCAAGCAGAGGAGGGAACCGATGTCCGGTCATAGCAAATGGGCGAAGATAAAGAGGAAGAAGGGTGAGGCTGACGTCAAGAGAGGCGCCATCTTCACCAAGATCGGCCGCGAGATACAGATTGCCGCTCGCGAGGGCGGCGACCCTGACACGAACTTCAGGCTGCGCCTGATACTGGAGAAAGCCCGCGAAGCCAATATGCCCAAGGAAAACATCGAGCGGGCCATCAAGCGAGGCACCGGAGACGACAAGAGCGTGGTCCTGGAAGAGATCATGTACGAGGCCTACGGTCCCCACGGTGTGGCCTTCTTGATCGAAGTCCTGACAGACAACCGCAACCGCAGCGTTGCTGAGGTCAGACGGGTGTTCAACCGTATGGGCGGCAGCCTGGGCGAGAGCGGCAGTGTCTCCTGGATGTTCGAACTGAAGGGTTACCTGTCCGTGGATGCCACCAAGGCCGACCCGGACGAGATTTCGCTCGTGGCCATTGATGCCGGGGCCGACGATGTGGTCCCGGGCGATGGCTTGGTCGAGGTCTACACTCAGCCGGGCGACCTCCGGAAGGTCCAGGATGCCCTGAAGGCAGCTGGCTACGAAGTGTCCAGTGCCGAACTCTCGATGATCCCCAAGACGCAAGTAGAACTCTCACCCGCCGACACCATGCAGGTGATGCGGGTGATAGACGCGCTCGAGGAACTGGACGACGTGACCAACGTCTACACCAACCTGAACATCAGCGACGAGGTCCTGGCCCAGTACGAACACGCGGCTTGATGCTTGTACTCGGTATTGACCCCGGCACCGCGACTACCGGCTATGCAGTTGTGCTTGGCGGTGAGTGCGAGTGCCGCCTGCTGGATAGCGGCGTCTTGCTCACCCAGGCTGGGCGCCCGCCCGGCGAGCGGCTGCAGGGTATCTACCAGGGCGTGCTTGCTCTGGCCCGCCAGCACAAACCCGATGCGGCGGCGGTCGAGGAGTTGTTCTTCAGCCGCAATGTGCGCACCGCACTGGCGGTGGGGCAGGCACGTGGCGTTGTGCTGCTCGCTCTCACGGATGCCGGGGTACCGATCTTCGAATACACGCCAAACCAGGTCAAAGAGTCCGTGACCGGGTACGGCAATGCCGGCAAGCGCCAGGTGCAGGAAATGGTGCGCATGCTTCTGCGCCTGAGTGAAGTGCTGCAACCGGACGACGCAGCCGACGCGGCGGCCATCGCTCTGTGCCATCTGCAGCATTACCGCTTCGATCAGGCGCTGGCTGAGGCCGAAGGATGACGACGTGATCGCAAGCCTGGCAGGCAATGTGCTCTTCACCGAAAACGACGCCGCTGTCATCGAGGCTGCGGGGATCGGCTTCCGCGTGCTCTTGCCAAGGCGCACGCTCGCCCAGTTGCGCCCGGGCCAGCGGGCGCAATGCTTCACGCACCTGATCGTCGCCCAGAAGACGGGGGAACTCACGCTGGTCGGTTTCGAGAGCCGCGAGGAACTGGATCTCTTCATGCTGCTCCTTGGTGTCAGCGGTGTCGGCCCGAAAGCAGCGCTCTCGCTCGTTGACGCGCTCTCACCTGATGTGCTGCGCTCGGCCATCGCCAAGGAGCAGCCTGAGGTATTGCAGCGGGTGCCCGGTATCGGGCCGAAGACATCCCGGCGTATCATCTTCGACCTGAAGGACAGGCTGGGGGCGATTGGCGCCGGCGCGACCATGGTCACAAGTGACGACCTGGAACTCATCGAAGCGCTCACCGGCCTGGGGTATAGCCTGGTAGAGGCTCAGGCAGCCGTGCAGGCCCTGCCGCCTGGGGGCAGCTTCGAGGACAGGCTGCGCCAGGCCTTGGCGCAGTTTGCTCGTTAGTGCAGTGCGAGATGCACACGCCGCGATATGCGGGCAGGCCGCTTGCCCGGCCGCACCCAGGCACGGTGTGCGGCCCAGGCATGTAGCGGGCGTCTGAAGGGGAAACGATGATCGAGACCAGGGGGTTGACCCGCAAGTTCCCCAGTGCCCAGGGGGAACTGCTCGCCGTGGATCACATTGACCTTAGCATCGCCAAGGGCGAGGTTTTCGGCCTGCTCGGCCCCAACGGTGCCGGCAAGACGACGACTGTGCGCATGCTCGCCACCCTGATCGGCATCACCTCAGGCGAGGCCTGGGTGGCCGGGCTGAAGGTTGGCGAGCGCGACAACGATATCCGCGCCAGGATTGGCATCCTTACGGAATCGCCAGGTCTCTATGAACACCTGTCGGTCGAAGCCAACCTGCGCTTCTATGCCAAGCTGTATTCGCTGACCCCCGACGAGGAAAACCGCCAGATAGCCAAGTACCTGGCCTTGCTTGGGCTTACCGCCAAGCGCAAGGAAGTTGCGGCGACCCTCTCGAAAGGCATGAAGCAAAAGCTATCCCTGGCGCGAGCTGTACTCCATGAGCCTGAGGTACTTTTCCTGGACGAGCCCACCTCAGCTCTCGATCCCGAGGCCGCCAGGTTGGTGCGCGAATTCATCCAGGACATGCGCGCCCACGGGCGCACTATCGTCCTCTGCACGCACAACCTTTTCGAAGCGGACATGTTGGCGGACCGTATCGGCATCATCAAACAGCGCCTGATCCGGGTTGACACCCCTGAGGGCGTGCGCGCCTCGCTCTATGGCCACAAGGTCGAGGTGGATCTTGTGCAGTGCCAGCCCGAAATCGGGGATGCCTTACGCTCATTGCCCTTTGTGCGTAACGTCGAGACCGGAGACTCGAAGCTAATCGTCGAGTTGCGCGACCCGGACCACAACAACCCGGCGCTCATCTCGCGGCTCGTGGCGCTGGGGGCCGAGATCCGTTATGTGCGGCCGGTGGAGCACTCGCTTGAGGATGCTTACCTCGCCCTGATAGCCGAGGCCGACCGTCAACAGGGCCAGGCTGCACCGGCGGCCAGGGAGGCAGTGCGATGAACAGGCGAGTGTGGGCAATAGTACGGAAAGAGTGGGCGGATGTCTTTCGCAACAAGATGGTCCTGATGGTGGTGTTGCTGCCGCCCGCCCTGATGACGGTGCTCGGCCTGGGGGCCCTCTACGGGACCGGACGATTCCCGCCTAGCTCAATGGGGAACATGCAGTCCTTCCTGGACCGGCCCCAATATGCTGGGCTGAGCGCCCAAGAGGCAGGCCAGGTGCTCACCGGCTCGTACTTCATGACCCTGTTCCTGCTGATGCCGCTCATTGTGCCGGTGAGCATTGCCGCCTATAGCATCGTGGGGGAGAAAGTGCAGCGCAGCCTGGAGCCGCTCCTCGCCACGCCCATCAGCACAACGGAACTGCTCCTGGGCAAGTGCCTGGCGGCTATCTTGCCCGCCCTTGGCGTAACTTACGCCGCTTTCATCATCTTCACCATCGGCGCCCGCCTCTTCGCCGTGAGCGACGCAGCCTTCGCGCGACTGATCAGCCCCGTATGGGTGCTGCTGATTATGGTGGTCTCGCCCCTGGCCGCAGTGCTGGGTGTGGCCCTCAGCGTCATCATGTCCTCGCGCGTGAACGATCCGCGCGCCGTCGAGCAGAGCATTGGCATCCTGGTGGTGCCCGTGCTCGGGCTGTTCGTCGCCCAGCTGTCGGGGCTGCTCACTCTCAGCTACGCCATACTGGCCGCCGGCGCCCTCGCGATGCTGGCGGTTGATGTGGCGGTGATGCGCCTGGCAGTTCGCCTATTTGACCGCGAGGCAATTCTCACGCGCTGGCGCTAGGGGCACGCCCATCTGGGCTGAACTCGCGCGCCATCTGCGCCACTCCCGCCGGGTCAAGGAAGATCAGCCCATCAATCTGCACTGCCGCCGCACCCAGGGAAAGGCAGGTTTCGACGTCCTCCCTGGCATAGATGCCGCCACTGGCTATGAGCGGCAGGTCCGGGCCCAGGGCCGCGACCGCTGTGTGCAGGGCCTCCAAAGTGTAGGGCAGCGTCGCCGGCCCGTAGAGTGGCCCGCTTACTGCCTGGGCAGGCGCGTAGCCGACATGGGGGGTTCCGATCACCAGGCCCGCCGGCCCGTGCGCGATAGCGACTGCTGCCAAGCTGGCGGCGCTTGCCAACGGCAGCTTGGCCAGCACAGGCAGATCCGTACAGGCTACCAGCGCCTCCAGTATCTCACGTAGCCATTCCTCGCCAGCCGACGCCGGTACCTGCAACTCCAGAGCGGCGACGCTCTCCTCCCGCTCCAGCCGTTCCGCCAGGGCGATAGCATCCTCGACCGTTTCGGCGAAGATGGCCACTATGATCGGCACTTGCCAGCGGCGCCAACTGGGAGCGAATTCGCGCAGCACCGCCTCGACACCCGGGTTGGGCGGAGGGAAGCCGCGCAAGAACGCAGCGCGCAAACGGGCGAACCGCGGCGTTTGGCCTGCATAAGCACGCAGCGTCGTAGGCTGGGTCACGATAGCGCCGAACCGGCCGGGTTCGATAATGCCAGCGTAGGCACGACCGTAGCCGAGGAAGCCCGCAGCCGGCATGAGCGGCGTGCGCAGTCTGAAACTGCGTTTGCCACTCTTACCACTGATCTCCGGCGAGGACCAGGCGCTGCTCATGTGAGGCGAACCAGGTCGAACAGGGGGCCCTCGCTGCAGACCCGGTGCCGGTGCCGAACCCCCTCAACCTCGCAGGCGCCGCAAATGCCGGCGCCACAGAGGAAGTCGGCCTTGAGAAGGACGTCGGCGAAACCAGGAACGAGCCGCAGCCGCGCCGTGGTCACCGTATCAGCGAGGCGCGGCATTGCCGGCTGTTCGAGCACCGCCAGCACCTGATCGGCCCAGCGCAGCGGTTCGAGGAGTGCACTCCAGTCATTCGGGTCCGCAACGGTGCACTCGACGGCGGCGGGCAGCAGTTCCGCTAGAGGCAGCCAACGTTTGTGGCCCAGGACAAGGCTGACCATCGTTCCCTGGCGCTGCGCCCAGTGTGCTGCTGCCAGAGCTGGTGCGACCGGTTCGGACAGCGCCAGTACCAGGAGGTGGCTGGCGCAGGGCCGCGGCTCCCAAGGCTGGCCGAGCGGACCCAGCGCGTTCAGCGTCTCTTCCGGCGCCAGCATGGAAAGGCCTGTTTGCCAGGGTTCCCCCAAAGGGATGAGCAACTGAGCGTGGTGCCCACCCCTCGAGAAGAAGACAGGGTGGCGCAACGGATCGAGCAAACCGTCGGCAGTGCGAACCATGACGAACTGGCCGGCCCGAGCGGGCTGGCCGAGAGGCGTGGCATCTACCTCGATCAGGCAGTGGCCGCTGGCCAACACGCCGCAAGCGACTATGCGGCATTCCTCCTGGCGCATCGGCCTAGCATCCCTTCATTGCCAGGCGCTCACTGGCGAGGCGTGAGATTGAACGTCAGGCTGGCGATCTTCCATGTCGAGCCATCGCGCTGCAGCAGCCAGCGATCCTGGGGTGTATGCCCGTCAGCGCCAGGTACCGTCACCTCGGCCTTGCCGGCATCCACTCTGACCAGGGGCGTGCTCGTGCGCGGCCTGGGAACGTCGGCAGGGGCAGCCACGTACGGGAACACGTCCTTCACGTAGCGCTCGCGAATTTCCGGCCATCCCTGCCAGACCCGGTCGTCGGTGGGGTCATCGGGGGTGTTCCTGGCATCAACCACCTTGCCGTCTGCGAGCCAGAGCGCCTCGAGGGCATCAATGTCCTGCTGCCTCACAGCCTCCGCCTCAGATGCGATTACCAGCAAGACTTTTTCGGCATCGGTTGCCGGCGTGGGAGCGGGTGTCGCCGGTGGCATCGTCACGAGTACGAGGCCTGGCGTCGGCACCGGCGCTGGCGCACAGCTAGCCAGCGTGAGCGAGGCGACAGCGAGCAACGCCACAACCACCGGCAGGCGCCGGATCTGCTGCTTCACGAGCTTGACGGGCCGTGCAACCTGGCCACCGAAACCACGCTGTCGCCGCCGTTCAGCCGCATCACAATGGTGCCGCAGGCGTAGCGGCTCATACAGGCAACGTCCTTGGCCCGCAGGCGCATGATCATGCCGTTGGCCGTCATCACGCTGATCTCGTCGCTCTCGCTGACCACGCGCGGGCAGACGATGGTGCCGGTCTTCGCGAGCATCGTCTCCCTCAGGGTCACGACGCCCTTGCCACGGCGAGAATGCCCGGGATACTCCTCCAACCTGACTCTCTTGCCGTAACCCTTTTCAGTCATCAACAACAGCGTGCCTCCGGGCTCGACCACCTCCAGCCCAGCCACGGAATCGCCGTCTTCCAGAATCATGGTCGTCACACCGCGGGCATCCCGCCCTTGCGCCCGCGCTTCCGTCTCGTTGAAGCGCAGGGCTCGGCCGTGGGCACTGACGACTATCAGGTCATCGTGGCCACTGGTCAGCTTGGCGGCGGCCAACTCATCACTGCCGTCCAGGTTTATGGCGCGCATGCCGGCGTTGCGGATTGAGGCGAACTCCTCGATGGCAACGCGCTTGAGGCGACCGGAGCGCGTGATCAGGCACAGGTAGCCGGTATGCTGGGTGCGCGGCAGGCTCAGTGCTGCCGTGACCCGCTCTCCTTCCTCGAGCGGCAGCAGGTTGATCAGGGCCACGCCTCTTGCCGTCCGCGATGCATCGGGGACTGCGTGCCCCATGCGGACCAGCAGGCGCCCACGGTTGGTGAAGAAGAAGATGCTGCTCAGGTTGGAACTGGCGAAGAAATGTTCGACGTCGTCTTCTTCCTTAGGCGAAGCGCCAGTGATCCCTTTGCCGCCACGGTTCTGCACTTTGTAAGCGGCGGTGGCAATGCGCTTGATGTAGCCGCGCCGCGTGATCGAGACCAGCATCGGCTCATCCATGATGAGGTCTTCGGTGTCGAAGTCCTCTTCGGCGGCATCCACGATGCGGGTGCGGCGCTCGTCGCCGAACTGCTTCTTCACCTGGACGAGTTCCTGTTTGATCGCTGCCAGCACCTTGCGCGGGTCGGCCAGGAGTTCCTCCAGCCTGGCTATCTCGGCCTGCACTTGGGCGTATTCCTCTTGAATTTTCTGCCGCTCCAGAGCGGCAAGGCGGCGCAACTGCATGTCCAGAATCGCGCGGGCCTGTTCCTCGCTCAGGCTGAAACGTTCTCGCAGGCGCTTCATGGCAGCGTCGCTATCGCGGGAGCGCCTGATCGCTTCGATCACCTCGTCTATATGATCCAGGGCTACGAGCAGTCCCTGCAAGATGTGGGCGCGCTTGCGCGCCTTGTCCAGGTCGAACTTGGAGCGACGGACGACTATCTCCTGGCGGTGCTCGATGTAGAGCTGCAAGGTCCGCTTCAGGGAGAGTACGCGCGGCTGCCCGTCCACCAGCGCGAGCATGTTGATCGAAAAGGCCGACTGCAGCGGCGTCCACTTGAACAACTGGTTGAGGACTTTGTTAGGCTGCGCGCCGCGCTTTAGCTCGATGACTATACGCATGCCTTCGCGGTCGGACTCGTCGCGCAGGTCGCTGATGGCATCGAGTTTGCCGCTGCGCGTGAGGTCGGCGATCTTCTCCAGGAGGGCCGACTTATTCAACTGGAACGGGATCTCGGTCACCACGATGGCGAAGCGGCCGCCGCGCATTTCCTCGATCTCCGTCACGGCGCGCATGATCACGCGTCCCTTGCCGGTGGCGTAGGCACTCGCTATGCCCTCACGGCCAGCGACGATGCCACCGGTGGGAAAATCGGGCCCCTTCACGAACTGCATCAACTGCTCTACGGTTATCTCGTCAATGCGATCATAGTTGGTGATCAGGTAGGTGAGAGCGTCGCACAGTTCCACAAGATTGTGAGGCGGGATGTTCGTCGCCATACCGACGGCGATTCCCGAGGCGCCGTTGAGCAGCAGGTTGGGTATGGCGGCCGGCAGCACCGAGGGCTCTTTCAGAGAGGCATCGAAGTTGTCAACGAAGTCAACCGTGTCCTTGTCAATGTCGGCGAGCATCGCCGCAGCGATTGGAGCAAGCCTGGCCTCAGTGTAGCGCTGGGCGGCCGGCGGATCGCCGTCAATGGACCCAAAGTTGCCCTGCCCCTCGATGAGCACGTAGCGCATCGAGAAAGGCTGCGCCATGCGCGCGAGGGCGTCGTAGATGGCCGCATCGCCGTGAGGGTGGTACTTGCCCATCACCTCGCCCGAGATGCGAGCGCTCTTACGCGTCGGCTTGTCGGGTGTTATGCCCAGGTCGTGCATGGCGTAGAGGATGCGCCGCTGCACGGGCTTCAGGCCATCGCGAACATCGGGCAAAGCGCGCGAGACGATCACGCTCATCGCGTAATCGAGGTAGGAGCCGCGCATCTCGCCGTCTATGTCAACTGGCTTAACATTGCCTATCTGCATCAACAACCTCGTGAATTGCGTTCAAGCCCCGGGCTCTCGCTCTCTGTCCCTGGGTCAGGAGTGCGCTTTCCGCCGGGAACTGCTGGCGTGCGGCCCGGTGCTAGTCCTTGAGGCCGTGAGTCCTGATGCGCGCGATGAGCGCTATCTGTTGCTCGCTGGGAACCCAACCGCGCTGCTGCGCCCGCAAGCTCAGATCGGCCACCAGGTCCCTTTCCCACTTCTCGACCGGGCAAAGCCGGCGGATCAGTTCGCGCCAGTATTCCTCGCTATCGGGCGGGGGAAGAGGATGCACGATCTCTGAGACGCGCACCCGCACTGGCACGTGAGCGACGCCGCCGTTCGTCTCCAGCAGAAGCCGTCCGGTGTAGCGCCGGCCCGGTTTCAGCTTCCTGAGGTCAACCTGGACTGTGAAGCTCTGCTCGTTGCTGCTGAAACGCTCCGGTTGCACCTGCAGCCAGGAATGGCTGATGCTCACGTGCCCCGACAACAGGCCCGTACCACCGTTGCGCACTACGAACTGCTGGCTCGCCACCTCCGGCTGGCCGTACACTGTGCCGAAGTCCACCACCTCTGGTTCGACTCGGACCGCCGGACGTGGTTCGGGAGCCACGAAGACAGTCACTGGGATGGTGCGCGTGCTGCCCAGCACGGTGCCGATCGTGACTGAGCCGACGTGCCGCCAGCCGTCGCGCAGCCCGGCCGTATCAACCGTCACTTCGACTGTGCAGGAGCTGGCCTCGGCCTCGGCAACGCTGGTGCGAAGCCAAGTCTGATTGGGGCGGACCGAGCCGCGCAGCGACCCCATTCCCTCCATCACGATGTGAAGCTGAGCAGTCTGCGTGCTGCCCTTCGGCAGGGGCCCGAACTGCAGCGATTCGGGTTCGATACTCAAACGCGGACGCGGTCCGTAAGAGCGGCGTACAGGCGCGGTCTGCGAGCCGACGGCATCAGGTCTAGCGGCAGCCCGGCGCCGGTCGTATTCAGCCCGCTTGCCGCTGCTGCTCAGCACTTCATAGGCCATGTTTAGGTCTCGCATGCGCTCGGCAGCGTCAGGAGCATCGCTTACGTCCGGATGATACTTGAGGGCCAACCGCCGGTAAGCGGCCTCGATCACCTCCGGCTCGGCCGCGGGATCAACCTGAAGGATCTTGTATAGGTCGGCGGAATTGCTATCTCTAGACAAGACTCATACCATCTGGGCCCTGGTCCAACAGACAATTATACCATGGCCGGGAGTTCTGCGCCATGCGCCCGCAGACAGGCCGCATGGCATACTTGACCCAGGGTGCATCTGTGTGGTACAGTCGAGCCGCTTCTCAAGCGGGCAGAGCTCGCAGCGGGGGCGAAGTACACTGAGCCGCTACAGCGCTCATCGCAGCCAGGGCAGTTCGGGCCTGGCGGGCGAGCAGCGGCAAAGTAGTTCTGCAGGGGGTTGCCTTCAGTATGGCAGAGAGGATTCAGGGAACCGTGAAGTGGTTTAGCCGCACCAAGGGCTACGGTTTCATCACCCCGGATGGTGGTGGCGAGAAGGACGTGTTCGTGCACTATTCGGCGATCCAGGGCGACGGTTTCCGCAACCTGGAGCAAGGCGAGCGCGTCGAGTTCGAAGTCGAGGATAGCCCGAAGGGTCCTCAGGCTGCCAGGGTTAACGTGATCTAACCCCGCCCGCAGCACCCAGTCAGGAAACCGGCCCGGCTCCTAACTGAGAGCCGGGCTTTTTGTCGCCTCGCGCACTCGGCTCACCCGGGCGACGACGAGCCAGATGGGCAGCAACCCCAGCAGGCACATCCCCCCGGTGAGCCAGAAGACGGGGGCGATGCCGAGGGTATCCTTGACGTAGCCGCTCAGCGACGGCCCGGCGGTCATGCCAATGGCGTACACAGCCTGGAAAGCACCCATCGCCGAGGCTCGTTTCTCCTGGGACACGAATTTCACCGCCAGCCCCATCAGCACGGGGTAGGTGAGCCCCTGCCCGAAACCAAAGACCACCCGGCTGAAGGCCAGCGCTGCGTAACTGCCGGTGAACGGGATGGCCGCTGTGCTGGCGGAGAGAAGAAGCAGGCCAAGTGTAATCAGCCACTTCTCGTCCACACGCACGGCGATCATCGCCACCGTCGCCGCCATGATGGCGTTTGGCACCAGGGCCGCGAAGCCGAGCATGCCCAGAGCGGCCAGGTCAAGCTTGAGCACCTCTGTGGCGTAGATCGAGACGAAGGCGTGTGAGGTGGCAATCGCTGCATACTGCGTGATGGCGGCAACGAGCGACACCGCCAGCAACGTCGGTATGCTCATGACTGTGAGCACACTACGCAGACTCGGCGTCCCGCCCCGCTGAGCCTTCTCCTCGGGAATGGGCAGCATGACAAGCAGGCCAGCGACGGCTACGGCTGCCGCCACCCAGAAGGGCGCGGCCGTGCCCAAGCGTTGAGCAATCAGACCGCCGGAGACATTGGAGATCATCTGCCCGAACGAGGAGGAGAAGGACATGATCGCGGTCGCCTGCACAGCGCGCTCGGGCGGAAAGAGGCTGCAGAAGAGCACGGTGCAGGGGACCCACGCACAGGCAGCCACGCCAGCCAGGGCCCTGCCGATCAGCATCTGGCCGGGGCTGCGAGATGTCGCGAGCAACAACGAACTGGCCGACACTACCAGAAACCCGGCCACGATGAAGGCTTTGCGTCGCCCCAGCCGGTCCGAAAGTATGCCAAGCGGTATGCGCAGCACGAGCTGTGTGAGCCCGTAGGAGCCAGCGATCAGGCCAATCATCGTCGCTGTGGCGCCGAGCGAACGCGCGTGCTCGGGGAGTGTGGGCACGTAGACGTAGAGCGCGCCCCAGAAGAGGATGACACCGACGACAAACGTCCCGAGGAGAATCGTGCGGCTGCGATGCGGTGACATTTGCCTCCCGGTCTTCTCGCTTCCTCTAGACGTTATACGCAAGGCCCGTCAGTGTTCCAGGAGCAGAGTGACGGGGCCATCGTTGTGGATTTCGACCAGCATCTTCGCCCCGAACACGCCAGTCTGGGCAGGGAGACCGTACCGCCGCAGTTGCCTGACGAACTCGTCGAAGAGCGGTGCAGCGACTTCCGGGGCAGCGGCCTCGGCGAAACTCGGGCGCCGCCCCTTGCTGGCATCGGCGTACAGCGTGAACTGGGATACCACGAGGGCCTCGGCGCCCGTATCTAGCGCCGACAGGTTCATCTTTCCCGCCGCATCCTCGAAGATGCGCAGATTCGCCAACTTCTCCGCCAGCCAGCCAGCCTGGGCAGCTGTGTCGCCCTGGCGTACCCCCAGTAGAACGAGCAGGCCAGGGCCAATGGTCGCCACTACCTGCCCCTCAACGGACACAGAGGCATGCGCCACGCGCTGGACAAGCGCTCTCAAGGCTGCGCGACTTCCACCACGGCGAAGTACGGCTTCGCCGCCTCGCGAGCACGCCTGTCTGCGACAAGCGACGTGAACAGCTTCCACTCCCTTCGTCCGAAGAGCGCACGCCTGGGCAGGCTCCTGGTCAACTCACGCGTCGCCATACCGAGCGTCTCCGCTAACAAGTCAATCTTGCCCACTAGAGCCTGAGCGATAGCCAACAGCAGCAGCCTGCGATCTACAACAGGAGCATCCACTCTTATCATGCTCAGCACAGCTATCGCGGCATCCAGTTCGCCAACTCTTATGGCTGCCTCGCCCCATTCGACCTGCCCATGTGCCAGCTCAGTAGGGTCTTCAGAGATCAGGCGCTGCCACCGACGCCGGGCCTGGGCGCGATCACCTTCCCGCTCTTCGAGCAAACCACGGTAGAGTTCGGCAGCCGGCGTGGGCCCGCTGGCGCTGAGGCGTTGGCGCAGGCGCGACAAGGCTCCCGCCTCCAACAGGAAACTGTACAGGTCGCCCGCGAATTCGGCCGCCGCCTCAGAATCTAGAGCCGCCATTCTGTCCCATGCCTCATCGGCACGCTCTACCAATCCCTGCTCTGAGTAAAGTCGGAAGAGGCGACGCCACGCATCGGGAGCAAAAAAGCCGGTAGGTTCCTCAGCGAGACTGCGCTTGTAGCTCTTCTCCGCCTCGTCGAAATCGCCCCGGCTGAACTGGATGTCGCCCAAGGCGTTCCAATTCACAGCCTCGTGGGGATACTGGCCTGTGAGTTCGGTAGCGATTCCCAGTGCCGCCTCGAAGTCGCCTTCCTCCAGCCGCACCCTAGCCACAACCCGCGTTAACTCAGCTTCCCTTCCAGGCAGGAACCGCGCCAGCCCCGGCAACAGAGCCGCTGCCTCGTCGTAGCGGCCGGTACCGGAATAAAGGTCCGCAAGTTGACGGCCCACCATGAAAGCAAGCTCTGCCGCGGTTTCAGCACGCGCCAGTGTCTCGGGTGAGAGCGACGAGAGCCGCTTGAGTATGCGTTCCAGCATGGCGATTGCGCCTTCAAAGTCTCCCCGCCGGGCACACTCATAGGCCTCCACGTACATGGCCTCGTAGCTCTTCGGAAGGATGGGCGCATCAGGCATGACAAAGCCTCCGAATATGGAACGGATGAAACCCCAGTATAGCAGCGCCAGAGCGAGGCGGGCCAATGCTGTGGTCCCTCAACGGGCGGGGCAGACCCCACAGATGCTATTTGGTGGCGGCCGTCAAGAGCGACGGCAGTCACCATCCCTGGTGCTGCACCAGCTGCAACCAGCTCGCAGCCCAAGGAAAGCCCTCGGCTTGGGGCTGAACACCCGGCTATCTCTCAGTCCAGGCAAAGGCTACAAAGCGCGAACCCTTGCGGGCACAGGGGGCAGATGCTATCATCGCCTTCACCGTGGAGACAACCGTTCTCGTTTCCCCCTGGTCGTTGCTCGCACCCAGCGCTATCCTGGCTTCGGCGGCCCTTCTCGCCGGGCTGTCGCTGCAGCTTCGCTTCCTCATGAGTGGCCTGCTGCGCATAGTAGCCGCCATAGCTGTTGCTGTGGCTCTGCTACTCCTGCGGCGCTCCGGCGAAGCCTATGCGCCGCTCGCACTTTTCCGCGTCGGAGACCTGACGGCGCCGATTGCGGACCTGCGGCTGACTACCGTCACTTGGAGCTGGGAGCGGCTGCTCTTGGTTGGTGGGCTGGCCGTGATCCTCTCAGCACCGGTGGAGGACCTGCCCGCCTGCCTCCTGGTCCTGGCCGCGGCCTGCTTCTCCCTTCTGGCGAGTAGCCTCAGCAGCATAGCACTGGCCTGGTTCGTAACCGAAGCGGCCCTCTTCATCAGCGCCGCTTCCGGCCGACGTGCCAGTGCGGCTCTCGGGCTGGCTGCGGGCTCGACAGCGGCTCTCGCCTCGCTGTATGCCAGCGCCACTTCGGCAGGCATCGGTATCAGCCAGGCCTCCCTCTCTCCACTCACCTGGCTTCTTGCGCTCGGCGCTGTCGCTCTGCGGCTGCGCCTCTGGCCCCTGTCCTGGCCCTCTGCCTCCGGGCCGCTCCGGGCATTGTGGTTTCTGGTCGGCGTTGTCACCGGCTTCGCCGTCCTCGGCCGCCTGGCGCCGGCCCTGCGTCCCGGCGAGTTGCCGCAATGGGCAACCTTAGTGCTGCTCCTCAGCGCCTCCGGTGCCGGCGTCGGTGCCTGGCTTACCCGCCGCGACCGCGGGCGCTCCCTCGGCTGGACGGCGGCAGCGCTTATTGCCTTGCTCCTGGTGGGAGAGGCAGAATCGCCGCTTCCTCCGCCCTCAGCCGGCCTGGCCGCAGCGGGGCTGGCGGCCGTCATCCTCTACCTCTACCTCGTACCGCCACTTCCGTCTCGCGTTACGACCTGGCTCGGGTCACCCTCCTGGCTGCGGACAGCGATGCTACTGGTACCAGCAGCTTTGCTGCTCCCCTGGCCGTTCTTGCCCTTCGGCAAGGCGCTTGTCCAGGTCTTTGCCCTGCTAGCCGCCGTGCGCCCGGCTGCTGCTGCTCTAGCCGTCCTGACCGCCGGCCTGGCAACAGGTTCGCTCTTTTCGCTGAGCCGGGGCGCCTCGCCAGCGCCCAGCCAGCTGCGGCAAGACTTTATCTCGCCCATCGTGATCGCCATCTTACTGGTGAGCCTGGCACTGGGCCTTGGCGCGAGTTCACGCTATGCTGAGCTCATGGAGCGGGAGCAGACTCTGGCCGGCTTGAAGATCGCTTCCAGCTTCTCCAGTGGGGCGCTGCTCGCCTGGTTCTCGATAGCACTCGCGGCCGCGCTCGCCCTCGTCCAGCATCGCCGATGGCTCGGCGCCGGCACGTTCGGCGGAACTGCCAGCCTCGGCGGCCGCCTGGCAAGCATCGGCCGAGGATTCATCGCCGTCATGGATACTGGCTTCGCCCTCATCGAGGGAGAGGCCTCCCTCACCTGGGCAACGTTGGTAGGCATCGCTATTCTCGCAATAGCGGCAGGGCTCTGAGATGCCAACCTCTCTTCTAGCCAATCTCATCCGGCTGGCAAACTCGCTTTCGGCGCAGGCCGTGATCATCGCCGTCATTATCGCCGGCGTCACCATGATGATCACGATGTCCGAGCCGCTCCTGATTCTGGCTCTGCTGACAGCCTACCTTGCCGGAGCTGTCCTATTGGCGTCGCTGGCGGCGCCCGAGTTAGCCTTCGTGGTGGCCCTGCTCGGCATCTTCTCGGCCCTCATGATGAACTTCACGGCCGCCGAGAGGCGCTCGCTGCATATCTCCTCTCGGCGAAACCGCATTCCAGCAAGCTTCCGCCTGCTTCTGGCAGCGCTCGCCCTATGGGTTGTCTGGTCCTTGGGCCTGCTGCGGCAACCCCTGCAGCCGATGAGTTTCACCACGGTCTGGGAGCTAGCGGTGGCCGCCGTCGCCCTGGCAACGGCAACGGACGCTTTCAAGGCTGGGATAGTGCTCCTGCTGCTACTCTCGGATACCTTGCTCTACTACGCAACCAGCACCGCGGAAGTGAGCCTCCTGGTCATCGGCGTGGCCGGCCTGGCCAGCTTCGCAATCTCACTCGCTGCGTCGCACCTGGCGTTGCTGCAGCCGAGCAAAGGCGAACCATGGCCCTGAAGCCCGCTCTACTGACACTCTTGACTCTTCCGGCGCTGATCGCTGGCCTGGCCTACTTCCTGCGTTCCTGGCCGAGAGCTTCCCACGCGTTAGCCTGCGCCGCCGCCGTGGCCGTCGCTCTGGTCGCCCGCTCCTCACCACCTGGGCTCAGCGGTGACCTCATCGGCAGGCCACTGCTGTTTGACCAGCCGGCGCGCCAGGCCTTCCTCATCACGCTCGCCGCAGTGGCTGCCAGCAATCTCGCCCTCGCCATCTACCCCCAGACCAGCCTGTTCGCCCCGGTCTCGCTGGTGCTGCCCTCGCTAGTCGGCCTGGCTCTCTCGCTGGACAACCTGACGCTGGCCTGCCTGTTCCTGCTGATTGCCGCCGTACTGCTCGTGATGGCCTGGGGTGCCGGGCCGCGTCCACGTGGCCACCTTCAGTACCTCGTGGCGATGTGCATTGGCGCGCTGATCCTGGCGTATTCGGCCAGCCTGATTGACGAGGCCCCGAAGGTGCCGAACCGCTTTGGCAGCATCGGTTTCGAAGTGGGCGCCGGCCTGCTTCTGGCGCTCTTGCCGTTCGGCTTCTGGGAGACGAACCTCAGCCGCGACTCGGACCCTCTTACCGCTTCGCTCGCCGGCCTGGGCCTGAAACCTGCGGTCATAACCATCATCTGGCGTTTCAGCAGCCGTTACCCCTGGCTCGGCGGTGGCCTTCTGCCGCAGATACTGCAGGCTGCCGTATTCGTCACACTCGGCTATGCCATGCTCCGAGCCGCGACGGCGCCCAACACGCGGATCTTCGTCGGCGCCGCCGCTCAGGGCCAGTTCGCACTCGTCCTTCTGACGCTGCTGCCGGCGCTGGGGGCGTCGGCGTTGCTCCCGCTGACCAGCCAATGGCTGCTGGCGCGCATCCCGGCAGTGCTCCTGCTCGCCCTGACGGCATCGGCCATGCGCCCCGGTGGCAAGCTGCCGGCGCGCTTGCTCTTCGTGTTCGGCGTCCTGGCCCTGCTCGGGCTGCCGGGTACGCCTCTATTTCCCGTCTATTTTGCTGGCCTGCTCACGCTCAGGGGGCAAAGCGCACTTCTGCTGCCACTGTTCGCCCTGTGCGCGGGGAGTGCCATCGGCGCCGGCCAGCTGCTACTGCGCATGAACAGCAGCCCTCCAACAGCAACGGGCGCGGAAGCTTACGGCCCGGAGGGCAGCGGTGAGCAAGAGGCCACGACGGCTGCCTTGGTCGGCGCCGTCGTGTTGGCTGCCATCGTCCTGTACCTGGGCCTGCAGCCAGCCCGGCTAGTGGCTTACCTCAGCTAGCCAGTTCGTTTCGGCCGGCTATGCGGCAAAGAAGCGATGCCCCGCTCCTGTCGAGCCTATGGCGCGCCACCCACGCCGGATGACGGCATGCCCACGCCCTGATCGGGCCGTTGCATGAGCATACCCATGCGCATACGGGCGAGCACGGTGAGGCGCGGGTCTTTGCTCAGGTTCGAGGCCGTCTCAAACTCTTGTATGGCCTCGGGCACCTTTCCCTGCAGTTCGTAGACGCTGGCCAGGGCGAAATGAGCCATTGCCGACTTGTCGTCAGCCTTGACGGCGGCGTTCGCCTCCGCTTCCGCCAGGTTCACCGTGTTCGCGCCCGAGACGGCCATCTTGTAATAGACGAGCGACAGGCTGGCATGGTAGTCCGCGGCGCTCGGCGAGAGACGCTGCGCCGTAGCGAAATGAGGCGCTGCTTCATCCGTCCTGCCTAGCTGCTGCAGCAGGGCAGCGACATAGAGCTGATTCTCCACGTCGTTAGGGTTGATCTGCAGGGCAGCCTCATACTCTGTGAGAGCTGCCTGCAAGTCACCCCGCTGGATGTCCAGCTCGCCGTTGGAGATATGCTCGGAGGCCGCCTGCTGTGCTTTTGGCGGGGCAAGGAACAGCTGGTAGGCGACGCCGACAAGCAGTAGCACGCCCAGGGCGATCGCGCCGCGCATGGACCAGCGCCTGATCGTCTCGCGCCGGCGCTCGGCTACGAGACGGTCGAGGAACCACCACCACTCGTCCTCGGAAGGCCGCACCTCATCGCGGGCGGCAGCGATGTTTTCCGGGCCGGCCTCACGCACGACCATGGAAGCCCGGCTGCGAAGCATGTTCTCAGCCGTCTCCAGGCGCGTACGCTCAGGCTTGAGGTCCACCCCGTACTCGGCCTCCAGGCGCGGAATCGCCTCTTCGACGGCGTCGAAACGACGCAGCATTTCCAGGGTCGCCTGCGGGCCGATGCCGCGCACATTAGCGAGCGCGAGCTCGACCAGGCGCAGCACGCCGCGCAGTTCCTCGGCATTGGCTATGCCGACTTCAGCGCCGGCGGGACCGCGCCCATCGTCCTTATCTCTGCTTGGTATGTTCACTACACCATGTGCGACCACATCTAAATCACTCCTATCTCTACCACTCACTCAGAAGCCAACTTGCCTGCGCTGCAACCAGCCTTGGTTGGTGCCATCTTGCCTCTGTGCGTTGCCACGGCTGAGCCTGCCTCCCTCCCGCTCTATCCCCCCGCACTGGCCGTGCCTGTCGCCTGCGTGCCGCCGGCCAGGCCGCCCATGTAGGGGAGGGACACGTTCAAGCTGGGCGGCCAGAGCGAGAACCAGGCTTTGCCGATGATCCTGCTGGCCTTGACCGGGCCGAAGGAGCGGGAATCGTTGCTGTTGGTGCGATTATCGCCCAGGAACATGTACTCATCGGGGCCGAGCACGCGAGGCCCCCAGTTGGAATTGCCCTTATCGAAGACAACATAGGGCTCGCTCAAAGCCTCGCCGTTGATGTACACCGTGCCGTTACGGATGGCAAACTCCTCTCCGGGCAGCCCGACCACCCTCTTGATCAAGGCTGGCCCCGTCCCCATCGGGTTAGAGAAGACCACAATGTCGCCGCGTTTGGGCTGGTCCAGGCGGTAGACGAGCTTGTTGACCATCAGGTACCGGCCAGGGTAGAGATTGGGCTCCATGCTTGGCCCGTAGACACGCGTGTTCTGAAGCGTCGCCCTGACGGCAACGAAAAGGACGACCGCCAGGAGCAGCGTCTCGAGCGAGTCCTGGAAGAGCCGCCCCCAGAACGAAGGCGTAGCTTCGGCCTCAGAGACCTCGCCCTGCTCGATACCCGGGGTGGCCTCATCATCAGGCTGCGCTCGCAACGCCAGAGGTACGCGCTCACCAGCCACGATTACCCCTTCGCTTTGCCTTCGCGCTCAGCGCGCCGTCGGCTCAGCGCCAGTCGCCTGGCTGCTCTCGTGCGGGAGCGCCAGGCCGTAAGTCGGGGGCCAAAGCGAGAACCAGGCCTTGCCAATGAACTCGCTGGCCGATACAGGACCGAAGTTGCGCGAGTCGTTGCTGTTGTCTCGATTGTCGCCCAGCAACATGTATTCCCCCGGCCCAAGCACCTGGGGGCCCCAATCACCGGAAGGTGGGTTGGGCGCGACGTACGGTTCCGCCAGTGCCACGCCGTTTATGTAGACAACGCCAGATCTGATCATCACCTCCTCGCCCGGAAGGCCGACGACGCGCTTGATCAGCGCTCTCCTCTCATCTTGCGGCGAACGAAAGACAACTATGTCCCCCCGCTGTGGCGATCCGAGGCGCAAGGCAAGCTTGTTCACCATTACGTACTGGCCATTGTGCAGCGTTGGCTCCATGCTGTGCCCGTCCACGCGCGTGTTCTGCAACGTGGAGCGAACGGCCACAAACAGGACCACCGCCAGCAGCAGGGTCTCGAAAGTATCGCGCGCAAGCTTGGGCCAGAAGCTCAGGCCAACCTGAGCGGCGCCCTCTTCTCGCTCGCCCTGATAGAGGCCCTGGCTCGATGTACTGCTTAGCTCTCCGCCGGTTCGCTCTTGATCTCCGGCTTCATCTCTTCGAACACTCGGGCCACACTCGTCCGGAAGGCCCTTTCCACTCGTTTGCGCCATCGTTCCTCAATCTCAAACTCATCCAACAGATAGAGCATCTTCGTCGCGACCTCGGCCCGGCTGCGCCCTTCCTCAATGAGCGTCCTGACGCCTGCGCGCAGCCGGGTAAGGAAGTTCTCCACCTTGTCCAGGATCTCGGGGCCAGCGATCGGCCCGTGCCCTGGCACGATGACCCTCGGCTCCAGTTCCCGCATCCTGGCCAGAGCATCCAGCCACTCTTCGGAGTCCCCCTGGCCAACGAACGGCGGCGTGCCATTCACCACCAGGTCTCCCGCGAACAGCACCTTTGCATCCTCAACAAAGAGCACACTGCTGGCCGGAGAGTGACCACCCAGCCGAATCATCCTCAGGACTCGGCCACCGATGTAGAGGGTGAGGTTCTGGTCGAAGGTGAGTTCGGGTGCCGTCACCTGGAAATCCGCCAGCTGTTCCGCCACCTCGGGGGCCCAATCCCGGAAGTTGTCCAGAACGCGCTCGCGCATCGTTGGCGTGAAGCGCGCCAAGCCACGAAAGGCCCTTTCGTTCGCGATGGGCGGCGCCCCGAGAGCGCTGTCGCCTATCGCGTGGTTTGGGTGACTATCGGTAAGAAACAGGTAGGCGAAATCCGAACCCGTCTGCTCGCCCACAGCACGGCGCCAGGCCTCGGCCTCGCTCGGAATGATCGGGGCATCCACCAGCACGGCGCCCTCGAAGGTCAGCACACAGCCGACATTGGCGCCGTAGTACTCGGTGCCCACTAAGATGTCTTCACCTACTTCCTGCATGTTTCGCCTTCACTCACCGTCATACCAGGCACCAAACATCAGCGGAACACGACATAGAGCAGACTCACCGCCAGCACCAGGAAAACCAGCGCCGTCAACAGCTTGACCGTCGCCGTATGCCGGGAGATCATGCCGCGCAGGCTCTCCGAGCCGGTGCCGTAGGCGGTGACGCCGAACACGGCCACTAGCGGCACGATAAACGCCAGGTTGTAGAGGAGCAGCATCGCCGTCGCATGCAGCCGCAATTCCGGCCGCCCGGCGACGAACATGATCGTGGGAAGGTACACCTGCCCGGTGCAGACCAACTCTATCCCGGAAACGACGACGCCGGTCAACAGGGAAACGGCCACTGTCGTCCCTGGCTTCATGCTGTCCCGGATGGACTGGTTCACCCACTTGCGGAAGCGTGTCGGCAACCGCAGCCGCATCTCAGAAGTGGCGCCTTTGCGCGCCTGGAAGAAGTCGTACACGCTGAGCACCGCAAACACGAGGCACAGGGCGCCCATGACACCGTAGACGAGCCGCGCCACGACGGGATAGCGGCCGAGCCAGGCGGCTACCTGGAACAGCCCCAGCCCCAGAAGCGTGTATGTGACAAACACGCCAAGCGTGAACGCTGACCCAGCCGCGAGAATGCCCGATCGGCTGCGACCGGTCAGTGTCAGGTAGGACACGAGAAAAACCAGGGTGGCGAAAGCGCAGGGGTTGATGCCATCTATCAGCCCATTGCCGACGACAGCCAGGACGCTGAACCGGCGGAAGCGTTCGATGATGCTCTGCTCCGACAGCGCCTTGTCCTTCTCCCAACCTTCCCAGGTGGGCGGCGCTCCGGTACTCGCATATTTGGCGGCCAGAGCCTGAATATTGCTCATCGTCACGTCGCTGCCAACAAGGTAATCGCTGCCAATGAACAGCGACGGGCCCACCAGGTGCTCGTTTTCCGGCAGTCCGTAATGCGTGCCCAGCCACTCGGCAAACGCCGCATCATCCACCGTGGACTTGCGCACGATCTGCATCTGGGGGTATTGCTTGGCCACTGCGTCCAGGGCCAACTCCGCCGCTGAGCACTCGTTGCAGCCTGGCTTGTACAGGAACACAACGTACATTGGCGGAGCCGAGACATCCGCAGCCGCTCCAGTGCTAACCCCCGAGGGCGTCAGCTGCGGTTGTGGCGTGGCCGCTTGCATCGTCGCTTGCGCTGTAGCCAGGGTGGCCATGACCTGGGCCCGGACCTCAGCGTACGGCGGCATCTTGATGCCGCCGGCCTTCAGCCCCTCATCCACAACCTTGGCGAAATTGTCCTTGATCGAGAACTCTCCGACCATGACCGACCGCCCTATGAACAGCGTTGGCACGCCGCGTTGGTCGGCCTGAACGCCGTATAGGTTGTCCAGTGCTTCCATCACCTGAAGGTTGATGGGGTCTGAAACGGAGACCTTCTCGATCTGGATGCTGTTCCCGTACTTGGCGTACATCGTCGGCAGAAACTGATCAATGATGACATGGCAGTGGGGGCACGTCTCACTAAAGAACAATATGCCCTGCACCACCGGCTGATCGGCAGAAACACGAGCCGGTAACATGACGAGAGACAGTATCAGGCCAAGCAGGAGAACGGACAGACGACGCATCAGGTGCAATTCACCAACCTCACCACCGGCCGTTGCCGGCCGGATGACCCACCACGTGCCCCGGCAATCCACTGCCGACGCAGCCGCAGCCACACAACTACTACTCATATTGTATAGCTTCGGCGTCCGAAAAGGAAAGGCCGCGGTTGTTACCGCGGCCAATGATGGCAATTGGCAAGCGTAGCGGTGCGGGCTAGAGGGTTTTCTCGTAGATGCGGTAGGTCTTGTAGATCTTGCCGCCCAGCCTCTGGATGATGCGGTTCATCATCGGGTTGCTCTCCAGAATCCAGGACATCTCGCACTGCTTGTAGCCCTTGGCGAAGGCCTTCTTTGCTGTCTCCACATAGAAGCAGGCATCAATGCCCCGGCTGCGATAGCCCTCGATCACGCCCATGATCAGCAGCCGGAACAGACGCGGCTGATGGCGCCGGCGGTCCCAGAGGAACCTGATGCCATCGTAAGCGTAGCGCAGCATGCTCGCCCCCGGCTTCGGCTTGATCCGCAGCAGATTCTCGTTCACGTCCGGGATGGCCACTGAGATGCCGACCGGCTTCCCCTTGTCCTCGGCGAAGAAGATCATGTCCGGGTCGAGAAAAGGGCGCAGGCCCCGAGCCAGGTGCTCGATCTCGTGGTCAGTCATGGGCACGAAGCCCCAGTTGTGCGACCAGGCGGCGTTGTAGACCTCCTTGGCGCGCACCATCTCCTGTTCGAAAGTGGCCAGGTTGGCCGTACGGATGGTTATCTCGCCTTCCTGGAGAAGCTTGCGGCTGGCCTGGAGGAATTTGCGTGGCAGGTTGTCAACGTTTTCTTCGTAGAGGTTCGTGGCGATTATGTAGGCGTAAAGGTCCTGGGCTTTCACGTAGCCGGCGGACTCGATGAGCCGCTCGTAGTAAGGGGGGTTGTAAGTCATCATGGCCACCGGTGGCGAATCGTAGCCGCTGATCAGGAGGCCACACTCATCGTTGGTGGACATGTTCATCGGCCCGCGGATGGCCTGCATGCCCTGGTCGCGCACCCAAGCCTCGGCCGTGCGGAGCAGTTGGTTGGCCACGTCCTGGTCATTCACGCACTCGAAATGGCCCCAGAACCCTACCTGCTCCTTCTGGAACTCGTTATGACGATCGTTGATGATGGCGGCGATAGTGCCTATGACCTCCCCGCCTCGTTTGGCCAGGTAAAGCTGCACCCGCGAGTGTTCGAAGAAGGGGTTCTTCTTGGGGTTGAAGAACAGCATGCGCTCATGAAACAGCGGCGGCACCCAGTAAGGATCATCCTTGTAGACCTTCCAGGGGAAGGCCACGAATTCCTTCAGTTGATCCTGATTCCGAACAGGCTCGATGACGGCCTCAGCCATACCACTAGTCCTTTCCGCCTGCGGAGTAGATTCGGAGAGGGGCAGCACACAGCCACCTGTCTGCTATTGCTATCCTACTCGCCAGGCCAGCCCATGTCAATGCCCCGGATCTGAAGCCAGAGGCAGGGCCAGCAACTCTTCGGCGCCGCGTATCTGTGCCAGTATTCGCTGCCAGCGCTCAGCGTGGCTGATGTCGGTGATTAGAGGCCGGAAACCGAGACGAAGATAGGTGCGGATCGCTGGCAGCCGCTCATCGTCGGTCAGTAGAAAGGCGCTGCCGAAACCCCGGCCGGCGATGTGCCTGAGCGTAGCCAAACATACTTGATAGCCCACATTGCGGCCACGATGCTCCGGCAAGCACGCTACCCAACCCAACTCCGCCTCGCCCGTGTCGTCATGCATAGTGAAACACGCGGTGGCCACGGGCGTGCCGCACCTGCTGACGATGTGGATGCCATCGCGCATGACATGCGCCGGCGAGCCTGACAGACAGGCCCGCGCCTTTTCTACGGTCCAGTGGCCCATGTTCAGAGCGCCGTTGAGCACGTCTATCCAGTCCTGCTCGCGGCCTGGCTCCATGACGGCGAGTTCATAGCCATCCGGAAGCTGCACCGGTGGCAGGTACCTCAGATGAGTGACCATCATTCGCAGCTGTGGTTGCGATCCATTGCCCATTTGCATTCACCTGCGGATAGTGTTGCTGCCGGCTGGCGCCGAGCCGCCATTGTACCACCACGCCCCCGGTAAGGCAGGCCGGGGCCCACGATCAGTTCTTACGGGGCCTTTACGGCGGCGACCCTAAGCGAGTATTGACAAAGATGTCTGCATCAGGCAAACTCAAGATAGCCGTTGTTATCCGTTTCGACCGCGCAAGCCTCTTGGCCGCCGCACTGGCGGTTGCCTGCGTTGTCATCTTGCCTTTACTCAGGCCGTCACTCTCCCCCGAACTTGTTGCCAATAAGGAGAAGAGCCATGAATACCCGCCGCAGTTTGGCCTTGGTCGCCGGTGGCATAGCCCTACTCACTCTGCTCGCCTGCGGGCCTTTCTCGCTGGGTAGCGCCAAGTCCGCCGCGAGCACTAGCGTCGCCAAGACGGTGGAAACGGCGGTTGCCACCGTCAAGTCCGAGATATCCACCACAATAGCTGAACCGACCGCCACACCGGCCGCCGCTGAGGTGTCGGCTGCCAATCCCACCGCCACCCCCGAGGCGGAGAGCGCTGCGACTTCGGCCACTGCCGAGCAAGGCGGCGTCGTCCTGCCCGATCTTTCCAGTTCGCTCGAAGGCGTCAACAGTTACAGCGCCGTCTTCGAGATCAGCGCCATTGACAAGAGCACACCAGAGGCCCAGCCCCAGACCTGGAAGATGACCGAAGAGGTAGACCAGCAGAAGCAAGCGCAGCACGTCGTCATGGAGGGCGTCGGGCAGGATGGGAAGGCCTTCACCATCGAATCCATCCAGATCGGCCAGGATTCCTGGATCAAGATGGGCGACAGCTGGATGCAGTCCAAGTCCGGCGATACGCAGAGCCCAACCGGCAGCCTGAGCAGCTTCATGACTCAGGGCAACAGCATGCTGGAAGGGGTGAGGAACCCGCAACTCGTGGAGAAGGGCGTGCAGTTGAACGGCTTCACGACCGACCACTACAAGTTTAGCGAGACGGATGCCGTCGGGCTGGCCGCTGGTGCCAAGGTTAGCGGCGAGACATGGCTGTCTCAGGACGGCAAGTACATCATCAAGCTCATCACTCATGTCGAGGGCTACTCGCTGAGTGGTGAGGCCAGCAACGCCAGCATGGACATGACCTGGGAACTCCTCAGCCTCAACCAGCCAGTGAACATCATCCCGCCAGACATGGGGGCCACACTGCCCGTGATGGACGGGGCGATACAGGACAGCAACTACTTCATCTCGGCGGGCATGGCCAGTTACGACATCAAGAGCACTGTGGCCGACGTGCTCAAGTGGTATGAGACGAAACTCACCGGCGATGGCTGGAACAAGACGGGCGAGGACGTCACCAATGGCATGGCCACCTATGAGAAATCGGGCGATAGTATCACCCTGATGGTGGCCGCCAAAGAGGGGAGTGACGGCCTGGTCAGCGTCACGATCATGGAGTCCAAGGCTTCGTCCGGCTAGCTGCGGCTCAGAGCCGCGTTTCGCCCTTTAGCGACAAAGAACCCCTTCGTCGTCGTGACTGAAGGGGTTCTTTGTGCCTGATGCATGCATTTCGTAAAATGAGCACGATCTGAACAACCCAAGGAGCGTTAGATGCGTGAAGTGATTATTGTCGGCAGCGGTCCGGCCGGCCTCAGCGCCGCCCTCTATGCCGCTCGTTACCAGCGGCAGCCTCTAGTGGTCGCCGGCCAGGCTGTGGGCGGCAACCTGCTGTACATAAGCCACCTCGAGAATTACCCCGGTTTCGCCGACGGCATCGAAGGGCCGTCCCTGGCCAGTGCCATGCAGAGGCAGGCGGAGAACTTCGGCGCCGAGTTCCTGTTCGATTCGGCCACCGGCGTAGATTTCCGCCAGCAACCGCTGAAGGTGGAGTTATCCTCAGGCACTGTCGAGGAAGCCAAAGCCGTGATCATCGCCACAGGCACCGTGCCCAGCAAACTGGGAGTGCCCGGCGAGGAGCGGTTCATGGGCAGAGGCATCTCTTACTGCGCCACCTGCGATGGCTTCTTCTACCGCGGCAAGACGGTGGCCGTCATTGGGGGCGGCAATTCCTGCCTGCAAGAGGCCGTCGAGTTGACCCAATATGCGAGCAAGGTGATCGTGGTGCACCGGCGCAAGCAACTGCGCGCGATGCTGATGCTACAGGAGACGGTTTTCAACCACCCCAAGATCGAGACCAGGCTTGGTTATGTCGTCGAGGAAGTGCTCGGGGATGGTAAGGTCACAGGCATCAGGCTGAAGGACGTCCAGACAGGCGAGCGGTCGGAGTTGCCGGTTGATGGTGTCTTCATCTATGTCGGTTCCAAGCCCAACAGTGGCTTTCTGCAGGGCCAGGTCCAGCTGGATGAGCACGGCTACGTTGTTGCCGACGAGTACGGGCGCACCAGCGCCCCTGGGGTCTTCGTCGCCGGCGATCTGCGCCAGGGCGCCACTGCTCAGGTTATCATCGCTGCCGGTTCGGGAGCGCAGGCAGCCATGACCGCCGAGACGTTCCTGGAGCAGGGCCTGCAAGCCTACAGCATGTCCACACCGGAGCGGCAGTCCTGACCTCGGCGGCCAGGCGCGCAAGTTGGCCCGGTCACCAGCCTGCCAGGAAGCGTTGCCAACCCTGGTTATCAGCCAGGTAGGGGCCAAACAGGTAATCGAGGCTGGAGGGCGGCTCGTACGGGCGGTAGCGCAGTGTGAGGTGCGCTTCCTCGGGCGTCAGGCCGCCCTTCTTGCGGTTACAGCGAGCACAGGCTGTCACCAGGTTGTCCCAGGAGTGCGTGCCACCGCGATGCCTGGGGATGACGTGGTCTATGGTCAGTTGCTGCGATCTCTGGCCGCAGTAAGCACAACGATAGCCATCGCGCCGGAATAGCTCCCGCTTGCTCAGGCGCACGCGGGGCCTCGGCCTCTGCACAACATAAGTGAGGCGTATAACCGACGGGCGCGGAAAGACGCCACTGCCCGTGCGCACCTCGCCCCGACCGTTCTCGACGACGCTCGCCTTGCCCAGCACCAACAACAGCAGCGCCCGCCTGGTGCTACAGACGTTGAGCGGCTGGTAGTTACCGTTGAGCACGAGAACCGGCTGGCCCAGACCTCTAGCTTTCAGCTTATCCACGGCTCCAAATGCTATCACCGCCCGCGGCCAGACGCCAGCCAAAGGCGCCGGGCCACGGCACGGGCCGCCATGCCGGGTTCTATTCGAACCCCAGTTTCAGCTCACTCAGCAGTGCACGCAGGTTGTCTACGCAGGCGCGCACCTGGTCGGTGGGCCCAGGCTCTCCGGGCTTGAAATGCGGCTCCAGGGTCAGAGCCCCATCGTAGCCATCCCTGGCGAGAGCCTGGAACATGTCACGGAAGTTCACCTCGCCCGTGCCGAACACCGTGCCGTGCGGCTCGGCGCCCTTTGTGCTCACGTCCTTCACGTGTACGTGGTAGATGCGATCCTTCACCACCGCATAGCCGTCAGGGTAAGCTTCAACGCCCGCCCACTGAGCGTTCCCGGCATCCCACATTATGCCCAACGATGGTGAGCCAACAGCTTTGACCAGGTCGCGCACCTCTGCCGGCGTACCACCGTTGCAGGACGTCTCATTCTCCATCGCCAGGGTCAGGCCGAGGTCATGCGCTCGCCCGCTAACGTACTTTAGCCGCTCGACAACTTCCGGGAACACTGCCTGGGGATCTGGCTCGCGCCAGAAAGAGAAGCAACGGGTGATACCTGTGCCGAACACGCCGGCCAGGTAGCCGCAGCGTTCCAGGATCGTCAGATGCTCGGCGTATGTGTTAGCCTGCGAGAAGAAGGCGTCTCCGGCAGGGCCAGCTTTCGGCTCGTTCAGATAGCACTTGAGAAGCGGCGAACCGATTGCGACTATGCCCAGGCCATGCTCATCGAGCAGCCGCTTCACCCTGGCCACGCCAGCATCGTCAAGGTCCACCAGGTTCGTACGGTCTACCGTCCGCACTTCCACGTACTTCAGCCCCCAGGCCTGGATCAGGTCCAGGGCCTTCTCAAAGTCGTGGCTCACCTCATCGGTGAAGATCGCTAGCTTCCACATTGCGTGTCCTCCTCATCGGTAACAACAGCATCGGTCCGGCCGTCCCCGCGCCATTCTCTGCCGCTGGCGAGGGCGCAGCCTCGCGGCCGGATCAGGGGCGATTATAACTGCTGGCAGCGCCCTGCTCAATGGATCAATGGATCATGGCCGCGGCTGCCTTCTCGTGCCAGCGCTCCTTTGGTGCTCAGGCTGGTTCCGGCCGGCCACCCGGCTCGCTGCCTCAGATCCGCTTGCCACGCCTGCCCGCGAACAGCAAAGTGGCGGTCACCAAGAGCGTCAGAACCGCCAGTGCCAGGAGCTTGTACAGCCTCGGTGACACGGCAAGGTCAAGCGCCCCGAAAACGGCGCAGAACACGTAGTAGGCGATCACAATGCTACGCTGAGGCAGGCCGGCATCGTACAAGAGAAAGTGCAGATGGCCGCGGTCGCCGACATCAGGCCGCCCGCCGCGGCGCCAGCGCCGCACGATGGTGACGGCCGCATCAACGATGGGGATGCCAAGGACAAGAAGCACCGCCGCCACTTTGGCGCCGCCGATAATCGAGAGCGCGCCCAGAGCATAGCCGAGCACATAGGCGCCGCCGCCCATGAACACACGCGCCGGGTGAAAGTTGAACGGCAAAAAGCCCAGGCAGGCACCAGCCAGGGCAAGCGGCAACAGAGCGACGCTCTCCTGGGCCGGCTGCAAGCGGAAGGCGGCATTGGCGAAGAGCACAAGCGAGGCGATGGCCACCACTCCGGCTGCCAGGCCATCCAGGCCATCTAGCCAGTTGACGGTGTTCATCATGCCCATCATCCAGAAGATCGTCAGGGCGCCGGCCAGCCACCAGGGAAAGTACAGGCGGGCGTCGGGACCACCAAAGGGGTTGTTCACGTATTCGATGAAGATGAGCCCGGCCATACCCACCAGAGTCGCCAGGAGTTGGCCGGCAAACTGGAGTCCAGGGCCAAGCTCATACCGGTCATCAAGGAGGCCAAGGATGAAAACCGTCGTCGTTCCGGCCAGCAACCCGGCAAGGCGCCTGGGCTCGTTTGGGTCGAGACGAGGCACGCTCAGGAACTGGGAGGCGATGACAGCAGCCACGAAGCCGCCGTAGAGAGCGATGCCACCGAGGCGCGAGATCACACCACGGTGCTGGCGCCGCCCACCGGGCCGGTCAGCGACGCCGAGTTTGATGCCGAGCCGGATGGAAAGCGGGGATAATGCCAGGCTGACGGCGAAGGCGATGGCGAAGGTCAGGGCGTAAGCCAGCCACACCCCGCTCACCAGACCACCCGCCGGTTCACCATCGCCGGCCCAGATGGCTAGCCGGTGCCGAACAGCCGGTGGCCGGCGTCGCCCAGGCCCGGGACAATGTACCCAGCCTCGTTCAAGCCGCGGTCTATCGCGGCCAGGTGGACATCAACGTCAGGGTGCATCCGCCGAAGCCTAGACACCCCTTCCGGGGCGCCAATGAGGCCGAGGAACTTGATCCGCCCCGCGCCCCACGTCTTGAGAATGTCCACCGTGGCAACGGCGGAGCCACCAGTCGCTAGCATCGGGTCGAGCACGAGGCATACCTGCGCCGTGGGTGAGACCGGCAGGTTGCTGTAGTACTGCACGGGCTGAAGGGTCTGCTCGTCGCGGTAGAGGCCGATATGCCAGACCTCAGCCGAGGGCATCATCTCCCACAGGCCATCGAGCATCCCCAGCCCCGCTCGCAGGATGGGCACGAGGCCTACCTTCTCGGCCAGCGACCAGCCCTGGCACTCCCCCATCGGCGAGGTCACCGTGCGCTGCTCAAGGCGCAGGTCGCGTGTCGCCTCGTAGCCGATGAGCATGCTCATTTCGCGCACTAGCTCTCGGAACTTCTTGGGCTCGGTGCGTATGTCGCGCAGCAAAGCCAGCTTATGCTGCAGAAGCGGATGCTCGCTGACATAGACTGCGCCCATACGACCTCCAGAACGGCCCTCAGCCACAAGGCTCACTGCCTCTGGCTGAGGGCTATGTGCTGATCACTAGCGCCGGGTCACGCCTCGCCGGCCAACTTGAGCAAACGCTCCCAGCGCGCGTCAACCTCGGCCTGCAGCGCCTCGATCAGGTGCTCGTTGCCTGGCCTGAACATGTGGGCAAAGCGCCCCTGCGGCTTGAGAAACTCGGAGACAGGCAACTTGTTCTTGGGCTTGTAGTTGATCTTGTACACCCCGTCCTGCACCTCGTAGAGGGGCCAGAAACAGGTGTCGACGGCCAGTTTCTGTATCTCAATCGTCGTGCTCGTGTCGTGGCGCCAGCCGCGGTTGCAGCTGGACAGCACATTGATGAACGAAGGCCCGTCCACCGCTACCGCCTTGCGCACCTTGGTCATCAGATCACGCCAGTTGTGAGGGGATGCCTGAGCCACGTACGGGATGTTGTGCGCCGCCATGATCGCTGTCAGGTCTTTGCGCGCACCGCGCTTGCCAGGTATCACCTTGCCCGCAGGGGACGTAGTCGTAGCGGCGCCCTGAGGGGTGGCGCTGGAGCGCTGGATGCCCGTGTTCATGTAGGCCTCATTGTCGTAGCACACATAGAGCATGCGATGGCCTCGCTCCATCGCGCCGGACAGCGCTTGCAGCCCGATGTCATAGGTACCGCCGTCACCACCGAAGGCAACGAAGCGGATGTTGCGCTCCTCCAGCTTGCCCTGGCGCACCAGCGAGCGGTAAGCCGCCTCTGCCCCCGAGCACGTGGAAGCTGAGTTCTCGAAAGCATTGTGCATGAACGGCACGTTCCAGGCCGTCTGCGGGAAGATCGTCGTGGACACTTCCAGGCAGCCGGTGGCGCAGAAAGTTACCACTGGCTCGTCTATCGCCATGAGCACTTGCTTGACCACAATAGGTGCGGCACAGCCCGGGCACAGACGGTGTCCAGGGCTGAGGCGATCAGGCTTGCTCGAAAGGTCCTTCAGTATCAGTCGCGTCGGTGTAACCGTTCCCGTCGCCATTTCTAACTCCTCACTCCCTTACACCAAGATAGGTGACCAGGTCGCCGGTCTTGCCCGTGCCGGCCACATCGAACAGGCGCCGATACACCCCTTCTATCTGCGACGGGACGATGTCCCTGCCGCCCAGGCCGAAGACATAGTCTACCATCGGGGTGCGCTGGGCGGGCCCGTATACCTGGAAGGCGGCCGCCGTCTCGAGGAAGAGCGGGCCAGCACACCCCATGGCGCCATATGAGGCAGACCGGTCCAAAATCGCGATGGCCTTGACGTGCTTGAGCGCATCAACGAACTCGGGGCCCGGGAAGGGGCGGAAAACACGCGGCTTGAGCAGGCCAACCTTCATGCCCTTCGCCCGCAGATCGTCCACCACGACCTTCGTCGTGCCAGCAGTCGAGGACATGACCACAATGGCCACCTCGGCATCTTCGAGGCGGTAGGCCTCGAACAGGCCGTAGTTGCGGTTGAAGCGCTTGTTGAACTCAGCCGCTACCTCAAGGATGACATCTTTGGCGTGGCTCAGGGCCTCGATCTGAGCCCGGCGATGCTCGAAGTAGTAGTCATAGAAATCAAGCGCGCCATACGTGACCGGCTTGTCCACGTCCAGTAGAGAGTAGACGGGCTTGTACGCCCCGACAAAGTCCTTGACGTCGCTATCGTCGAAGACTTCGACCCGCTCCTCCGCATGGCTGGTGATGAACCCGTCCTGGCATACGGCGACCGGGGCAAGTAGATCCGGGTGCTCGGCGATACGCACGGCCTGCACCATGTTATCGTACGCTTCCTGGGGCGATTCCGAGAAGAGTTGCACCCAGCCGTTGTCCCGCATGCCCATGCTGTCCGAATGGTCGCCATGGATATTGATCGGGCCGGAGAGGGCACGGTTGGCGATCATCATGACGATGGGTAGGCGCATTGAGGCAGCGATATAGGTGATCTCCCACATATAGGCCAGGCCGCAGGACGAGGTCGCAGTCATGACGCGCGCCCCCGCCGCCGCAGCACCGACACAAGCGCTCATGGCGCTGTGCTCGCTCTCGACCGTGACGAATTCAGTGTCTACCTTGCCATCGGCCACAAACTGCGAGAAGACCTGCACTACCTCCGTCTGGGGCGTGATCGGGTAAGCCGCGACTACATCCGGGTTTACCTGGCGCATGGCCTCAGCGACGGCCTGGTTACCATCAAGGGCCTTGAACTCGCTCACTTCGACTCCTCCTTCTCCGCCCTTGCTGCCTCAGCTTCGGTCTTCATCTCGATGGCGTCAACCGGGCAGATGTTGGCGCAGATGCCGCAGCCCTTGCAGTGGTAAAGGTCGAAGCCGACCATTTTCTGTGCCTCCACCTTCACGCTCATATCCGGGCAAAAGATCCAGCACTGCAGGCAGTTGGTGCACTTGTTCTTGTCAACGACGGGGCGGAAGGCTCGCCAAGCGCCAGTATTCAGTTCGCTGGCGTTACCGGCCTCCTCTATGACCCCGCCGATCGGGAGGTCTCTCCATCCCATCAGTTTCGGCATGACTATCCTCCGATGCTCTCGTAGTTGCTTGCGGTTCCCGGCGGGCCTCAGCCCTCTTGCACGCTCTCGTAGGCCTGCTGCAATGCCTTCACGTTCGCCTCGACAATCTCTGGGCGAAGCTTCTTGCCAAACTGGCGACGCACATCGCTCACGAGGCTTTCGAGCGGGAAGATGCCCGTCGCTTTGGCGAAGGCACCCAGCATGGGTGTGTTGGTGATCTCACGCCCGAAAGCCTCGATGGCGATTCGGCTCGCATCCACGGCAAAGACGCGCACGGGTTTGCCGTCCAAACCCAGCTTCGTTCGCAGCGCCTTTGGCGACTCGCTCGTGTTCACCAAGATCGTGCCGTTCTCGCGCAGGCCCTCGGTGACGTCAATCAGGTCAAGCAGCGTCGGGTCGAGCACGAGCACTACATCAGGGTGCTCAATCTGGCTGTGGATACGGATCGGCTCCGGGCTGAGGCGGGTGTAGGCACGGATGGGAGCCCCCATGCGCTCTGGCCCGTAGTCAGGGAAGGCCTGGAAGTACTGGCCGGTGCCCAGTGCCGTCTCGCCCAAGAGCTTGGCGGCAGTCACCAATCCCTGGCCAGCCCTGCCGTGCCAGCGGATCTCGGTAAGGTTATTCATCCTGACCTCCTAGTGTGAGGTACGGCGCGCGCTGCCCGGTGGCAGTTGCCTGTACCCCCGAAATGATCACCGTGGCCGGCGCGCGCTTCCTGGCGTGAAAACGGGTTAGGTCACCACGGGCGCCCTAACCCGGCTGCAAACAGCAGTCTGACTCTGGGAAAGGCCCGCAAGGCCGTTTCCAGGCGCGCCTAAGGCCCCCTGCCAAGCACGCGCACCAAAGACCACCGCGATTCTACTAGCCAGAGGTGCACCTGTCAAAGCACCCCGCCAGCCAAGCTGCCAGCCATTGGCAGGCAACGGCGGAATACGTACAATGTGCGCGCTGGATAGGCAGCAGGAGGTCGCGACAATGCCAGATACCCCGATCATTGACATGCATCACCACCTTGGCGACAGCCCCGACTACGCCGACAGGCTGGCAGCCACTTGTGAGCGCCTGGGAATCGTGAAGGTCTGTGTAATGGCCATTGAGAGCGGTGCTCACATGGCTGGCTTCGGCGGCAATGCCGATGTCGAGGCTGCCTTTCGCAGGCACCCCAAGACCATTCTCGGTTTCGGCCATGTCCGACTGGGCATAGACGGGCCAGAGAAGGTAGCCGAGTTGAAGGACCGCGGCTTCACCGGCTTGAAGTTCATCATCCCGCCAAAGGCATACAACGACGAGTCATTCTTCCCCATCTACGAGAAGGCAGAGGCACTTGGCATGCCGGGCTTGTTCCACCTGGGCATAGTGGCTCGCCAGGAACAGGGCCACCATGTGCGCGTGGACTGCGGCCTCATGCGCCCGATCCACCTGGACTCGATCGCCCGCACCTTCCCGGACTGGAAGATCATCGGCGCCCACCTCGGCAACCCCTTCTACGAGGAAGCTACCATGTCGGCCCGGTGGAACCCCAACCTATTCTTCGATCTGTCAGGCTCCACCCTCAAGGCGCATCGGCCGGAGCAGATCAGCGAGTTGCTCTGGTGGGATAGCACCACACGTTACGGCAGCCCCGACGGCACTGCCGCCTGGGAGAAGATCGTCTTTGGCAGCGACGTGGATTACTTCGAGATCAAGGACGTACTTCACGACTACGAGGTCCTGATGCGCTCGGCCAACGTCCGCCCCGAATGGCGGGCAGCAGTGCGCTATCGCACGGCGGCACGCATCTTGGGCTTGGAACTGGCATGAAGGTCGCCATCGTCTACCACTCTGAAAGCGGCAACACGGCACGGATGGCCGAGCTCGTCGCCGACGGTTGCCGATCGGTCGGCGACAGCGTGGAAGTGCGGCTGATGACGGTTGACGCCCCTGACGCCGAGTACCTGCGCCAATGCAAGGCGATTATCTTTGGCAGCCCCACCTATGAGGCGACCTGCTCCTGGCAGATGAAGCGCTACCTGGACACAGCCGGCTCGGAGTTGGCGGGCAAGCTAGCCGGGTTCTTCGTCTCCCAGAACTGGCCCGGAGGTGGTGGGGGCAGCCTGGCGGAGATGACCATGATCGCCGCAGCCTTGGTTCGTGGTATGCTGGTGTATTCTGGCGGCATCACGCAAGGCCTTCCCTACCTGCATCTGGGCGCCGTCTCTTGCCGTGCCCCGGAGGACCGGCTTTATCGGGACCGCTGCCTGCACCTGGGCCGTGTCATTACACTCAAAGCAATGGAGTTGTTCCCCGAATGAGTATCACTATTACCGTACCGGACCTGCCGCCAGGCTACGAGCTTCGCGGCGCTACCGAGGCCGAGATCCCAGCTATCACCGTGATCAATGAGGGCATCTTTCACCAGCCGCGCGAGTTCTTCGTAGCCCGCTACCGCAATTACCCCGGGGCGATGGCGGAGCATTCACGAATTGTGCTCTATGACGGCCGCCCCGTCTCTCACATCCGGCTGTACCAGCATCCTCTCAGCCTCTGCGGCGCCACAGTGAACGCCTGGGCAATCGGCGACGTCTGCACCCTGCCCGAATTCCGGCACAAAGGGCTGGGCAGTGCTCTCCTCCAGGACTGCGCCCGCTACACCAGGGCCCAGGGCAGCCCCTTGCTCATGGTGCACGCCGGACGCTGGGGCTTCTACGAGAACTTCGGTTGGGACAGCGTCCTGCTTCCTGCCCTCAAGCTGGATGTGAACGCCTTCCCGCTCGAGGCCTTGCCCGACGAAGGATACCTGACACGGTCGTTCGGAGAACCGGGCGACTTGTGGCAAGTGGCCGCAGTGCACAGCCAATACATCCGTGGCCGCAGCCTGATCCGCCAGCGTGACCTGTACTACTGGAACAACCAGCACATATGGGACGAGGTCGGTACCAACCTGGGCTTCATCCTGGTCGAGAAGCGGGGGCAAGTCGTGGCTTACGCGCGCATGTGGCGCGACGGCGATATTGTCGAATCCGCTTATCTGCCCGACGAGGAACGTGCAGCGCTGGTCTCGTTCCAGCGCCTGATTCGCCAAGCGCGGTTGCTCAAGTACCCGGCCGTCTCCGGCCAACTCCCTGCTGATCACCCGATCTGGCGTGCGACGCAGGACCTGCCAGGGGTCGAGCGCACGGACGACGACCAGGTCATGTTGCGTGTTCTCGACCTGCATGGGCTCTTTTCCGCAATCCTGCCCGCCCTGAGCGATCACCTCAGGGCCTCCCGCACCCCTCTCTCTGGTCCGGTCAGCTTCCGCTGCCTCGGGGACGAGGCGACATTAATGCCCAGGCAGGGCTACCTTGAACTCGGGGGCCCTTGCGCTGACAGCCGCGTAGTAGACCTGACTCAGGCCGAGCTGGTTGCCATTCTGGCAGGCACAGTGGCGCCATCCAAGGCTCTGGCCGGCAAAGGCGATGCTTCACTCCTGGCGGAACTGGACGCCCTGTTCCCTGCCAGCAATGCCGTGTACTTTGTCGCCGATTTCGTCTAGAGGGCGCGCCACTGCGCCTCTGCCAGTGTCGAGCCCCGGTACCGCGCGGTGTCGGGGCTCGATCGTCAGCGCGGCATCGGCGGCTCGCAGTAGGGCTCGTTGGGGAGCAGCCCCTCGTCCATGATCTCCTCGATCTCGACGATGCGGCCCTCTTTGATGCTGCGCTCCGCCGCGAAGGCAGGCAACATGGACTCGCGCCCGACGACGCCATCGGCGTAGGTCGGCCGGCGTGTGCGCACGCATTCGAGGAACTCCACGTGCTCCTGCATACCTCCAGCGTGCGCCAGGGCCTTGGCATCCTGTTCGTCTTTCATGTCGTGGGTCTGGCTCTCTGCCGTACGCCCACCCGTGAATGTGATCGTGCCCTCGTCCACGTGGGACACCATCTTGCGCCCGTTCCAGCCGATGCCGCCTATCTCCAGGGGGAAGCCAAGTGACAGGTCCGCCGGCCGTAGGGCGAGGTTCAAGCTGAGATGAGCGGTGATGCCGTCGCCGTAGTCGAGGATGATCTCGGCATGGTCCACGTTGTCGCCGTAGTCTATCACCGCCGGCTTCAGGCCCGGCCATTCGCAATAGTAATCGCCACCGGGCACAAGCACCGACCGGGCACCGAAGGCGCAGACGCGCTTGGCTCGGCGTTCCAGCATCCAATTGAAGATGTCGAAGTGGTGGCAATCCTTCTCGACGATGGCACCACCCGTCTTCTCCTGGGAGTGATACCAGGGGATTGGCGGGAAAGAGAGGCGGTGCTCGATGCACCACATCATGAGGATCCTGCCCAACTCCTGCTGCTCCGCAAGCAGGCGCTTCATGCCTCGGAAGAAGCTGGCATAGCGATAGACCAGGCCGATCTGCAGCAGCTTCCCTGCCTGACGCCCGGCCAAAATGATCTCGTCGGTGTCGCGAAGGTTGGTCGCCATCGGCTTCTCGAGAAACAGGTCCTTGTCCGCGGCGAACACATCCAGGGCGACGGCCTTGTGGCGAAACTCGGGAACGGCGACGAAGACGGCCTGTATATCGTCCCGCTTCAGGAGTTCGTGGTAGTCCTTGTAGCCCTTGGCTTTGCCGCCCGTACGCTCGACAGCAGCCTGCAACTTGCCCTCGTCCAGGTCCGCCACAGCGACGACCTCGGCGCCCTCGTCCAGAAGCAGACAGCGTAGATGCTCACTGCCCATGCCGCCGACGCCGATCAGGCCCAACCTCACTTTGTCCATGTTCGTGCGCTCCTCACTGGTAGGATAACTCAGCCAATCTAGCAACTGCGCCGCGCCCGGTCAAAGCGCTGGCAGCGCGCTGCCAGGCCAAGCTCCAGGCCGGCAAGCGTGGGCTAACCAAGCCAGACATGCGCATTCTGCCAGTTCTCTGCTATAAGAGGCCTATGCGGCTTGCTGCAATTGATGTGGGAAGCAATTCCGTCCTCCTGCTTGTCGCCGACGTCATCAGCGGCACGATTGGCACGCCTTTGGATGAGCAGGTGCGCATCACCCGCCTGGGCGAACGCCTGGCCGGGGATCGCGTCCTGCCTGAGGAGGCGATGACGCGGACGCTGGCCGTGATCGCGGACTACAAAGAGCGCGCGGCCAGGCTTGGTGCCGAGGGCACTCTGGTTGCGGCAACAGCGGCCGTACGCGAAGCCGCGAATGGCACCGAGTTCGCTCGCCGTGTGCAGGAGGCTACGGGCCTTACTTTGCAGGTTCTGAGCGCCCAGCGCGAGGCCGAACTTGGCCTGCTCGGCGTCTGCAGCGACCCGGCACTGAAGGACGCGGCTTTGCTTCTGCTCGACATCGGCGGTGGCAGCACCGAACTGACTGCCGGCGGCCCTGGTGGGCTTGTCGGCAGTACCAGCGTTCCTGTGGGCTGTGTACGGCTGCGTGCCCAGGCCGGCGATGCCCGCGCCGAGTCCGACCTTGAGCGCATGCAGCGCGCCGCGGCTGTTCAACTTGCCGCGCCGATGAGGCGCATCGCTCGCCTCGCGCCGGAAAGCCACCTTGTGGGCATCGGCGGCACGATCACGGCTCTGGGTGCAGTTGACCTCCGCCTGGACGAGCAACGTCACCGCGAGGTTGATGGCCATGTGCTAACTGCCGGGCGCGTGCGCCAGCTGGCCCTAGAAATCGCGCAGGCGCTCCCAGAGGAACGCAGCCGAATCGCCGGATTACCCAAAGGGCGCGAAGACACGATCGTCCCCGGGGCCGCGATCCTGCTGGCGGCCATGCAAGCACTCGAACAAGATGGGCTGCGCGTCAGCGTGCGTGGCCTGCGCTATGGCCTGCTCAGCGTCTCTGCCCGCCCTGCCAAACCCGCAGAGGCATAGGCGAACTCAGGCCAGGCGAATGCCAGCCGAACCGGCAACCGACATAGCCCAGACTGTTGTAAGAACACAGTAACTGAGCATTTGCCAACCAAGCTCCCAGCCACTAGAATAGCCGCGGTCCTTTCACGTAGCCGTGAAATGGCTTGGGGAGAATTCTGCCCAATCACCGGAGGGAACACGAAGTGGAACGTACATCGTCTGTGCAGGTGGATCGCAAGGCGCTTGAGGACTGGCGGCCACTGTACACTATCGCCACAGCCGCCGAACTTCTGGAACTGCACCCGCGCACTCTTCGCCTCTACGAGCAGGCTGGCCTGATCAAGCCAGCGCGCAAGAACAACCGGCGCTTCTATTCCAACTCGGACCTGGAGTGGGTCAAGGTCGTGCGCCGGCTGATCCATGATGACGGCCTCAACCAGCAGGGCCTCCGCCGGATCATGGCGATGGTCACTTACGGGCACGTCGTTGACGGCGAGCCACCCTACGGTGAGGTCTGCAAGGCCAGGGCCAGCCGCACCAGCCCCTGCTGGCACAGCGCCGGTAATGGCGAAGACGACGATGGCATCGCCTGCCACTCCTGCCCGCTTTACCTGGGCGCACGGCTCGAGATTGTGGACCAGGACGGGCTCGACGGCCGCGACGGTCAGAGCCTCTAGCTTGGCCGGCCAGATGCACCGGGCGGTGGCTTCAGCCGGGTCGTGGGGCTAGGCGCCGCCACCGACGGCCGGGAAGACCCAGACCATATCGTTCTCTTCAAGAGGATCTTCGGGCGCTGCTACCCTCCCGTTGCGGGCGACCAGCAACGGCGCAGCATCCTGAAGGCCGAGAGCCGCCAACAGGTCAGCGATGCGGGCGCCCGGCGGCACCCGCATGCTGCGTTTAGTGCCGGTTGGCCCATACCGGTGCAGGCCGCTACCCAGTGTGACCGACACGCTCAGAGGTTGGGCCGCATTCACACGCGCATCCTGGCGATCACTGCCCGCGCGAACTCCTGCGTGGTCGCCCGGCCGCCAAGGTCTGGCGTGAACACCTCGCCGGCGCGGCAGGTATCCTCGAGAGCTCGCATCACCAGCCTGGCCGCGTCGGCCTCGCCCAGATGTTCGAGCATCATCGCGCCGGCCCAGATGGCACCTATTGGGTTGGCGATGTTGCGGCCAGCGATGTCCGGCGCCGAACCGTGCACCGGCTCAAACATCGAGGGGTAAGTGCCCTCCGGGTTGAGGTTGGCACTGGCCGGGATTCCCAGGCTGCCCTGGAGCGCACCACCCAGGTCGGTCAGTATATCGCCGAAGAGATTGCTGGCGACGACGACGTCCAGCGTCTGCGGGTGGGTGACGAACCTGGCCGCCAGCGCATCAACATGGTACTTCTCCGCCACGATGCCCGGATATTCCTGAGCCACGTTGGCGAACACCTCGTCCCAGAAGACCATACTGTGGTTGATGGCGTTGCTCTTGGTGGCGCTTGCGACCTTGTGCCGCCCCAGCCTCGTGGCGAGCTCGAACGCGTAGCGGATTATGCGCTCCGTGCCTTTGCGGGTGAAGATGGCCGTCTGCACAACCACCTCGTCGGCTGAGCCGGCATGGGCGCGGCCACCGGCCCCGGAATACTCGCCTTCAGTGTTCTCCCGTATGCAGATGAAGTCTATGTCGCCATCTCCGTGGGCCCGCAGTGGCCCGGGCACCCCTGGCAACAGCTTGACCGGGCGCAGGTTTACGTACTGGTCGAAGGTCTGCCGCACGGGTAGTAGCAAGCCCCAGAGAGACACATGGTCCGGCACGCCTGGGTAGCCGATTGCCCCGAGGTAGATTGCCTCGAACTGCGCCAGCGTGCTGAGCCCGCCCTCGGGCATGATGCGGCCATGCTCAAGATAGTACTGGCAGCCCCAGTCGAACCGCTGCCACTTCAATTCGAAGCCACCGTGGATACCTGCAGCAGCATCGAGCACGTCCATACCAGCCGGGATCACCTCCCGGCCGATGCCATCGCCCGCGATCACGGCTATCTCGTAGTGGCGCATCTATCGTCCTCCTTAGCGCAGCAGTGGCGCTATCACCTGCTCGTAGTTCTCGCGAATGGCCTCGGGCGTCACCTCAGCGCCAGAACGGTCCGTCGAGGACTCGTAGAGGAATGGGCCATGGTAGCCACAGTCATACAGCGCCTCGATGGCGCCCCGGTAGTCCACCACTCCTTGCCCGGGCAGCCAGTGCCGCTCATCCACGCCGTCATTGTCGGACACGTGCAACGTGATGATGCGCCCTCCGAGAATACGCACATTCTCATTCAGGTCCTGCCCGAGGTTGGCATGGTTCAGGTCCAGGCATACACCTGCGACGCCTGGGTCGAGGTCCGCCAGCAGATAGGCCAGTTCGGCGGCCGTGTTCCCCGGGCAGGTGCGCGGCAGGAACTCGACTGCCATGCGCAGCTTCAGGGCGGCACAATAGCGGCTAAGCTCCGCCAGGCCATCGCGAGAACGAGCCAGTGTCGCCGCCCTCTCGGCCTCAGCCACCGGCTCGGCGCCAGGGTGCACGACAACGACGTGGGCGCCAAGAGCAGCCGCCACATCGCAGGCTCGCCGCGTGATGCTCAGAGCGCCCGACCGCACCTGCTCGTCCGCACTGGCGATGTTCGCGGCGCCACCGAACGGCGCGTGCAGTGACCAGACATGCATGCTGGTGCCCTTGAGCGCCTGGCCAAAAGCCACCGCTCGTTCCAGCCCCTCGATGCCAGGAACGACCTCGCACCAACGCACCCCGGCGGCACCATTCAAGGCAATGGCTTCACGCTTAGCTGCCGGGAAGCAGGCAAGCGAGAACGCTAGCTCAAACGGCTTGGGTTCCAATGACGATCCTCCGTTGCCAGAAGCTTGGGCCCGGCTCAGCCCCCGGGCCTGCTAAGAATGCCACAGGCTGCAAGGCGCAGCAATCGCCTGGGTGCAGGCAGAGGACAGTACCCAGACGGCGCGGGGATTCAGAGCCGGGACAGGAGCGCGAGGACCTTCGGCAGAAAAATGAGCAGGCCGACCACCGCCGATCCAGCGGCACAGATGAGCGTTGCCCCAGCGCTTGCGTCCTTAGCCAGTCGCGCCAGGTCGCAGCGTTCCGGGCTGACAAGGTCCACAGTTGCCTCTATCGCGGTGTTGAAGACCTCGGCTGCGAATACGGCCGTGATGCAGATGACGACCGCCACCCATTCGTACGCATCCAGCCCGATCGCCAGGCCAAGGCCCACGGTGGCCAGGCCGAACACCACGTCGAACCTGAGGTTGCGCTCGCTCTTGAGCGCCGCCAAGATGCCGGCGCCGGCACAGCGAAAGCTTTCGGCCCAGGGCTCACGCCCGCTCGTGGCCACCTACCGCCTCACGAGCGGCCTGTTCCTGAAGTGCCCACATCTTCAGCCGCTCTTCCTCATCAGCGTGGTCGTAGCCCAGAAGATGCAGGGTGCCATGGGCGACGAGATAGGCCAGTTCGTAGGCCACGCTGTGCCGGGCAGACTCGGCCTGTTCCTGCGCTCTCGGCAGAGAGACAAGCACGTCTCCCAGGTAACGCCTCAACTCGTCCGGTGCCCCCGGAAACGAGGGATCAGGCTCGAATGACAGGACGTCCGTCGGCCCGCTCACTCCCCTGAACTGCTGGTTCAGCCGCGCAATCTCGGCGTCATCCGTGATGACCACGCTCACGTCAACACTGTCCGGCGCCCGCCCGGCCAACGTCATCGCCGATTCAGCCGCGCTCACCACTACCTGATCCAAGCCGGCCGGCAGAACCACGCCGTCGCTCACCTGAAGATCTATCACCCTATTCCCCCTCGGCGCTCTGAGCGGCGCTCACCGCGTCTCGAGCTTGCGCAGTCGCTGCGCCACCGACCGCGCCGCCCTGTGGCGCCGCAGCTGGCTGGACCGTCTCACTAATCGGGCGCTGCTCGACGAGCGCTCCTTCGGGGTACTGCACGCGAAGATGGAAAGTGCCCTGCAGGACATTGACGAAGGCAGCTTTGATGGCGGCAATCTCTCGTAAAGTGAGCGGACACTCGTCCAGTTCCCCTTCCAGAATACGGTCGTCCACTATGCGCTCGATCAGGCGCGGCAGGCCCTGGCCGACATCGGGCTTGGAGGCGCGCATCGCCGCTTCGCAGGCGTCTCCGAGCATCACGATGCCAGTCTCACGGCTGTGAGGCCGGGGCCCGGGGTAACGGAAATCCTGCTCGTTGACGTTTTCGGCGCCGTAGCGCTTGACGGCTTCGTCGTAGAAGTAGTCCTGGCGCGAGCGGCCATGGTGCTCGGCAATGAATGCCTGGATGGCGGCAGGCAAGTGGTGCCGACGCGCCAGTTCCAGCCCCTCAGTGGTGTGACCGATGATGATCGCCGCGCTGGAGCGGGGGTCGAGCTGCTCGTGGACGTTGTTGCCTTCGCTCTGGTTCTCCGAGAAGAAATACGGGCGCGGTATCTTGCCGATGTCGTGATAGTAGGCGCCGACACGCGCCAACAGCGCGTTAGCGCCTATGCGCTCGGCGGCCTGCTCGGCCATGTTGGCGAGCATGATGCTATGGTGATAGGTGCCTGGTGCTTTGAGCAGCAGTTCCCGCAACAATGGCTGTGTCGGGCGCGATAGTTCCAGCATCTGCAGCGAAGTGATGGCGCCGAGGGCACCACCCACAAGGAGGTAGATGACGATACCGATGCTACTCGCCAGGCCAGCGCTGAGAATGGCCGCCCCCGCCAGGCTGGCAATCCCGATCAGGTCGTAGTTTCGCTCCGGTATGCGGAAGAAGGCCAGCGTCAGCAGGTTGGCCAGCATCACGGCAGCGCCGGCCCAGACGAAATAGCGCAGGTTACGCAGCCGGCCGAGCACGACCGCCCCGACCAGCCCGGCCACCAGGCCATATGTGCCCAGTTCCAGAGTGGCTCCCTTGGCCAGGCAGACATAGAAGGTGGCCGGCAGCAAGGCGGTCAACAGGCCGAGCCCGGGGCTGATGAGCACCGCTACAAGCATCGGCAATGCCGCCGCCGGGTAGATGTAGGGCAAGAGAACGTGGCCCGCCACCATTTGCCGCGCGCCCACCGCCGCCAGCAGGGAGAGAGCCGCCAGGGTGAGCAGCCGGCGCCAATCCCGCCCCAGGGCTGGTTCGCGCACGGCGATGTAGACGTAGAAGAGCAGCGAGACGAGCGCCATCGCGACCAGCACTGAGGCGTCCTGCTGCCAGGTGAAGGCCGGCTCCTTGAGGCCGACCTGTTGCAGCGCCTCCATCTGCAGTTCCGTGATCCGGTCGCCTGCGCGCACGATCGCCTGGCCGGCCTGGTACGTTGTCGAGACCGGCTGGACTGCCTCGCGTGCCGCCCGTTTCGCCTCAGCTGTACGCTCTGCATTCGGCAAGGTATTCGGCTGGATGAGGTCGCTAACGATCGCTACAACAACCGCGGCCTGGCTGTCGGACAGGTCGAATGAGACAAGCGCCGGCACACGGTGCTTCGCCTCCGTTACGTCAACGTCGCGGATGACGCTACGCATTGAGGCGTCGAGCACGTTGACGACTTCCTTTTCCACCTGAGCCCACTCGCCATCGTTGAAATTGAGCACGGACGAGATGAGGCCTGGGCTTAGCGATACGTCGCCAAGCTTGGCCAGAGCCGCCGCTTTGTCCTGGTAGGTCAGTTGCGTGTCACCACGAATGGAAGCGATGCGGTCGAGCACCTGGCGCGCTTTGCTCACCTGCTGGCGGGCTACGCCGGCGTCGGGCGCGTCGTAGACCACGCCGACTTCGGCCTCAGCGGCCTGGCGGGCGCGTTCAGTGAGCACCTGACTGACATAGGTGATATTGCGGGAGGCGATGATGTCGCGGTTGCTGAT